>JBGALP010000048.1:0-25002 GCA_044223805.1 Agriterribacter sp.
CGCTTACCCACGGTGGAGATTATCTTACAGAATACAAACCTGCATCAGTTGCTGAACTATTCGGTGCTTCATCAGAACAAACCACAACAGCAAAAAAAATAACGTCGCTCGATTCTGCAGATATATTCGCCGACGCCATTATGCCTATTTTCAAAGCCAAATGTGTGAGCTGTCATAACATCCAGAAAAAGAAAGGAGAGCTGATACTGACCTCGTTTGCAGAGTTGATGAAGGGAGGCAAGGAAGGTGCGGCTGTAGTTGCGGGTAGTATTGAAAAAAGCAGTATTTACCAGCGGATCACACTGCCTGCTGATGACAAAAAGTTTATGCCTGCCGAAGGGAAAAAGCCATTGACCGCACAACAAATTGCCATTATTAAATGGTGGATTGAAAAGCAGGCGCCGGCATCGGCAAAGATCACTGCACTGCACCCTGACTCAGCGATGCGCAAAGCTTTTATTATGTATTTCGGTATCACAGCAAATAATAGCAGCACACTGAATGAAGACGTTGCGCCTGCCAACAGCGCCACTATCCAGGAATTAAACGCGTCAGGTTTCCAGGTGTTGCCATTGGCGGAAAAAAGCAACCTGTTGCAGGCTACTTTTAATGGTATTGGAAAAAATACCATTGATGTAACGAAATTGGTTGCATTAAAAGATCAGTTGGTATGGTTAAGAATAAACCATGCAGGAAAGCTGGATGATGTATTAAGCAGTATTGGCACATTAGTAAACCTGAGAAAACTGATGCTGAATGATAATGAGATTACAGATGAAAAACTTAATGGTCTATTATCATTATCAAAACTGGAATACCTGAATTTGTACAACACGAAAGTTTCCGCTACGGGCATCGAAAAATTAATGAAGCTTACAAACCTGAAGCAATTATATGTTGGAGCCACAGGTATTGATTCATTGATAGTAAACAAGCTGATTGTTCAATATCCACAAGTAAAGATTGTGTATAAGGAACCGGAATAAGCCATCAGCGCTTGGCTTTGATATATCCAGGCACGCAATCCATATTTTTATATTTTCCACCCAGAAAATGTTCCTGATGGAACAGAACGCTTTGCATTCACGTTGCTTAAGATGACGGCTTTGGTAGCGTACCCATAAGCAGGCAGACTTTACTCCACATGTAACGAAACCTTAGCGTTAATTTTCATACGTAAAGTTCTTTATCGTTTTTTGTTTTCACGGTGATGGATACACTAAATGTGATACCAGTGAAACTACTTAGGGTATTGAATTTCAACAAATTATTTTATCCATATTGTAGAAATACTTTTACCTCTATTGTAGTAGCATTTTTTTGTATCCTATTTTTGCTACAGCTTATTTCTGATAGTATTTCAACCATTTTTCAACCAACTAAACTAGTTTTATGAACCCTTCAACCCTGAACCTGAAAAGGATACTTTTCGTTTTTTCCACTATTGTTTTTTTAGCACATAACGTTAACGCGCAAACGTCTGGCTGGTTAACAGATTCAACAGCCAACCTGATAGACGGTTTATCAAACAAATATAAAAGCGCGCAACCCGGCGATACTATTTTTTTAAAAGCAGGAACCCGGGATAAATTATTGATCAGAAATTTAAAAGGATCTCCGGAAAAACCAATCACTATTTTAAACAAAGGCGGCATTGTAAATTTTTACACGGAAAGTTATTACGGTATTTCGATTATTAATTGCCGCTATATACGACTATCCGGGCAGGGAGACAGTATTAACCGGTATGGTATTCAACTCACCAAAGTAGGAACTGGCGCCGGCATAGGCGTAAACGGAATGACATCTGATTTTGAAATAGATCACATTTCTATAGAAAATTGCGCCTTAACAGGTATAATGGCAAAAACAGATCCTGACTGCACATGCGCCGCAACCCGTGAAACCTTTACACAGTTTAATACCAATATTCACGACAACTATATTGATAATACAGTCAATGAAGGTATGTATATCGGTAGTTCTTATTATTCCTCAGGTGTAAAACTTACCTGTAGCGGAAAAGACACCATTGTTATGCCGGCTGTACTCAATAATGTGAGCATTTACAACAACATTGTAAAGAACACCGGATGGGATGGAATACAGGTGGCATCAGTACCGTTGAACTGCGAGGTGCATCATAACACGATAATAAACGATAGCAAATCCGGAACACAAAACCAGATGTCTGGCATATTACTGGGTGGTGGCTCAAGATGCAATTGCTATAACAATCTTATTACCGATGGAAAGGGAGATGGAATAGAAGATCATGGATTAGGCAGTAATAAAATATACAATAATGTTATTGTTAATGCAGGTCAGAGTTATTTCCCGGAAGATAAAACCAAGCCCAAGCATGGCATATTTGTTTCTGATGTGTCGGTATTGCAGGATTCATCTTTTACCATTATGTTTAATGATATCATCAATCCGAAATCAGATGGCATTCGTTTTCAGAGCGTAAAAAGCCGCAATAACCTGGTTGCTTCTAATCTTATTGTTAACCCGGGTAATTATGACCTGTATCAAAATGGTAATACCTCTTTTAAGGGTAAAGATTCTTATGTACTGATTATGTATGCCGCGTCGGATGTTCAATTAAAAAATAATTTTTTCACCAGAAATATCAATGATGCCGGAATTTCTACCACTGATTATTCGATTCTTCCCGGCTCACCACTCATTAATACGGGATACCAGAATGATTCATCTATCGCAACCGATTATAACAATCAGGCCCGTCTTTTTGGTGGCTACTACGATATTGGCGCAACGGAATACAATGCTGTGGTAAACAGAATAGCCGGTAATGACAGCCATAAAGCAGACGCCGTTAATATCGGTGCTATCAGCGCTAAACCAACTTTATTTCCTAATCCTGTATACGCCAGGCTCAACCTGCGATATATGGCAACAGCAGCTTCCACACACTATCTGCGCATTTATACTTTAACGGGACAACTGATCTTTCAAAAGGCCATCAATGCGGTTAATGAAGGATTACAACAAATACAAATAGATACAGACAGGTTAAACAAGGGAACGTATGTATGCTGTATTCAACAGGGTAAAGAAACTACTTTCTATTCCAGGTTTATTAAACTATAGTAAAGCACATTACCATGAGGGATGGTTTTACTGCCCGCTTGCAAAAATTTGAATATACAGAGCCGCTTTATCAGGCGGCTCTTTTTGCTCTTTCCCAGTTTACTGATTGAGACTTTTTAATGTAACGGAAAAATCCAAGAAAAACAGAAAGGTTCATTATAAAAAAGTAATAAGGAACAAAAAGAATTTTAATTCTTGTGGAACGGTTTTCTAAAAACCAACCTATAAGCGCTGCTGCGTAAAAAAGAAGTTGTAACCAAAATAGGGTAGTATACATGCCTGTGCTTAGTAAACCTTGGTTGTAAGCCAATATATACCCAACAGGCAGTAACAACAGCAAACAAAGTGGTGTAAGGGTCCAGCGCAATACACGATGTGAAATGTATTGAAAAGAAAGCGTTCCGTATTTAAATATGTTCAGCAAAGAACGCAACCGTACAACAGATTGAATGCCGCCTGCAGAAATTCTGACTTTACGTTTCAGTTCTTCTTTTACGTTAGCTGAAGCGTTTTCAATAGCATATGCTTCGGGATCGTACTGTATAGTGTAACCATCCTGTGCCACCCGCAATGAAATAATAAAATCATCCAGTAACGTATCTTTTTCTACTTCTCTGTATAACCCGGTTCTTATCGCAAACAATTCACCCGCGGCGCCTACCACGGAATATAATTCTGCATCCCATTTTTTTAATGCGGATTCATATTTCCAGTACAATCCTTCGCCTGCTCCTGAAGCAACATCGGTTTCTTTATCCATAATTCTTTTTTCGCCTGATACACAGCCTACAGAAGGATTGGAAAAGAGTTGTACAATGCGGCGGATAGATTCTTTACCGAGTAATGTATTGGCATCACTGAATATCACAATAGGCGTATGCACAAACTGGATTCCCCTGTTCATGGCGCTGATTTTTCCATTGCGTTCAGGCAAATGATGCACGGTAGCCTGTGCATATTTTTTTATGATATCGGGTGTGCCATCATCAGATCCATCGGTTACCCACACTATATGTAATTTATCTTTCGGGTAATGTAAAGCCAATGAATTTTCCATTTTGTCTTTTACATAATCTTTCTCATTGTAAGCAGTAATAAACAAGGTAACATCGGGTTCATAACCAGCGCCGGCTTGCTGCGGATTACGTGATTTAAAAAGACGTTTAATTTTTACCAGCGCGTATAAGATAATACCATACCCTAAATAGGTATATATCACGATAAATACCAGGATCCAGAAAAATAGTTGAAGAAATAACATGTGCTGATCAGTTTAATTGGATATGAATTTTTTATAGTTCTTCATACAACTCGTTATAAATATGTAATACGTCTTTTGCCATTGCCTTCCACGAAAACCTGGCTGCCTGTTTTAACCCGGCATCAATGAGCTGTGAACGAAGATGCGCTTTGTGATATATATCAAGCATTGCATTGGTAATTTCCTCCGGCTTATAAGGATTTACTATAGTGGCAGCATCGCCGGCTACTTCCGGCATAGAAGAGGTATTGGAAGTGATTACCGGAACCCCACATGCCATTGCTTCCAGCATGGGTATACCAAAACTTTCTCTTAATGATGGATATAAAAATGCTTTGCATTGCGCATATATTGCCGGCAGATCAGTATTAATTACATAACCTGTTAATACAATATGGTTGATCAAAGCCGGCGCTTCTATTTCGTTCAGCACTTTTTCCAGTTCAATGCTGTCGTAATCCAGCATCACCAGTTTATAATCGGCATTGGTGGTTTTTCTAAATTCCGCGAACGCCTTCAACGTTCCTTTCGTATTTTTCTTTGGATCTGTATTGCCCAAAAAGAAAAAATAATTTTCCGGCAGATGATATTTTGTTTTTACTTTTTGCAGTTCAGCCGCATCAGTAACCGGTTTAAAATGTTCACTCACCCCATTGTAAACTGCTTTTAACTTATTATCATTCCTGATGTCGAAAAAATCAGCAATACGTTTTTTTTCAAAGTGCGATACTGTAATAATCTTCCTGCTCTTTTTCACCACCCTGGGTACAACCAGTTTGCGGTATATATTACCAAACCGTTGATAAGGCGTGGCATCGCCGCTTAAAATTTTCATATAACTGCTTTCCATGTAAATAATGTCGTGCAGTGTTGTAACTAAGGGAATGGCAGAATTAACGGGTGCTGTATTGCTGGTGCAATGCAATATGTCGCAGCCTGCTTTTTTAGCGGCATTTGGTAATGCGAATTGTTCCCATAAAGGGTAAGCGCCACCGTGAACCGGAATGATCTTGCAATTGTGCGTCTCTTTTAAAACCTGGTTGTCTTCATCGGGCTTTACAAAAATAAAATACTCGTTGGTATGGTCTATCTGTTGCAGGTTCCGTATCAGTTCCAGCGCAACCATATCCATCCCGTGTTTCTTTTTGCGAAAGGGGTTGAGAATTTTTTTATCCAATCAATAATTTCCTGATCCTGTTGTATACTACTACTTCTAACAGGTAAGAAAAAGCGATCATTAAAACGATGTACAATCCATATTCAATTAACCTGTTATGAATGAATTGCAGGTAAGTAGCTTCTACTACCAGGTAATGGTGGGATATATAAATAACATAAGAGCATGGCGCCAGGTATTTGAATGCACCAAAAATAAAATTGAATCCATACCATTTGAAGTGCTGCCATACAATTGCTCCAAACATCACCACAATGGCAAAAATAAAATGCCTTAATTCTACAAAAGGATATGCCACTAACGGGTAGGTATACACTTTTGTATAGTTAAAGTGGATATACAAATTCAAAGCAAGAACCACAGCAATGATAAACAGCACATATGCATAAGGCATAATTGCCTTAAGGCTATATTGCTCTTTTTTCAGGTAGATGTCTGCAAACCGAACACCTATCCACCAGATGGCAAAATACATGGCCAGCCGGTTGATAATAAAGGGGTAAATAAGATAAGAAACCGTAGCTGTTATAACCAACACATTTACCCATTGGTTCAGTTTTTTACTTTCTACATTTGAAGCCAGCGCGAAGAAAAGCATATAGAACCACCATTCATATGATAGCGACCATAATACGCCATTGCCCATATAGGTGCCGGAAACTACATTGGGTTTTTGTGAAATCACATCCTGCAGCATAAAGATGTTGCCCAGCAAGGTTTTCCAGTCAGCGCCCACTAAGCTGTGCTCGGTATAGCATTTTACCAGGTATCCCAGCAGGAAGATAAAAAACAAGGGTATATACAACCGGATGAACCTTCGTACAAAATAAAATTTAAAGGATTTATCCGCCGATTTTTCATAAGTATATTTAATCACAAAGCCGGAAAGCACAAAAAAGATGATGACCGCCTCAGGACCGAAGCGGAAAAAGAAGCCCACATTTATTCCGGCCAGGTAAATTTTTTGTGGTAAAGTATGGAACAGAACAACATATAGTGCCGCGAATCCGCGAAGCGCTTCCAGTTTTTCAAGGCGGTTCTTTTTCATTGTTTACGGATAATGGATTTTCAATTAATTCACTTTGCTAACCGTGGCAGTGTGTTTGGTATGAATAAATTTTTGATTGGCTCCTTTTATTTTCAGTAATGATACCAGCATCACCAGCATTCCTTTGGGTAAACTTACCAATGCTTTTAATGTACCGGCATTAAAAAAAGCACGCGGTACAGCAAACAAAAAGGAGAGGAGACAGGCTGTTGCAAGAACAAGCCAGCTATACAAAAAAAGATGGCTTTTCAGCAGGTAATTTATCAATACAAAAAAACTTCCTGACAGCATTACCGCACCCAACAATAAAACCCGCGGCGGCTGAATAAACTGTATGGCTTTATCAAAATAATCTACGTTTCCTTTCAGGAATAAGTGCTGTAGTGAAGTAAGAAAATCCTGCCTGAAGTAGTGCAACTGAGCAGAAAGCCAGCGACGGCGCTGATTACCGAACACATCTGATTTCTGTATTTTTTCGTCATATACTATTGCGTCATCTAAATATTCTATTTTATGTCCTGCTTTCAATAAACGCAATTCAATTTCCTTATCAAATCCACCAACAGCTTTTGCATCTGCCATCAGGTCTTTAAAATAGCCGTATTTAAAAGCCATTCCTGAACCTATAATGGCAGACGATAATCCGGTAACACGGTGCCCTTTTCTGAAAATATTGTTATTGATCTCCTCACTGATGGCATCCAGTATAGCCCAGGAGTTATTGAGATTCTTGGCAGTGCGGTGACCTTGTACAGCAATAAAATTTCCTTCAAAAGACGCGTTTATCTTTTTTAAAAAATCCTTTTCCATCAGGTTATCCGCATCCAGTATAACCGCTATATCATAGCTGTTATCCAGTTGCTGCATGGCTTTGTTTAACGCTTTTGCTTTTGTGCTTTTTTCAAAACTTACTTCAACCAGCTTTATAGGCATCTCACGCAACTTAACAAGTGTTTCCTTTTCAAAGGAGTCTGCTATAATTACAACATCATAAAAATCTGTGGGGTAGCTTTGCATCAGTGCAGACTCCGCTACTTCAATTATTACTTCATCTTCCTTGTAGCCAGGAATAAGCACCGCCATCTTTTTAAATGCAGATGGGGTTGCATAAGCCTTTTGTTTATAAAACAATCCGGCAAAGGAGAAAATGAAAATATACAATGTGGCAAGCCCCAGCAAAACCAGCACAATGCATTGTAAGATGTTTAATAAAAGCATAAAAAAGATTATGTTGCCAAAGCAAATGGATGAATGTTGTTTTATTTTTTTATCCTGTTTCTTACCTTCAACGCGTACTTGCGCAGGAAAGGCATGTATTTGCCGCTTTTTAAATTATACATCAGCGATTCCTGGTCAAAAATCATTTCAAAATTTTCAGTACACAGCACAGGTTTTTTTGCAATACGGTTGATTTCTATTGCTTGCGAGAGATCACTCTCAATAAAAAGCACGTAAGGCTTCGACATATACGCTTTCGCCTTATGCTGTCCGTGGCTATTGGCTCTTTGTCTTGCTGCCATATCAGGCAGATCGAGCATTATAAGGTCATTGTACTTTACGTTGTTTGTTTTTAGCCAGTATTCGGTTTCCTTGCGGTACTTTTCCAATCTTGATGTAACAATGGTTCCTATTTTACTTCCCGGAATAAAGAGTGTTGGGGCATTCAATATAAAGTCAATGTATTTTTCACCATCGTCATTCTGTTCAGGTGTTGGATCAGCGCATAAAACCCCATCAATATCAAAACAGGCTTTTTCAAGCGTAGTATGATTTAAAATGTTCCATTGAAAATATCTTGGTAAGGGAACTACTTCAAAGTGGTAGTCTACCATTTTCTCTTTACCAGGCACTACGTATATGGCGCAATATTTAATATCGAACGTGGAGGTAAATTCTTTCAGGTTTTCCTTGCATTCACTCAATGCCGAACCAGATGCAACACTATCATCTACGATCAATATCTTTTTAAACTGAGCGGTATCAAAAAACTGTCCCCTGGCACCAGCCTTGTAAATATGCCCATTCATAAAGGAATGAATATCGGTATAGGGACGATTAAGATACAGCGCTAATAAATTAGCCGGGAGCATGCCACTTCTGGGCACACCTACTATCAGGTCTATATCACGCGGAATAATATGCAATCTTTTTAAAATGATATTGTTCAGGTCTCTTACATTTCTGTAATACATAGGAATTTATTTTAAATGTTTTTGGATTTGTTTATATATAGCGTGTACATTATTTTCCCAGGAATGCGACCTTGCAAATGCTATACGCCTGCATTTATTTTCTTCGTTGTTATCAGCCAATGCTTTTTCAACAGCCTCTTTGTATTCGTTTAGTGATGAACATAAGTACACATGATCTTTAAACAGCTCCATCGTTTTGGTAGTGGTAGCTATAACCGGCTTTCCCATGGCCAGGTATTCATCTACCTTGCGTGGATAGTTGCCAATGGTTATTTCATTTACCAATTGCGGATTCAGGCATACATCCAATGCATTCATAAACTCCGGTACTCTTTTTTTAGGAATGCTGCCAACGAAGTGAACATTGCTGAGGCTGTGTAATGCATGGGTTGCAAATACTTTATCTTCTCCTCCAATCATTACAAAAGAATAGTTGGGTTTGCTTTTAGCAAGCTCAAATAAAAGATCAGCATCCAGCCGCATACTGTTGATATCGCCTATATAGCCAATCCTGGGTTGTGGTATTTTCTGAATTTCATCGGGTATAGCAAATGTTATTGCCGGATCATAAGCGGAAAGATCAACTCCTTGCCCTACATCATTGCTGGCTTTATTATACACTGCAGCATAATCTGCTAACTGGGGTGAATTGCAAACAACCAGGTCACTTTTGCCAATCAGCTTTGGCTCCAATCTTACCGCATGTTTTTTCCAATAGGCATAAGGCTGTACATTATCTCTTCTATAGTATACCGATAAAGTTGGATTCAGTATTTCTTTTGAATAAAAACTGCGGTAGATATCATTGTCAATAAAATGAACAGGATTTTCAAAACCTATTTCATCCGCTACTTTCTTTATATACCTGAATATTTTCTTATTGTTCACTTTATTAAAAGCATCAAACAGAAAGCCATCCGGCAAACCATTTATTGACCATAAATAAAAAGGGAAATCAAGCACCCAAAGATTTTTCTGAATTTCCCGGAGGGGAGTCTTCTTCTTTTTCAATACCTCTAAACGGTGTTGCGTTTCTGCTGTAGGTTTATTCCTGTAAATAGTCATCATATCAAGCGGACTGTTTACATACAGCACACGGTTGTCAACCGCCATCTGCCTGGCAATATCAATGGCGTTTGATCCGATAGGAATGTCCCACGATTGAAGCCCGGTAATAATAAAATCTCTCCCTTTCATATGCTGTGGATTTACTTTTTATTTTCTGTAATTGGTTTAGGGGTATCAAATACTGCTGAATTAAGCATAATGGCCATAGATACGTATATCAACATACCGGTTGGCATACCGCCCAGTACCGCGTTACCGTACGAAGCCACCATTACTCCCATCATGCCGGCTATCAGCGCTGACATTTTTAATTTGAGCAAAGGATCTCTTATTCTGAACATTACATTATATGATGCTTTGCCTGCAGTATAAAAAAGAATAAAGAGATGAAGTAGTAAACCTACAATGCCCTGTTCAACCCACACAAGTACATACCAACTGTCTGTGGCCACCTGCGAAAGAAATGCATAAGGCAGATAGCGCTGCGCCTTTACTCCTCCGTGGCCGATGCCGCCACCAAAAGGTCTTGACGCAAGATATCTTTTAAGAATTTTTTGGTTGTCTAATCTTACCTGCAACGATGCGTCATTAGGATCAAAGGCCGTACGCATTCTCCTGATCTGATCATTGCCCTGACCAATAGTGGTGAAACGGAAAAAGATAAATATCACAGCAAGAATAGCCACGCCAAAACTTAAGACTTTGAGATTTTTCCGCAGCACAAAAAACACCATAAAGCCTGATAAAGGAACACTGATAGCGCCGCGGGTACCCGAAATGATCATTCCATAAAAGGCCAGTAATGCAACGGTGATAAAAAAGTATTTTTTAATTTTTACAGTTTGCGCCATGGAGTAAATAGTAAACACCACTGCTGCATAAGCCTGTGTTCCTCCAAACTGCCCGGCATCACTCAAAAAAGAGAACACTCTTAATTTGCCAAACAGTATATGCGTCTTATAGTTGCCTTCGTTTAACCATGCCTGTTCTGCATAATCAACACCGAACTGTAACTGCATAATTCCTTTTAATGTTGCCAGTATTGAAAATACTCCCCACACATATAAAAAGTAATCGAGCTTTTTGTTGCTGTTTATAAACAGTAATGTTAAGGGTACCAGCAGGAACATGTAAAGAGAAACGCCACGGCCGGAAAACCATGCGGGTACGCTCCGTGCTTCAGGATTTACCAGTTCAAAAACGGAATATCCAAACCAGATGATGGAAAGAAAGGTAATATCCTTGTTTGCAGGCGCCCAATCAATTCTTTCGTTAAACCTGTTCATGAATAATGCCAGGTAAGTAAGAATAAGAATAGCATCCATGCCCAATCCTACCTGCACATCTTTTATATAACGCCCCATGCCTATTAAAATGAAGCTAAGGGCAACGGCAGTATAAACACCTATAATTGGTTTTGAAAATAAAACGTACATGTAAATAATACCAATAACAAGTCCTGTAAGCAATCCAATTCCGGTAAGCTGCATTTTAGCGATGGTTATGGTAACAACAGCAAGCGCCACTAACAACAATATGATGTTGCGTGGCTTTGCCAGGCTTGATGACCCGGAATAGCTTTCAAATGGATGTATGGTACTTTCAACCATCATTGCACCGCTTTTGCATTTATGATTTCTATCTGATTTTTTTGAACCAGTTTATTGAATATTGATCTGTAAAAAAGAATGCCTTCCGAAAAAATATGGTTATAGCTTAACGTGAGTTCCCTGTTTAAAAAGATCATACCGATCCATATGCCCAGGATGGTAAACAGGATAGATGATACAGCTACCAGCACTAACGATTTAAACAAAAAGATAGCCACCACGTCTCCGATGATATTAGCGATTACCATAAACAATACTTTCAGTGCGTTTACATCCGGTTTATTGATGCTGTCTAAACCAATACCCGTCATCCTGTCAATGGGCAGCAACAAACCATAAATAGAAAACACTCTTACAATATCAACTGCATTAAATCCTGTAACAATATCAGTTTGCGCATATTGTTTTCCTGCAAGCAAAAGAACAAATGCATCAGCAAATACAAAAGTGAAAAGACTGATGAAAATAAATAAGTAGGTGAGCGCTCCGGAATAAGTATAAAACAGCGAACGGACTTCGGAAGTTTTGCCATGCAAACTTGCTTTCGACATTTTGGGAAACGCCGTGGCGGCAAAGCTTCTCAGGGGTATCTGTTGCAGTTCGGTTAATTTAAGCGGAATGCTGTATAATGCTACCGCCGCGCTTCCTAAAGGACTTAAGCTGATGATAAAGGTATCTGTACTTCTTAACAGATTAGTGCCTACCAGCGTAAACGTAGTATACTTTCCAAAATGAAGCAATGTGCGGTTTGTTGCAGCGCTGGTTTTGCTGATGTATTTTAATCCATCCCATCCTGCTATAATGCTTGCCAGAGAAGTAAGGGCGTTAATGATGAGATTAATCCATACAATTTGCAGAAGGCTAAATTTGAAAAAGTAAAAATTAAACACAAGTACAATACAAAAACTGCCACTGTTAAGTGTTTTTAGCGCCAGTATCTTTCCATATTTTCTATCTGCCTGCAGTACTACCAACGCATTGTTCCATGGCAGGTTTAAAAAAGCCAGCAATGGATACCATGTAAAAAACAATTGGTATCCTGAATGAGTTATCGCCTCATGAAAAATAAGATTACAACCCACTATAATTACCGAAACAATCAGTGTTGCCCCTGAACCAATAAGGGCGTTGGCTCCCATTAGTTCAATGCGTAATTTTTCATCAGCGCCTGATAAATATCTTATTAAACCAGTATTGGTGATACCAAAACGAAACATTTCAATAAATGATCCGGCGGCTATAAACAATACCCACTCTCCAAACAGTTCAGCGCTAAGACTTCTTGCCAACAGCGCGAAACCGGCTATACCGAAAAAAGCGATAATAAAATTTCCGGCGAGGGAAAGAAAATTATCTTCTCTTACGATTTTATGGAGCTTTTTTTTCAACGAGGTTGTTTTTAAATTTGATTTTTTGAGAAGAATTGAAACCGGAACATGTTTTTTATCTTTTTTCTGAAGCTGCCTGTTTTTTTAGGCAGGTCTCCCAATACCATTTCTGTTTCCTTTATATCTACTCCATTAATAAGAAACCGCAATTTGTCACCCGATAATGACTGAATATTTTCCAGTATAACCTGGTCGGCATTCGCCCATAACCGGTTAGCTCTACAGACCAGTATAGTCATATCAGCACCTGCTATTAATTTGCCTGGATAATTATTATTGATGAGCGAAGGCAGTTCTATCAAAACATAATCGGGTATAAACGATAAGTGAATGCCTTTTTGTTTGAGGATCTCACTATAGCTTCCTGCGTTGAGATAATGTTCGTTAATATCGCAAGTAAAATAAAACGACGAAGGCAGGTAAGTTGCAGGATCGGCTAAGAAAGGGTTCTCAAAATCCACCCTTGGATCCTGGTAGCCCAGCAAACGATTAATGATGGGAAACCTTCTTTGCTGCCTGGCTTTTTGATAAGGGGCGCCATACTGTAATACCAACACCTTGTTTCCTTTCTGAATAAGCTTTTTAGCGATGTTGGCTGATAAAACCGACTTGCCTTCTTTTTCCGCATTGCTCACAAACACAATAGTTTTTACCTTGTTACCCGAATTATTGGCGGTAATATGCTGTTCAATATTTTGTGTAGCTATTTCGAGTAACCGGTTTTGTACATAAGGTAAATTAACGCTGCCTGGGTTCAATGATATTTTAGGCATCATTCCAAGCGTTGGAAGCTGCAATATTTTTGACGCTTTTTTGCTGTTTTTTAAAGTATCGTCTAAATATTCCATTGCCAGTATAGCGCCAAATACCAATATAAAACCAACCAGTCCTGCTGCAATTACCAGCACCGCTCTTTTTGTAGGCATAGCCTGCAAGGGATAATAAGGAGGATCAACTGTTTTTAAATTGGAGGTAAGTTCGTTGTCCTGCAACTTTAGTTTAGCTAAGTTCAAACCATGCAATATTTCAAGGTATCCCTGCTCACTAACCGCAATTTCTCTTTCAATTTTTTTGATATTAGCGCCTGCCGGTGCGTAGATAGCATACTGTTGTTGAAAATCCTTATTGTGTTCATCCATCACCTTCATCTTGGCTTTAAGATTCTCCGCTTCAGTTACATTGCTGATCCATTGCGAAAGCGTGGTATTTACCGGTAAACCTTCCACCGAATTCTGGTAATGATATAAATCACCTACACTGGATTTGATATCGTTTTGTAATAGTTCCTGTTGTTTTTTTAACTGTTCAATCTTTTTTGTATTCTCATCACTTTCAATACCGCTGGCTTCAGCCGAAGCGATTTCGAAATTGATATCTCCCAGTTGTTTTCTTTTTTCTAATACATTGCTGCTTTTTACCTGAACAAGCTCTTGTATATCTAATTTTTCTTCCAGTTTTTTTATAGCGGCTTCGGTACCGGCAAGCAATGCTTTTTTATTGCTGTAATCAGATTCCATATCTTCTTTTACCACGGCCACCGCCTTACTTTGTTCGTAGTAATTGATGATGTTGTTTGATTTATTGAAGGCAAGCAATTGATCTTCCGCATTTTTAAGTTTGGTGCTGGCTTGCCTTAACTGGGCTTCAAAATATTTTACTACAGCATCAGACCGGTTCTCTTTAATTTTTTTATAATTCTCAATACATACATCATTAAAAATTACCAGCGTCTGCTGGCAAATGCCGGGATCATTTACTTCGTAGCTAAGTTTTATGAGGTCACTGTTATTAAGCCGTTCTGCTTTAATAGTTGAGATTGCTTTGATGGAATAGTGTTCATCCTGGAAGTTCAGTAATTTATATACGAAGTTGGTGTCATTGCTGTGCATCAAAGCGGTAAGGTTCGCTACTGTTTTCTCATAATCAGCCTTGTTAATGGTTACAGGAAAAAGCGTTGAATCATCGACGTTATCATTTAAAACGGTCTGAACAGCAGCAAGGCTGTCTGTTAACACTTTTTGTGCATGATCATGCGATACATATTTGTATAAATACGGAGGTATTTTTTCTTTAAACGCCGCGTATAACTTAGGCGAAATATATTTCGGATCAGCATGAGGAAGCAACAGGTGCTGGCTTAATAACCTGACAGCAACCTGCTCCTGTGTTTCTCTTGATTTAATGATATTGATGAGGTTATCAAATGCGGTGTTGGTAGCAAAATAGTTGAACGACTTTTCCATTTCTATGGATGAACCCGAGGCAAGCCCTGTATACAAAACAGTTCCTGACACATAGCTCAGCTTTGGCTCTTTTGTAAGCCGGGCTACCATTAGCGCCAACAACAGTGGTACTATTATCAGCACAATTTTGTGCTTCAACATTAGCCGTATTAATCCTATCAGTTTCATTATTTTTCTCCGGGGTCAGGATTTTTAAATTTAAAACCAACCACTTCTTCTAATATTTTTTTAGCTGCTATAAAATCATACTTAGCCATTTCATATTCAGATTTGATTCTCGACGTCATATCAGATAACCGTACATACTCAGAAGTAGGTATAATGCCATTTCTGTATTCCTTTTCCACCATCTGGTAATTAACCGTTGCGCTACCCAGGTTCTGCGATTTTATATTGAGCAGTTTTTGCTTCATCAATAAATCTTCGTATAATTTTATCACCCCCTGGCGTATTTCATTTTCCTGGGCCTGTTGCAGATATTTTGACTGTTCCAGTTCAGCCTTTGCCTGCTTGATCTGGGTTTTCCTGTTTAGTACGTCAAAAACAGGAAGCTTTATAAAAAGCCCCCCGCCATAATTAAACTGGTTGCTGGTTACAGACTGTATGGTTGTTGACTGACCATTGGCATTCGACGAAAAATTATCGAACGTTCCATAGCGTGTATCTGCCTGTATACCCATATTTCTCAGCCAGTAATTCTGTTGCGTTTTCAAGTTTGCCTGTTTAGCAACAAACTCCTGGTTGCGGTAACCCACCATTGCGTTATGCTGAATAGCTGAATCTATCAACACCATTAGTGGGGGAAAATCAACTTCTACTATAGCAGGTAGTGTATCCGTTACTGTTGTATCTTTTTGCAGCAGGTTTGCCTTTAAAGGCTTTTGCTGTCCCATCACATTATTACTTCCGGCAAATACTATTACACCGATTAATAAACCTGTTAGCGTTGTTCTCATGGTTGGTGGTTCATTTTCCGGTTAAACAGATCCTTTCTGCAACAGTGCAGGTATGGTGCGTAAAATAAGTTTGATGTCGTACCAGAAGGAAAAATTATTTCCCTCAAAGTGATCAGCATATTCATTGTCCAGTTGCTTTCTTTCTTCTTCAGACATCTGACCACCTTTGCCTCTTAATTCAACCTGCCATAAACCGGTAATGCCGGCCGGCGCCAGGAAACGTTTTGACAAGGCATCTCCGGTAAGCATTTCAGCTTCGTATACGGGTAAAGGACGATTACCAACGATAGACATATCGCCTTTCAGCACATTAATTAATTGAGGCAATTCGTCCATGCTGGTATTCCTGATGAATTTTCCTACGCGGGTAATCCTTGGATCGTCAACAATTTTTACAAATGTGGAGTTGTTCTTTGCACTTTCGTTCTTTTGTACATTGTACCAATAGTCGCAAACCTCGTATGTATCAATATACATTATGGGAGAGCAGGTTTCGCCCTCGGGCAACTGCGCGCATCTGGGGCACGACATAGCTGAAACGCTCTCCTTAGGCGTTGCCAGTTTGTTATATTGATTTCTTTCCTTCGCCAGTTTTTTTAACAGGTCATCCGATCCGGTGCGCATTGAACGAAGCTTGTAAAAGTCGAAGGTTTTACGACCAACCCGTTTTGCTGTATAATATACTTTGCCTTTTGATTCTATTCTTATAGCCAGCATTATGAGTAACAATATGGGAGAAGCTATCAGGAGTACGGAAGAAGCGACCACTATATCAAAAATGCGTTTCGATACCGGCATTCTGTAGGGCTTTGTTGCCTGGTCTGTTGTTTGCGGAACAATTTCTTTTTTTCTGAAATCATATAAAAACTTAACCCGTTCAATAATTGCAGTAGCGGAAAGATCTGATAACACATAACAATCGTCTACACGCATATTAAACGCGGCTTTGAATATCTCTGCGTTAAATTCACGTAATAATAAAATAAAAGGAATGCGTTGGTAAGCGGCTTGCTGCTTTATCCAGGTAAATAATTCTAAACCGTTTTGACCCGTTAAATGATAATCGCAGATGAATGCATCTGGTTGCTTATTCGATTTGAGGTAGTTAACGGCAACAAGATTGTTTGGTACAGTATGTACGCAAACAGTTTCCGTTTGTTTTAATGTTTCAATATATTGCTGCGAGGTGCCAATATATAATATGTTTAGTAAGGGTTGCATGGTTTACCTGGATATTGAATTCTTTAATATACTTCAACATATTACCAACTCATGGCATAATGTATGGGAGACAGATTCTTTTTTACCACTTCTCCCAATTCTTCAGGATTAAATGGTTTAGTGAGATAATCCTGTGCTCCAAGCCGGTAACATTTTATACGTTCTTTGCTCTCCGCTCTTGCAGACAGCATAATAAATGGTGTATGCTTTGTAAATCCACGCTGTCTTACTTTTTCCAGGAACTGAAATCCATCCATATTAGACATCTGGATATCACTTATAATAAGATCAGGAAGATTACCTTCAAGCCATTCGAGTGCATCTTCACCGTTATTGATGGTGATTACATCGTACGCTTCCGAAAGGAAATTATTCAACAAAAGACAGATGGTTTTTTCGTCGTCAACAACCAGAATTTTCTTTTTCATGGGTATGTATTTTAAGCCTGTAATACAGTTTTAGTCATATGGGCAACCACTTCTTTTACAATTGTTTCTAACCGGTTTATTCTTAATTCAATCTCTTCGTTTTTTTCTTCCCCTTTGGCCGATTCATTAATCAGACTCAATTCATTTTCAACCATAGGTATGGCACAATAACTTATTACTGGTTTAATTTTATGAATGGCATTTCTGATAGCTCTAAAATCATTAGTAGTATATGCTGATCTGAGTGTATCTGCCAAACCTGAAACTTCATTAATAAAAACCCCGACCATTTCTTTTACCGCATTCTGATTGCCGTGACAAAACATTTCGATAGTTGACAGGTCGTATAGTTTTTCATCATTGTAGGTCAGCATACAGGCGCTTTAAGTTTTTATTTGAACTATAAATGATTATAATATTTTTTAAAAACATCTGCAAGGCAGGTCAGTATCTACAGGTAATAGGCTGCAGTTAGTACACTCTCGCCACCGATGCTTTTTGATGTTGAAAAGATGCTTTACTTTTTGTATCAACGCCTATACAGAAATAATGGAAACCGCTGTCTGCCATCTCATTCTTATCGTAAATATTTCTTCCGTCAAAAACAACAGGACTGTTCAACAACTTTTGTACGATCTTGAAATTGGGAAATTTGAATTCGGGCCATTCAGTAAGGATCGCCAAACAATCAGCATCTATCAATGCTTCATACTGATCTTTGCAATAAGCGATACTATCACCAAAATGATGTTTAGCTTCTTTCATCGCTACAGGATCATAAGCCTTTATTTTAGCCCCAGCCTCCAGTAATTGTTTAATTATAATTAAAGATGGCGCTTCACGCATATCGTCTGTTTGAGGCTTAAAAGAAAGTCCCCATACAGCAATCGTTTTGCCTTTTACATCTCCATTGTAAAATTTCAGTATCTTATTAAAAAGTACCAGTTTCTGGTCGGCATTTACGGCTTCAACGGCTTTGAGTACACGAAGATCATACTCATTTTCAGCGGCGGTTCTTATCAGTGCCTGCACATCTTTTGGAAAACATGAACCGCCATATCCAATACCCGGGTAAATGAATTTGTTTCCAATACGTGAGTCAGATCCAATTCCTTTACGTACCAGATTTATATCTGCACCAACAATTTCGCAGAGGTTTGCAATATCGTTGATGAAGCTGATTTTAACAGCCAACATAGCATTGGCAGCGTATTTGGTCATTTCTGCTGAAACAATATCCATAAAAATTACAGGATGACCGTTCAACGTAAATGGTTTATACAAACTCTTCATCAGGTCTTTTGCTCTTTCGCTTTCAAGACCAATGACAATCCTGTCTGGTTTCAGAAAATCGTCAATAGCAGCGCCTTCTTTCAAAAACTCAGGATTAGAAGCTACATCATATTCAATAGCTACATTCCTGTTGTTTAACTCTTGCTGTATTGCATTGCTCACCTTTTCAGCCGTACCAACAGGCACGGTGCTTTTGGTAACTACCAGCAAATAATCATCCATATACTTTCCGCAATCACGTGCCACGGCAAGTACATATTTCAAATCCGCTGAACCATCTTCATCCGGTGGAGTTCCTACGGCAATAAATAATACTTCACAATCTTTTATAGCTTCTGCAATGTTGGTTGTAAATGAAAGCCTGTTCTTTTTTACGTTGCGGAGCAACATTTCTTCAAGACCCGGTTCGTATATAGGAATAATTCCATTGTTAAGATCATCTATTTTCTTTTGGTTAATATCTACACAAACAACGTCAATGCCTACCTCAGAAAAGCATGCGCCTGTAACAAGTCCTACATAGCCGCTGCCAACAATTGCAATTTTCATAAATATTTTTTTGGAGTTTAAATGCCTGTGATTTTTTTTAAAACATTTTTCTCTACAGGTTAATGAATGATGAAACGACGAAACTTCAAAAGATATTATTCAAAGAAATATGGAGAAGCACATAAAATTTTTTACAATCTTTTTCTACTTATTTCCTCTGAAATTCAATAGGGGTAACCATTTAAAAATCATAAAAACGCTAATACTTTTTTAGAAAAAAGCACTTAGTGTATGATAGTTGTTTTTCTTTGATCATCATCATCTTTTTCTACAATTTAAAAAAAGGTATTTTTTTCTATCCTGTAAAAGATTAGTGTTAAGGCCATTTACAATCATCTTTTAAGTATGAAATTTTTTAATGAAAAAATATTGTTTTCCGGGTTTATGTTTGTTGAGCATCAAAAAAGGAGCGGTGTGGTTTTATTGCAAGTGTAAAAATTCATTGCTTACCTGCTGCCCTGCGTAATTATGAATAAGTGTAATCTGGAGCTGAATATATTTCCTTTCCTAAGAATCTTTTCTCTATTTTCATGCATAAGTAAAAAAGAAAATATCAGTTTATGAAAGAGGAATTACCTCATGCGCGCAGGCGGTTTATTAAAAAAAGTTTAGCAGCAACAGCGGGTTTAATGATGCCATTTATGAACAGGGCTTCGGCGATGGAGCAAGCTGCATCGGCAGCGCATACTCACGGCAATACAGGTAAGGTAATTCTCTTCCAGGGTGACTCTATTACAGACGGCGCCCGCATAAAAAACAATACCTGGGATCAGAACCACCAGATGGGACACGGTTATGCTTTTGCCATAGCTGCACAACTGGGCTACCGGGAACCAGAGAAGCAATTCAAATTTTTTAACCGGGGTATCAGTGGTAACAAGTTGTCTGATCTCGCAGGCAGATGGGAAACAGATACTATTGCCATAAAGCCTGATGTGCTGAGTATTTTAATTGGTGTGAATGATGTGGATACTATGATTCAGGAAAAACAGGATATTAACGATAGTAGTATACAGTTTGAAAAGCATTACGGTGCCTTATTGATGGATACGCGCAGTAAGTTACCTGACTGCAGATTTATAATGATGGAGCCATTTATCTTACCCGTTGGTAGGGTTAAAGACGGATGGCAGGAGTGGAGCGCCGCTATTAACAAAATACAAGGTGTTTCAAAAAGAGTGGCGCTGAATGCCGACGCTATTTTTATTCCCTTACAAAAGGCTTTTGAAGCTGCCGTTTTAAAAGCTCCTGCACAATACTGGATCTGGGATGGCATTCATCCCACACCTGCGGGTCATGAGCTGATAGCAAGAGAATGGATGAATCAGGTAAAGTTGTAAGAACTTCTTCATTACCACACCAGAGATAAAAAATTTTATAAAAAAGGTATTGCTAACAGGGTTGTACTATTATCCATCATTTCCTCTTTTGTATGAATAAAAAAACGATCAGTTATTTCACCCTTATCGCCATAATAGGTATCGTGAGTAAAATAATCAGTTTTGTTATTGTGCAGTTTACGCAATGGTATACTTTATCCGTTATCACAGGCCTGCTGAGTTACCTTTGTTTTCTCACACTTGTTTTTTTAATTGGTCGTGATCTGCAGCAAAATTATTTTAAACAACTGTGGAAGGTATATATATTCATCGGTTACTCGTTTCTGCTGGTCATCTTTATGACCATTTTTTCAGTAAGTATTGATTATCTTTCTGTGCCCGGGTTATTATACCTGGCATTGTGTATTAACGCCGCGGTATTTTTCATGAATTCTGTATACCAGGCTTTTGGAATTGTTTTTCTCATTATTATTTTTATTCAGCTTATTTCCGCTTGGGCGGTAAAAAAATTCTTACCCGGATATATTTTTATTGAGACTTATCTTGACCTTTTACCGATCGCTAATTTTGCAACACTCCTGTATGTAGTTCGGATACAAATGAAAAAGCTGCATGAAGAAGCAAACAGTATTGCTTCTATTAAAGTTGAAGTATAGCCTATTGTATTGGTTAAAGCAACTATGTAAGTACTTTGTTGAATAAATAATATCTGCAACCATCAATGCCAGGCATGCAACAGCCATTCTGATGCGGTTTTTTCACTTAAGGGAGTGAATGGTAATTCATCTGAGATCATCGCCTCCAGTCTGGCCATATCATTTTTTTGAAATGTACTGTTTTCGGCAGCAAACCAATTGGCAATCCAAATTATCTGTATGCCATTGTCTCTGTCAAAAGTTCTGCGGGTGGGAGCGGAGTCTTCCCTGGCAATTACCTCTTCCGCCGGCCAGTTATAATGGGTTAAAACAAGATCTTCTTTTTGTATTATCATGAACGCGCTTTACAAGTGGCGGTTAAGGTACAATATAAAACCAACAGCGGCTGTAAAAGATTTTATATTGACAAATGATATGCGGTTATGTGAAATATTGTCCCGGTTTTTTGAAACACCGAAAGTAGTACCTGTGCTAAAAAAACTATGCGAAGCAAAGATGCCTCGCATAGCGGTAATGAATAGTTGTAAAATAATGTTGCGCTAAAAACTCCTGTATTCTCCTACTATATATTTATTGGCTTCATCTTCTTTAAAGCGTGCGTTTGCGCCATCCCAGTTTAATGTTTGATTGGGGAAGCGGGCAGCAATTACACCCAGCAAAATTACTTCAGTAAGCTTTGCTGCATAAGAAAACGGTGCGCTGCATTTTGCTTTACCAAGACAGGTATCTACAAACTGGTGATAGTGCTTCTGGCCTTCCACATCATAACTTTCCGTTGGTTTACCGGCTTCACCTTTAGTATCGAACTTATTAATGTCGATTTGTTGGTAGGCATTTTCAACAATGAGTCTTGGAAGCTCCATGAAGTGTGGCAGCAATAAACGTTGACCGTTCTCTCCAATAAACATAGCACCCTGGTCAGGCAACTTTTCGTCTTTAGGCAACTTCAGTTCTTCCTGCGCTTCCGGTGTGCCCTGTCCGTCGTACCAAACCCATTCCAGCGTTTTTGCTGTGTATTTTGTTTCGGGAAAAACATAGGTAACATGATTTTTTTCTGCGTGCCCGAAGTTATTAGGCTCTCTGCACTCATTTTTTACCGTTAAAGGAACACTCAATTGTAAGGCGTTATATGGGGTATCAAAAATATGCACACCCATATCCCCTAATGTACCACATCCGTAGTCAATGCATTTTCTCCAGTTACCATTGAGGTAAAAACCTTCTTTGTAAGGTCTTTCTTTGGCAGTGCCTAACCACAGGTTCCAGTCAACTCCTTCAGGTACAGAGTCACTACCTTCAGGCTCGGCTCCATCATATCCCCATACTTTAGGCGACCAGGCAATTACCTTCTTCACTTTTCCAATAATACCTTTTTGAATAAGTATAGTAGCTAATTTATAGTCGTAAAAAGAATGCACCTGGATGCCCATCTGGGTTACCAGTTTTTTCTGCGCAGCCACCGCATCCATCTTGCGGGATTCTGAAATGTAATGCGTAAGCGGCTTCTGGCAATACACATGCTTGTTCATTTCCATTGCGGCTAACGACACCGGCGCGTGTGCATGATCGGGTGTTGAAACAACCACAGCATCTATATCGCCGCCTATGTTCTTCAGCATCTCGCGGTAATCGGTAAATATTTTCGCGTTGGCGTATGTTGCTTTAACAGCATTTATTTTATTCATGTCCACATCGCAAAGCGCTACTATTTCTACAGCAGGGTGCGAGGCGATATCCTTCAGATCATTTAAACCCATGGAGCCAAGTCCCACCTGGGCTACTCTTAATTTCTTTTTAGCATTAAAAGCAGAACCCTGAAATGGCATTAAAAAAGCCAGTGCGCCCGCGGCGGTAGTTTGTATAAATTCTTTTCTTTTCATTAGTCTGTTTTAAATCGAATTATTTAGGAAATAACAAAGTTTCATCGAAGTAACTGAATTTTTTTTGGGAACAACAATTTTTATTCGCAAAAAAGCCTTGCAACTGAAAGACCGATGAGAATGATTATCGTCGGCTTACATGGCGAAGAAATAGGTACGATGTATCGTTAAAATCCACTTTGTTTTTATTTAGAACTGCTTCTCCCTTATCCGGCGAATTTTCATTGTTCAATTCTAATGCCTCAATTATTTCGTAGAACTGCTCACGGCTTTTTATTATAAAACATAGACCTTCTTTTTCTGGCTTTACATTACTCACCTCAATATCCACATATGAAGTGAAAGAGTTTTCTTTACCCGGAACCTTGAAAAGAGTATAGTTCACATCGGTATCAAGATATTCATTTACAGCTTTGACTATTTCAAAAGTTTCCATATTATGAGGTTTGTAGCTTTCTTTTTTCTGTTGTGAATGGGGAGATTATTTTAGAGATTGAATCCTTTTTCCCAATGCATGAAATAGGTGGACTTCTGCAAGAAAGACTCTCGTTTGATCAGATTATACAAATTATGCAAGGGGGAAACGTGTACCCTTTAATATTTCATCTATCTTATAACGCACGTCGTCGGGTAGCTTTGTTGTTAAAACGGGTCGTCCTCCGTCAGACGGTAATTCAATATCAATGGTATTAATGTCGTTGCTAATTAATGGCAATAAATCTTTAAGCATATTTAATAACAGTAGCTTGTAATCCCTTATTTCATGAGCCTTTAATTGCTGAATGTGACCACTTAGATTTATATCCATAAACTTTATTTTACGAGTTAATCTTCGCTTGCGCCCGGCTGTTACTGTCTTTGCGGGTGGCTTGAGCCTGTTTAATATAACGGCAAATTATAACGACCTTTTTCATGCCTTTATATATCGCCAAGTTAGCAGATCAAAAGCGCATATGGAAATTTACTTGCGCTTATTTTGATCTGCTTAATTGTTGATACAACTAAAAACAAGATATGTGGAAAATCTTATAATTAATGATTATGCGTTATGTTAAATAGCTTAGATGTCTTTTATTTACAATGTAATTTATTTTCATTTGTGTGGATGAAGTGCGTCAGGGATAGAAGCGGAAAGCCCGGAATGTAGCGGAGTGAAACTGAGCGTAATCAGGACTTACAACGCGTGGCCGACCTCTGACGGCTGCACAAAAAATGAAAGTAGGGTCCCACCAAAATGCCCATGCAGCAGGGCAGGGGACACCCCCTAATAAATCACAATATGCCTAACCGACAGACGATAACAACAAACCCCAATATGGCAACAGTAAGGAATAACCACATGGGTGGTAGGTGGGCATGGGGGAAGGTACCGAAGTCTCCAAATTAGATGTAAAGGTGAAATAGATAATTACTAAATCATCACAATGGCTATTGGTAGGAGTAATTGTTCCTTTAGCCAGTTAAAAGAGTTTATGATCTGATTCTGAGTAAATCTCTTTTTTTTATCATGCCAACTATAAAATACATTAAATAACTCTTCCCATTTTATAGTGTTGGCATCGTTAGACAATTCGAGAA
>JBGALP010000049.1:0-25638 GCA_044223805.1 Agriterribacter sp.
CAGGAGCGGATGAACGCAGTTTTACCAAGGTAGAGCTTTTACCGGGAACAAAATATTTTTATGTGGTAAGAGCAGTGAATAATACTGCTGCTGCCGCTGTTTCCACTGAAGGTAGCGCAACAACTGATTTAGATACCCAGCCACCATCCAGTCCTGTAAACTTGCGAATTACAGGAACAACAAGAAACGCGATAGCAGTTCAATGGGATGAAGCAACTGATGATGCAGGTATCGCAAAATATGATGTGTATGTAAATGGCATCAAAAATTTTACTACCATCGGAACTAATTATACTATCTATAATCTTGATTACAACCAGGTATATACCATAGCGGTTAAATCAAAAGATCTTGCAGGTAATGAATCTGCTTTCAGTAACCAGGTTTCTGGTAAAACGGTGATGAATGGACTGATGTATAAATATTACATAGGCGACTGGAATAAATTACCTGATTTTAATTTGGTGCCAATTGAAAAAATGGGATTTGCCTCTAACGTAACAATCGCCAATAAAACGCAGGATGAAGGTTTTGCCTTTTTATGGGAAGGATATATCAGAATTACCACCTCTGGAAGTTATACTTTCAGAACAAACTCTGATGATGGAAGCAGGCTATACATAAATACACCTTATAATTATACTGCAACACCATTGGTTGATAATGATGGGGTGCATGGTGCTCAGAATAAAGATGGTACAATTACATTAAGTGCCGGAGTATATCCTATTATCATCAGTTATTTCCAAAAGTCAGCTTCTTCAAGTATTTCTGTTTCCTGGAAAACGCCTGGAACCATTTCTTTTGTGGCCATTCCTAATTCAGTGTTTACAGAAACCTCATCGGGCATTACAGGTATTCCTACTGCTCCTTCAGCTCTTGCGGCGAATCCTGTATCTTATAAAAAGGTTAGTTTGAATTGGACAGATAATAGCAATAATGAAACAGCCTTTGAGGTATCCAGATCTGTAAGTGCCATAAATGGTTTTAGCACTATTGCAGTTGTAGCCGCTAATACAATTACATATCAGGATACTACAGTAGCTGGCGGAACACAGTATTATTACAGGGTGCGGGCGATTAATCAAAACGGAGAGTCAGCGTATGAGAGAGATGGAACCGGAGTAAAGTATGCCTATTATGAAACAAACGCTTTAACAACCTTACCTGACTTTACAACAATTACTCCCGTAAAAACAGGAAGAAGCAGTGACTTTTCATTAGGGATGGAAGATCGTTCAGAAAATTTTGCGGTTAAATTTGAAGGAACAATAACAGTTCCTGCAAGTGGTAATTATAAATTTTTTACTACTTCGGATGCGGGATCAAAATTATATATTAATGGAAATTTAGCAGTAACCAATGATGGAATTCATACCGCTACCGAAAAAGCCAGCAACAATATTGCATTAACCGCAGGAGTTCCTGTTGCTATAATGGTTACTTATTTTGAAGCCACCGGAACTGAAGCATTATCGGTGAGCTATCAAAAAACAAGTATATCCGGTCAGGCGGTAAACAAGCAGGTTATTCCTTCAGATGTGCTTGGGCAGCCTTACGTAACTGCAACAACGCCAGATGCACCCCCACCACCTGCCGCACCAACCAATTTGAATGCAACATCGGTTACGGCAGAAAGTGTTTCTATTGCCTGGACTAATAATGATGTGAATACTACCAGTTTTGAAATATACCGCTCATACGGAAATAACCAGGACTATGTATTGTTTACTACCATATCTTCCTTAAATACATCGTACACAGACGCAGGTTTATTTGCTAATTCCAACATTTTCTATAAAGTAAAGGCGATAAGTGCAACCGGTTCATCAGATTATAGTAACGAGATCAATGTAGTTACAACGGGAGTTCCTCCACAACTGGATAGTATAGCAAATCAGTTTATGCGATTTGGTAACCAGTTGCAGGTAAATATTAACGCCAGGACAGTGAGTTCAGAAACGCTGACATTGCAGGTAACTAACCTGCCGCCCTTTGCGAGTTTTGCAGTAACGGGTAACGGTAAAGGCGTAATAACCTTTAATCCCGGCATCGGCGATCAGGGTACTTATAACGGTATAAGTGTATCGGTAAGCAATCCCCAGAACAGTACCACTACCCGTAATTTCAACCTTGTAGTAAATGATAATTATGTGCCGGTAATAAATGACCAGAGCGGGGTTACTGTTACGGAGAACCAGAGCCAGCAGCTAACGCTGAGTGCAACCGATCCTGACGGAGGCGATGTATTAACGTGGTCGTTTACGGGTTTGCCGGGCTTTGTAACGGTTACGCCCAATAACAGAACGGTACAACTGAACATAGCGCCGGTATCAGGCAATGCGGGTTTGTATAATATTACAGCAAGAGCCGATGATGGCAGAAACGGATCGGATACGATTACATTCAGCATTGCGGTTAATGCGCCATCGCCGGTGATCTCCACTTATATTCACCTGGCGCCATCCACCAGCTATATAGCCGGCGGCGTATGGAACAGCATAGGCAAGGTACTGGGTGCTGATGAAGTATACCCCGCGATAGCCAATCCCGGATTAAAAAACCAGAATGGAATAGCCACCAGTATGCGGTTTAGTATCAACTTTGAAGCGGGGCTTACCACGGTATCCAATTTTTCGGGTATGAACACCGGTGCCAATAGCGGCTTATACCCCGATAAAGTGCTGCAGGGCGGTTACCGTTTTTTCTGGAATAAACCTTATGTCATCAGTTTTTCAGGTTTGCAAACAAGTCACAAATACAGTTTTACATTCCTTGGCAGCTTTAATACCAGCAGCACAGGAGATATATCTACCAAGTACCGCATCAACAGCGATTCGGTGGTGCTGAACTCCAATAAGAATACGCTCAATACCGTCACCATATCAAATGTAACTCCCAACGCCGACGGAACCTTATCCGTCAATATAGCCAGGGGGCCATCCAATGGTTCAAGCTACTATTACATCAACTCGGTAGTAATCACCGATGACGGAGGTCCCGGCACGGCGGTGCCCTCTAAACCCGCGGATTTTAAAGTGCTGAGCGAGAGTGGTGCTGCAAAACTGAGCTGGACCAATACCGCGCCTGTGCTTACCTCAAACGAGGTATACAGGGCTACGGCAAAAGCCGGACCATATACACTACTGAACCCCGGTGCCAACAGCGCGGCTGCGCAATCCTATAATGATACAGCCGTACAGATCAATAACACCTACTATTATTTTGTAAAGGCAAACAATAACAATGGTGGCACCACTACCGATACCCTAAGCGTTACAGTAGTTGCTCCTCCCACCAGCCCCGTTATTCCTGTATACATTCATCTTGCACCATCATCAACCTACATAGCCGGCGGCGTGTGGAACAGCGTAGGCAAGATATTAGGACCTGATGAAGTGTACCCTGCGACAGCCAACCCCGGATTAAAAAACCAGAACGGGGTAACTACCGGTATGCGGCTGAGCATCAACTTTGAAGCAGCCCTTACTACGGTATCTAATTTTTCGGGTATGAACACAGGAGCTAACAGTGGCGTATACCCCGATAAAGTACTGCAGGGTGGTTATAAGTTTTTCTGGAACAAACCATATATCATCAGCTTCTCAGGTCTGGAAGCAGGTCGCAAATACAACTTTACATTCCTAGGCAGCTTTAATACCACCGGCACAGGCGATATATCTACCAAATACCGCATCAACAGCGATTCCGTAGTGCTGAACTCCAATAAGAATGCGGTAAACACGGTAACCATAAGCGGTGCCATGCCCAATGCAGACGGAACCTTGTCGCTCAATATAGCCAGGGGACCGTCGAATGGTTCAAGCTATTATTACATTAACTCCATCGTAATCACTGACGGCGGCGGCTCCGCTACAGCTCCACCAGGCAAACCCGATAATTTTAAGGTGATATATGAAAGCGGTGTAGCAAAAGTAAGCTGGACCAATACAGCAGTTATTCTTACTGCCAATGAGGTATACCGTGCCACAACAAAAGCAGGTCCTTATGTTCTGCTGAGTACGGGCAATGCAGCTACACAATCCTATAACGATAGCGCACTGCAGGCCAACAGCACTTACTATTATTTTGTAAGAGCCAATAACAACAATGGCGGCACCAGCACCGATACCTTAAGCATATTTGTACCCAATAAACCACCTGTGATAACGGACAGCGAAGCGTTTCTGAAAACAGGTCAACCCACTAATATCAGTGTACAGGCAAGCGATAACGTGGGCGATGTGATTACACTGAAAGCAACAGGACTTCCGGCATTTGTAACCTTTACTGATAACGGCAATGGCAGCGGTACCTTAACTGCCAACCCGCTGGCAGGTAATATTGGTATGTTTACCGCTACGGTAACGGCAACGGATAACGCCGGAGAATCAGCTTCAGCCACCGTTAAGCTGTATATAACCGACAATGCCATCAGCTCCACCTATGTAAACTTTAATGCTACCGTTCCGGTAGCCGGCATCTGGAACAGCTTTAATAAAATACCAACTGCCGATGCATCACTCACGGGGTTGAAAAATGATCTTGGTGTGCCTACCACGGCAGCGGTAACCCTTACATCTGCATGGGTATACGGCGCCACCGGTGCGGTAACCGGCAGCAACAGCGGCGCCTTCAGAGATGATGTACTGCAGACCTATTATGCGGAAACCGGCACAGCCATCAAAACGGTAAGGATAACAGGACTGTCAACAGATCAGAGCATACACTATAACCTGGTGTTCATGAGCAGTTCCTCTACCAGCGGTGACGACCGCACCACGGTGTTCAGTTCAGGAGGCAAAACCGTAAGCATTAATGCAGGAGGCAATACCCAGAATACGGTTCAGCTCAACGACCTGGTAGCCACCAATGGCGTGCTTGAATACACGGTAAACAAAGGTGCTACTTCCGCCGCCGCATATATGAACGCGCTGGTAATACAAGCCTATACCAGCAGCAATACCTTGCTAGCGCCGGATAAATTTAAAGCGGCAGGCATAGCCAAAGACTCCATCAGGCTGGCATGGAACAACAGGGCATACGGCGGCACGGTAGAGATTTACCGTTCTACCTCAGCCGGTGGCACATTTAACTATATAACATCGGTAAGCGGCGGCACCAGCACCTATACTGATGCGGGTCTGCAATCAGGCACTGAATACTTCTATAAACTTAAAGCAGTATCTGCGCCAAATGTATCGCCGTTCAGCAATACCATATCGGCTTCCACCTTTGCCTATACGGTGTATATCAACTTTAACAGAGATAACCCGGCGGCGCTGCCCTGGAACAATACCAACAGCGATCCCCAGTCAGGGGCGGTATATTCGTTCCTGTATACCGATCAGAAGAATTATTCAGGCATATCAATGACGGTAGGCGACGGGTTCAGCGGCACCAATGCCAATGGAGAAAACACGGGCAACAACAGCGGTGTGGTGCCTGATAACGTAATGCGCAGCGTATGGTGGGCAGATATTGGTCAGTATGCCCAGTTAAGGTTCAGCGGTCTGTCGCAGAACTTCAGTTACAGCTTTACGTTCTTTGCCAGCAGAACAGCGGCAGATACAAGAATCACCAGCTACATCATAAATGGCCGAGTGGTAAAACTGCAGGTAAACAATAACCGCACCCGCACGGTAACCATGGATAATATATTTGCGGATGCCAATGGGGAAGTACTGCTGACGATACAACCGGATGGCAGTCCCAATCAGTACTCCTATATAGGCGGGCTGATCATATCAGGCGCTAAAAAACCATCTAACCCGATAGAAGGCACAGGAGGAGCGGTATTCCGTGGCAGCATAGGAGGAACAACTGATGGGGGCATTGCAGATGGTGCCCTGTCGTCAACCACCAGCAAACTGCAGGTATACCCCAATCCGTTCAGAGATGATGTGATGGTGAAGCTGAATGTTGCCCATGCCACATCAAGGCTGGTAATAAAAGTAACAGACGCCTCCGGCAGAACGGTACTGACCCGTGAGTATGCGAATGTGCCCAGGGGCAACTGGTTACAACCGGCAGGACTGGATAAACACAAACTCCCCGCCGGTGTATACTTCATACAAATCCAGGGACTCTCCGGTGAAACCATTCCGCCGATAAGAGTGATTAAGTTGAAGTAGAGAACAGGAAAACGAGATATAATAAAACAAGAGGCTGAATCAACAGCCTCTTGTTTTTATAACTTCTATTGGTTGGAATAATCAGAGATGATGGCATTTATTTTTTATCTGAATGCCCAAGACTTTTGGAAGGATTAACAACATCCCTTACCAGTTGTTTCAATTCTTTAATTTCCGGAAAACGCCCTTGTGTTTTTCTGTCAAAAATAATAATGTCGTTAATACTTATGCTATAACGCCCCGTAACGTCAGAAGGTTTTAGCAATATACCTTTTACGTCATCAGTAAAAGTAGTTAATAATTCCTGGGCCATATAAGCTGCGCGTAACATCCAACCACATGCAGGACAATATTCTATTTCAATCACCGGCTTCATAAGTTCTTTTTCCTGCCTTTTTTAGGAGGCTCATTTAAAATATCGTCCACTGATTTTAGCTTTTCGTCGTCGCCCTTCTTTTTTATAAAAATAGTTCTGCTGATGACTAAAGAAGGGTTCTGTCTTGACTTTACAGTTATATTTATTTTTTCTTCTGTTGTTTCAAAAGGTAGCCAAAGACTATTGCCTTGAAATTTTCCGGATGAAGCGGTGAAGATTAGTTGCGTACTGTCTAACGGGCGAATGAATCCACCGGGTAATTTTCCTTCTACATTAATATAATTAAAGGTTCCTTTTTTAAGGCTATCGGTATACAAATTAAAATAAATGCTGTCTATCTTTTGTGCAAATACAGCAACATGCAGCAAGGTTAAAATCGGTATAAGTAAAATTCGTTTCAAATGGACATTTTATTATAAGACTGAAATTATGTACTAAAATTACACGTACCCAATTAATGTGGCAAATGTTTACTTTTTTATAACAAAAACAGCCTGTGAATTAGCTTGGTAATTGATATTCCGCAATTATTAAATCATTGCAGCCAGCATCAATATGCTTAGATTTGAATATGACTTTTAATACTGCTGAAATTAAAGCTTCAAAATTTTTATAATGACGCCCGCTGTATTATGGAAACCGTCTTTGCAATGGAAAGAAGAATCTAATATTAACCAATACATACAATGGCTGCATGAGCATTATGGTGTAGTATGTAATGATTATGATGAATTATGGAAATGGTCTGTTGAAAATGTAGAAGAATTCTGGAAAAGTATTGCCAGGTATTTTAATGTCATCTGGCACCAACCTTATGAACAGGTGGTAAGCAATGATGGCATGCCTTATACTAAATGGTTTGAAGGTGGGCAACTTAATTATGCGGAACATATTTTCAGAAATGCCTCAGATGATCAAACTGCTATTTTGTTTCAATCAGAAAAGCATCCATTGAAAAGTATACAATGGAAAGAGCTGAAGGAAAAAACTGCTGCATTACAGGCTTTTTTTCTTGAGCAGGGAGTGCTTCCTGGTGATAGAATTGTTGCGTACTTACCTAATATTCCTGAAGCCACTATTGCTTTACTGGCTGCAATGTCTATAGGTGCAATATGGAGCAGTTGTTCTCCCGATTTTGGCGGAGACAGTGTAGTGGAAAGGTTTCAGCAGGTTGCGCCTAAAATATTAATTGTTGCTGATGGGTATTGGTATAATGGCAAATGTTTTGACCGAACTTCTGTTATTGAAGAAATATCTGTTGCCATACCCAGTATAGAAAAAGTGATTTTAATTTCTTATGTACAATCAACAACAGCAATAAAAAAAGAAGAAAAAAATGTAGTGTTATGGTCTAAGGTGGTCACTACAGCCAATAAAGGACTTCGTTTTATTCCCGTTCCGTTTGCACACCCTATCTGGATTTTATATTCTTCCGGCACAACAGGTAAACCCAAAGCCATAACACATAGCCACGGTGGTGTATTGCTGGAGCATTATAAGTATCTCACTTTTCACAATGATGTAAGGCCGGGAGAGAAGTTCTTTTGGTTTACTACAACCGGTTGGATGATGTGGAACTATGTGCATGCGGCATTACTGACAGGAGCTGCAATTGTATTATATGATGGGAGCCCCGGCTATCCTGATTTGAATGTGCTTTGGCAGCTTGCAGAAAAAGCAGGACTACATCATTTTGGAACGAGCGCTCCATATATAATGGCTTGCAAAAAAGCGGGTATTTATCCAGGTGAGTCGCACAACTTATCATTTTTACGTTCTATCAGTTCAACAGGCTCTCCACTACCACCTGAAGGATTTGATTATGTATATAATAACATAAAAAAAGATGTATGGTTATGCAGTATGAGTGGTGGCACAGATGTATGTACTGCATTTGTGGGCGGTTGCCCTTTGCTGCCGGTATACGAAGGCGAAATACAATGCAGGGCTTTGGGGTGCGATTTAAGCGCATGGGATGAAAAAGGAAACGATATTAAAGAAGAGGTAGGGGAGATGGTCATAAAACAGCCCATGCCTTCCATGCCGGTTTTTTTCTGGAACGATGAAAAATTTGAAAAATATGAGGCGAGTTATTTTGATGTATATCCGGGTGTGTGGAGACATGGTGACTGGGTAAAAATAACGCGGCGGAACGGAATAGTAATTTCAGGAAGATCGGACGCTACCTTAAACAGGCAGGGCGTAAGAATTGGAACTGCGGAAATATACAGGGCAATAGACACCATTTCAACGATTAAGGACAGCCTGATTGTAAATATTGAGTTACCTCATGGGGGTGACTATATGCCCCTGTTTGTAATAATGAAGGAAAATGTTGTTTTAACTGAAGATATAAAAACTCAAATTAAAACAGCGTTAAAAAGCGCGTATTCACCCCGGCATGTTCCTGATGAAATAATTGCGGTAAACGATATTCCTTATACCATCAGTGGAAAAAAAATGGAAACTCCTGTAAAGAAAATTTTAATGCATATGCCCCTCGAGAAATCAATCAACACCGGTTCGGTAAAAAATCCGGAATCACTCAACTTTTTTAAAAGTTTTGCGGCAACAATTAAAATGTAAGTTATCCGTCGTTGTTAGTGTCAGATATTTCGCCACTATCTGTTTTTCGTACCTGTTTTTTTCTTAAACGAACCACTGCATTTGTCATAGGGCTTAATCCCGGACGTTCATCACCCAATAAAAATCCCCAGTGTTTAAATGCAGTAGTATGATCAAAAATTATTTTAAATACCGCAATAAGCGGCAACGAAAGAAACATGCCCGAAATACCGGCAATAGTTCCTCCAATTACAACTCCAATAATTGAAACCAGCGCGTTGATCTTTACTTTTGATCCTACTATACGTGGCATGAGAATATTATTATCAAGAAATTGTACAATGGCTATAGCAACAAGTACAGTAATTACTTCAGATAATTGATTGGAAGAAGTGAGGGTAAGCAGCACGCCAATTACATTGCCTATTAAAGCACCCACATAAGGAATAAGATTGAGTATAGCGAAAATAATAGCAATCAATAATGCGTGTTTTATGCCAAGTATTAATAACAATACGCCCAACAAAATAGTCATATAAGTAACCTGGATCATTAAACCAATCAGGTAACTCTTAATAATTACTTCTGTTCCTCTTAAGGCAGACTCCACTTGCGGATGATCTTCCTGTTTGAACCATAAAAATACAAAACGCAATAAAAGATTTTTATAAAACAGGATCAGGAAAATGTAAATAGGCAATAATCCTACAAATACAAAAACGCCTGACAAGGAAACTGCCGCACCACTCAAATATGTGCCGGCATTGCTCAATAGTTTATTGCCCTGTCCCTGCAGCATATCTATTTGTTTATCGGCAGAAACTTTAAAATTCCTGTTAACCCAACTACTAAGAGTTTTCCAGTGTTGATTAATATTTTTCTCTAATTGTGGAAAATCCTGCACCAGTGTAGCAACCTGGAAGGAAAAAAAACTAAGTATACCAATAATGATAAGAGAAGCCGCAAGGATTACTAATATGATAGCAATTACTTCGGGTATTTTTATTTTCCTGAAAAAACGATACATGGGCAACAGCACCAAACTCACAAAGAAAGCCATCAATAAAGGCATAATAATATCGCTGCCTACTGAAAATATGAGTACCAACAGGCATAGCCCGAGTAGTTCTATGGAACGTCTTACAGTTAGTGGTAATTGATTCATATAATAGAATATTATAAAAACTGTACCGAAATTACACTATACTTACCTTAACAAACGGGAATGTTCAATTCTGCTTCATATATTCCTGATACTTTGATCACGCTATGTTTTTTACTGGATAAACAGCGCATAAATACGTGTTATTCTTGTAAACGCTTTTTGTGCTAAATTCTACAACAATTATTCAAAAAAATATTCTTTCTTTGTTCAACTTCGCTGAACATTTTAATGATAAACACTCACACCTGCATTAAACGCCGTTAATTAATTGTTGCAAATCCCTATAACTGCACTTTAATACAGACTTATTTAATAATAGTCTGGCCTAATTATTTATTTAAACTGCTTACGCATGAATAAAGCGCTTTGCATTGGATTGTTATTCTTTTTCGCGCCTATTCCTTTTTTGCAGGCTCAACAACCGCCAGGTAAACTTATGGCAGGAGCTGCAGAAGCATCCATCAATCCAACTGCCGGTACTTATATGGCAGGTTATGGATACAACCGCAAAAGCACGGGTATACATGATGATGTTTTTGTGAAGGCCGTAGCTGTATCTAACAATAATGAGGCTATTGTATTTGTTGTAATTGATTGTATCGGGCTGCCATATCCGTTAGTGCAAACTATCCGCGACAAGGTAGAAAAAAATATCCCTTCATCGCGCCTTGATCCGACACATATTATTATTTCATCTACACATACACATGCAGGAGCCGATGTGATTGGTGTTTGGGGTGCAGATCAACAAAGCAGCGGCATAGATGATAGTTATATTTCCCTGCTTGTTAATACCGCTGAAGCCGTAATTACAAAGGCGTGGAAAAACAGGCAAACCGTTATTGCCAGATATGCCGACACTGATTTTGGGGAAGGTTGGGTTAAGAATGTTTCGGATAGTATGGAAATTGACAGAAAGGTTGAAGTCATTCAATTCTTATCTACAGGTAATAAGAGCGTTGCGACCCTTACTAATTTTGCATGCCATCCAACAGTTTTGGGTGCTGATAATACATTGGTGAGCGCAGATTTTCCTTCTGGTTTTTACAAACAAATGAAGGCGAAGAAAGGAGGCGTGAATCTTTTTCTACAGGGAGCCATAGGAGGGTGGGTACAACCGGAAAATATACCCCGCACTTTTGAAGAAGCAGAACAGAGAGGTAAGGGACTTGCTGATGTAGTGCTTGCAGCGTTAAAGAATGCGAAGACTATAGCAGGTACAACTATTGATTTCCGCTCTAAAGTCTTTGAAATACCTGTTCACAACGAGGGATTCAGTAAGTTATCTGCAGCAGGAATATTAAAAAGAGATATTGGCGACGGAACGTTGACTGAAATAGCATGGTTTAGTATTGGCAATGCTATTTTTGCTACCCATCCCGGAGAGACTTCGCCTTTGTTTTCCTTTAATACAAAGCAGCTCATGAAAAATGATGGACCCAAATTTATAATCGGTTTGGGTATGGATGAATTAGGTTACATAATAAAACCTGCATTTTTTATTCCGGGATCTACCCTGCATGCAACACCCTATTTAATCAGCATGTCGCCTGGTAAAGAAGCTGGTGAAAAAATGATGGAAGTATTAACCTTTCTATCAAACCAATAGTTGCGTAATATGAATGGCAATTATAAGAATTGCCGCAGCAGCTAAAAAGTGAACCTGAAGTAAGGCACAGGCAAAAATCCCTGCTGATTCTGATCCACTATGGTGTTGGTTCTTCTGTTATATGACTGTATAAAAATATTTTTGTGGTTAGTGAAATTCCTGAGATCAATACCTGCTTCCAGTGTTGATTTCTTATAGTTTCTTCGATAACCGATCTTAAGGTCAGCTCTGAAATAAGGCGATTGCCTGATAGAATAGGGCGCGTTTAATTCATCATACTCTGTGCCACCTGAAGCAATAGATGCGGCTACATTTACAGGTGAAGTGTATTTTCCTCCAACGCCCGATACCCTTGCATTAATAGAAAACGTTCCCGGTATTTTGCCTAAAACAAAATCTTTTCCCGCCAATACATTGTATACATATTTCGTGTTAAAAGCGGTATTTCTTTCTATGCCATCACTGCCTTTATACATTGAATTAAATACACTGGTTGTTATTAAAAAATAATAGTCATCGCTGAAATATTTTTCCAGTGTAAGTTCCATACCATAATTTTTACCTGTGCCCTTGTTTACAAGGCTGTCTTTCCTGGTGATACCAAAATCAGCACCTTCATTTAACAAGGAAAATCCTGAGAGTTTTTGTTCAACAGGCACTTTGCTGATATCCTGATAATACCATTCTGCTTTTAATACCAAAGCGGGATTGATCTTATAATTATACCCTAATACAAAATGCTGGCTACGGGTAAATCCTAGATGTTTGTTTGTGTAAATGGGATCACCATTATTATAGGTTTGATAAAAATAAATAACCGGACTTTGCATTTGCGAGTGCATGCCATACCCCAGCGAAAGGGAATGACGGTTACTGATGTCATATTTTAAACCAGCCCGTGGTTCAATTGATGTAGATTGGTTTAGTGTAAGTGTTTGAAAATGTAGCCCTGCTGTAAAGGAAATTTTCTGCGTAAACCGATGTTTCCATTGTGTATATGCCTGTAATAAAGCGGTACCTGCATTTTGATCGAGGCGTACTATTTCATATGCACCTTCATCGTATATTTTTTTATCAAATAAATCGAAATGGTATAAGGTTGTATTTATACCTGCAACAATATTATTCTTTGCGTTGAACTTGTGCGACAGGTAATAGGAGAGTGCATACCGGTTTGTTTTGTAATTGTTTTGCCAGTCTCTGAATGCTTCTCTTGTTTGCACACTGATGGAGTCGTGGAGTATTCTTTCTGATGTATGACTGAAGCCGATACTGAGTTTGCCATAAGTCTTATCATTGAAATTGGTTTCCAATGTTGCACCCGTTATACCTGTAAAGTAATTCGTCATCAGGTTTTCATTTTCATTACCATACAGGTTGTCGTTTTTGGTAGTATCTGCATCGTTGCCCATAAAGTTGATCTTACTTGGGCCGCCCATTCCCCAAATGGATATTTTGTTTTTGGGAGATAGTGGAATCATAATTTTAAAATTCAAATCCTGGTATTGTGGTGATGCTGTGCCCGTGCCGATATTAAAACCGAGCGTATTAAGAATGCCTACTGTAGAATACCTGTAGTTGACAATATAAGAGGCTTTGCCTTTTTTAGAAACTGGTCCTTCCGCACCTAATTCAAAACCGGTAAAACTTATTTCTCCAATAAATTCTTTTTTATCAGGGTTGCCATTACGCATGCGCAGATCGAAAACACTTGCAACCGCGTTGCCGTATTGCGTTGCAAAAGCACCCGTAAAGAAATCGGATTTACCAAGATTGTTGCTGTTAAGTATGCTAACCGGGCCACCTGTACTGCTGAGCGATCCATAATGATTGGGGTTGGGAATATCAATGCCTTCCATCTGCCACAACAAACCCGAAGGTGAGTTGCCCCGAACCACAATATCATTTCTTGAATCTGATGCGCTTACTACTCCGGCAAAACCTGTGATCATCCTTGAAGGATCGCCTACAGCGCCTGCAAACCTGCGGGTATCGCCTGGGTTAAAGGCAATACCACTTACTACAGCCATTTCATTATGCACATTTCGTTTTCCACTTGACTTAACAGTTACTTCTTTAAGTGTATTTACTTTTTCGGTTATGGCGATATTAAGCAATACTTCTTTGCCGGAAGTAACCAGTATTTCAGGAACAGTCTGATCTTCGTAACCTACATACGTTACTTTTAACGTTAGCCTTCCAATCGGTACATTGTGGAAAACAAAGTTGCCATCATTATCTGTTACGGTTTTGGCGGTATAGTTTTTTCCTTCAAGTAATATAGTAGCGCCAGCCACTAAAGCCCTCGAAACGTCATCCGTTAACTGTCCGCGTAAAGTTTGCGTAATAGCTGTTTGAGCAGATAGCTGAAAGGTAAACAAAAACAATAAAACGATATTATATAAACCTACCCTGAACATAAGCGTTATTTTAATGTATTATAAGAATATTAAGCAGCTACTAAGCCTATGCCTAATGTTATAAGACCGGTTACAAGCGACAGAATACCTATATAAAGAAACATAATCAGCTTGCCGGGTTTGTTTACCTGTTTGCCAGCAGCAGCTCCAAAAAATCCACCGCTGATGAGCATAGCGGATAAAGGAAGACTTACTCTTGTAATCCATTTCCAGGTTTGAGATAGTGCGGTTTCGTCAACGTATAATAAAGCAATAAGCGAAAATAAAATTAAAACACCTGCGTGTGCATGGCCGGCCCGGAACATGGCTTTTTGAAAAGGAGTAAGTTCCAGTTTTTCCTGTTTGCCGGATAATACCTGCAACAAAAAATATCCACCATATACTACGGAAGGCACCGTAATAATGATGATGCCACTTAACATTCTGGTATCTGCTGTCATGGTTTGTTGGTTTTGCACAACAAATATAGAAGGCGCTTACAGCTTTGTTCTTGACGTTGGTTATGAAATGGAACTATTTTCTTGACCTGGGTTAAGGGGTGAGGAAAATGTAGAATGTGTAAGGAGTAAGTGGTTACATCACGGTTCTGCTATGTCGCGTCCTGTAGTTCTTTTACGGATGCGACTGAGGCTTTCCGGGTTCAATGCCCAGCATAGAAGCTATGTATTTTAGGAACACGATTGATAATTTCAGGCTGCTTTTGTAACAAATCAAGGTATAGTGCTTCAGGACTTTTTATATGCAAATCTGAGTTTCTTTCTACGATGTCTATAAATAATGTTTCTGCCATCAGTCGCCCGAAGCGTTCAAATATTTTTCCCTTCTCGTAGCCACGTTGTATGTTATCGTAACTCAGTAAAAATAATTCAGTATCTTCTAACGCTTCAATAGTAACAGTGCAGGTTGTTTTTTTGAGGAATGCTGCGTAATCGCCTGTCCAGTCATTTTCTATGAATATTCGGGCTGTATGTTCTTTGCCGTCCATTACATAATAATAACGCAGCAGCCCTTTATTAATATACGTTACATGATTAGACCGTTCTCCCGCTTTTATAAAGCAATCATTCTTTTTTACCAGGCGGGTTTCAAACAGCGATAAAAAGAACGCCATTTCTTCATCTGTAAAACGCAGATAACTATTCAGGTTTTTTACAAGCTTATCAAACATATAGATTACAAAAGCCGTATGTAATTAAGAATTCCAGTCAATTAAATTAATAATTTGTTCAAGATAATACTGATCAGTCGTATCAAACTCATCAGATTGGCTGCTATCTACATCTAATACTGCTACCACTTCATTACTTCTTATAACCGGCAATACAATTTCTGATTTAGATAAACTGCTGCATGCGATATGTCCCGGAAAAAGTGCAACGTCCGGAACGATAATAGCCTTTTGCTGTTGCCAACTGGTGCCACATACACCTCTTCCTTTACGGATGCGTGTACACGCAACCGGACCCTGGAAAGGACCAAGTACTAATTCATCGTTCTTTACAATATAAAAACCTATCCAGAACCAATTAAATTGTTCCTTTAAAGCGGCTGTTATGTTGGCTAAGTTGGCTACGAGATCGGGTTCTCCTTCTATAAGCGCTTTAATTTGAGGCACAAGCGACTGGTATTGTTCTGCTTTGGAACCAGTTGAAATAGTTAGATCTTCTGACATTGTTCAAAAATAAATACATATTACCTTCCAGGAAACACAAACGCTCAACAATGCTCCCGTTTTATCATTGACTATTCACAATTCACTATCGCCAATTGACAATTCACCATTATTAATATAGCACTACTTCTTCCTTATCCCATTCCACTGTTACTTTTTGCGACATAATGGAATCGATAGCTTTTCCGCAATAGTCTGGTTGTATGGGTAATTCACGGCTGAATCTCCGATCAATTAAAATACACAGTTCTACCTTGCTTGGGCGACCGAAGCCGAGTAATGCGTCTAAAGCGGCGCGGATAGTACGTCCTTTATATAATACGTCATCTACCAGCACTACTTTTTTATCTTGAATAGAAAAAGGAATGTCTGTTTTGTTAGCCTCATGTAATTCGGAGCGTACATCGTCTCGGTAAAAAGTAATATCTAGCTTACCATATTGAAAAGCAAGATCAGGATATAATGTGCGTATATATGCCGCTATTTTATCAGATAAAAAAACACCCCGCGGCTGAATACCTATCAATACGGTATTGCCAAGATCAGTATGACGTTCAATGATCTCATAAGCCAGGCGTTGTATGGTAAGATTTAACTGGTATGGATCAAGTATGGTTTTCAAAGTTTCAACAATTTTAAAAGCGAATATACTTTATTTTTCTGCCTGAAAAGGGTATTGGTAATCTACCGGTGGGTTAAATGTTTCTTTAATGGTTCTTGCACTCAGCCAACGGTAAAGGTTCAGCATACTTCCTGCTTTATCGTTGGTGCCACTGCCACGGGCGCCGCCAAATGGTTGTTGACCAACAACAGCTCCGGTTGGTTTATCATTAATATAAAAATTACCCGCGGCATTTCTCAATGTGTTTGTAGCCAACTCCACCGCGCTTCTATCGGTAGAAATAACAGAACCTGTTAATGCATAAGGAGAAGTTTCATCTACCAGTTGAAGTGTTTCCTCAAACTTTTCGGCTTTGTATACATATATAGTTAACACAGGACCGAAAATTTCTTCACACATGGTTACATACTTAGGATCTTTTGCTTCAATAACGGTAGGCTGAACGAAATAGCCTTTGCTTTTGTCGCATTTTCCTCCAACCAGTATGGATGCCTTGGTGGCTTTCTTTGTTTTGTCTATATAGCCTTTTATTTTATCAAAGGCTCTTTCATCTATTACCGCGTTTATAAAGTTAGAAAAGTCTTCCACCGTACCCATTGTAAAACTATTTACTCCGGCAATCAATTTCTTCTTTACTTCAGCAGCTATATTATCGGGTATATAAGCCCGTGAGGCAGCTGAACATTTTTGTCCCTGGAATTCAAATGCACCACGTAGTAATGCTGTAGCTACCACATCTGCATTTGCGCTTTTATGGGCTATCACAAAATCCTTACCACCCGTTTCCCCTACAATGCGGGGATAAGCCCTATAGCTGGCAATGTTTTCACCGATGGTTTTCCACATGGCATTAAACACACCGGTTGAGCCCGTAAAATGGATCCCTGCAAAATCGCGATGCGAAAAACATATTTTACCCAACACAGGGCCATCTACATAAATCAGGTTAATAACGCCATCAGGAAGGCCTGCTTCTTTTAAAATCCGCATGAACATTTGTGCGGAATATACCTGCGTATACGCAGGCTTCCAAACAACTACATTACCACACATGGCAACCGATGTTGGAAGATTTCCTCCGATTGCAGTAAAATTGAATGGCGTTACTGCCAATACAAATCCTTCCAGTGGTCGCCATTCCATACGATTATGTATACCTGCCGAACTGATAGGTTGTTGCTTATATATCTCGCTTAAATAATGAACATTAAATTTTAAGAAGTCTATGATTTCGCAAGCGGAGTCTATTTCTGCCTGGTATGCATTTTTGCTTTGGCCTAACATAGTTGTACCGTTCATATACGAACGGTATTTAGTAGAAATGAGATCAGCGGCTTTTAGAAATATATTCGCCCTGTTTTCCCAACTTGTGGCAGCCCAGGAAGCCTTTGCTTTCAAAGCAGCATTAATTGCCTGCTGCACATGTTTTTCGTCACCCTCATGAAAATAGCCTAACACGTGATCTTTTTCGTGAGGAGGATGCAGGGATATTTTTTTTCCTGTTCGTACTTTTTTATCACCAATATACATTGGAATATCTTCCTGTTTTTTCTTAAGCTCCGCTAATGTTTTTTTAAGTACTTCTTTTTCCTTACTGCCCGGGGCATAATTCAATACAGGTTCGTTTACCGGCAAGGGATAACTGAAATAACCTAAACTCATATGTGTATATTAAGAATGAATAGCAAAGATAAGAAGAAGGTGCAAGGTTTAAGGTGTAGGGTGTAAGGCTGTTGCAGGTTTCAGGGACGGGGCAAAAAAAAATATAGATACAAAAATGGCAAAGGAATTAATATGGTTCTTTGAAAAGCCAGGGCTGTGTGTTGCTCTCCTCCACTTCGGGGGCAGGGAGGGCTTTCAAATCACCTGAAATCCATACGCATAAGGATCATCTTCGGGATCAATTGAAATCGTATTGTATCCATATACTCTTGCCCAACCTTCAATACTGGGGCGTATAGCAAGTTTACCATGTACGTCAAGTGTTTCTTCAATTCTGCCTATGAATTTTGAACCGATGATACTTTCATGAATAAATTCATCCCCCTTTTTCAGCTTTCCTTTAGCGTACCATTGTGCCATGCGCGCAGACGTGCCCGTACCGCAAGGACTTCTGTCTATTGCCTTATCGCCATAAAATACAGCATTGCGTGCTGAAGAAGTTTTATCAAGCACAGCTCCTGTCCATAAAATATGAGAACAGCCGTTTATCGTAGCATCATCAGGATGTATGAATGTATAGTTGTCGTTAATGCGCTTACGCATTTCACGTGCCCATGCAATCAGTTTGTCTGCCGCATAATGCTCAAGTCCTTTAAAGTTTTTCTGCACATCAACTATGGCGTAAAAATTACCTCCATATGATACATCAATTGTCAGTTCGCCCAATTCCGGACAGTCAACTGTTAGATTTTCTGCAGCCAGAAATGCTGGCACATTGGTAAGCTTAACGCTTTTTATTTTTTTAGCTTCTTCTGTATAAGCAATCTTTACCAGTCCGGCCGGCGCTTCCATGCGTATAGTGCCGGGTTGTTTTGGATTGATCAATCCTTCTTCTAATGCTATAGTAATGGTTCCTATAGTTCCATGACCGCACATTGGCAAACAACCACTTGTTTCAATAAACAATACTGCTACGTCATTTGCCGGGTCGTGAGGTGGATATAATATACTTCCGCTCATCATATCATGCCCCCGTGGTTCAAACATCAATCCTTTTCGTATCCAGTCATATTCTTTCAGAAAGTGTTGCCTTTTTTCGCTCATGCTGTTACCATACAACACAGGCCCTCCGCCGGCTACAAGCCGAACAGGATTGCCACAGGTATGCGCATCAATACAAAAAAAGGTTTTTTTCATATTAAGAATGTTTAGTGTTTGGTGTTTATAGTTTGTTGTTTAATCCCACAACTATAAACGCTAAACTACAAACCGTAAACAATAAACTATAAACCAGCATTACTGAATTCATTATTTACAATACGCCAGATGTTGAGTGGATTGCTATTTTTTAATGCATCAGGCAACATATCATCTTTGAAACCTTGAAAACATACAGGTCTAACCCAACGTTTGATAGCTGTTGACCCTACTGAAGTATACCTTGCATCAGTAGTGGAGGGGAATGGTCCACCATGTACCATACTCGCACATACTTCTACACCCGTAGGAACATCATTTAAAATAATTCTACCTGCCAGGGTGGCTTGTAGCTGAATAATATCGCTGTTGGCTTCAATATCTGAATCGGTAGCCATAACAGTAGTGGTTAACTGCCCTTTTAAAGATGTAAGCACTGTAATTAATTCTGCTTTATCATCACAAACAACAGCCAGTGAATATGGGCCAAATACTTCCTCTCTGAAATGTGGATTTTGTAAAAAATCTTTTGCTGCTACTTTCGCCACAGTGGGAAAAGCTTCTGTTTCTGCGGGAGCAACCGCTGATTGCGCAATGGTTTCGATTCCTTTTTGTGATAAAGCCTCATTCAGTCCTTTATTGAAAGAAGCATGAATACCGCCATGCAGCATTTTTTGTGGTGCCACTTTTTCTATTTCATTTCCTAACAGCTCAAGAAAATTATCCAATGCCTTACTATTGATTGCCAGCAACAAGCCCGGGTTAGTACAAAACTGGCCCATGCCCAGCGTAATAGAAGCGGCGTAAGTTTTGGATAAACCTTCCGCATTTTTTTCTAAAGTATCCGGGAAAAAAACAACCGGGTTAATACTGCTCATTTCTGCGAAGACAGGAATAGGAGTGGGGCGTTGATTGGCTAATTCCCATAGTGCTTTGCCTCCACTATAAGAACCTGTAAAACCAACAGCCGTTGTTGCGGGATGTTGAACTAATGCTTTGCCGGCAGTGCTGCCTGAACCTAGTACATGCTGTACGGTATATTCAGGTACACCAGCTATTTCGATGGCTTTTTTAACAGCAGCGAACACCAATGTTGATGTTTCTGCATGGGCTGAATGACCTTTTATAACTACGGTTGAACCCGAAGCCAGCGCGCTTGCAGTATCGCCGCCCGCCGTAGAAAACGCGAATGGAAAATTACTCGCACCAAAAACAACAACCGGACCAACAGGTACCAACATTTTTCTTGTATCAGGTTTGGGTGGTGTACGTTGTTTATCTGCCGTATCTATCGCTGCTTCTACCCAACTACCTTCCTTAATAAGGTTTGCGAATAGTTTTAATTGATTGGTGGTACGTGTAAGCTCCCCATTCAAACGCGGTAAAGGCAGGTTAGATTCCTGGTGAGCAATGTTCACCAATGTTTCTCTGTTAGCTTCAATTTGATCAGCTATTGTATATAAAAAGGATGCTCTTTTATCTGCGGAAAGTATTGAATATCCCTGAAACGCCTCTCCGGCGTTTTTCATTATGATGTTAATATCAGTCATTATTTATAAAACTTTAAGAAATGCAAGATAGTTATATCGGGCATACAGAGCTAATACAGACTGTTGTATACTCATAATAACTATCTCCGCTGTTCAAATCCAATACTAGTGTAGCCGGATTGAAAGGAAAGTGAAACCAGAATTCTTACAATTCATTACAACTATGCAGGTAACAGCGCATAATCAGGCAATGCGGGTCTTGTCGCTAATGCGGCATCTATAGTAGCAAGAATCTGTTCTCTTTCTTTACCAATAAGCTGCAACCTCGGTGCCCTTACATATTCACTTCCCAATCCAACTTTTGATTCTGCCAGTTTAATATACTGAACCAGTTTGGGATGAATATCCAGTTCAAGAAGCGGCATAAACCAACGGTAAAGTGCCAGCGCTTCCGCATATCTTTCTGATTTTACCAGTTTATATATGGCAACTGTTTCCGCCGGGAATGCGCAAACCAGTCCTGCCACCAATCCATCCGCGCCGGCAGCCAGTTCTTCAAAAGTAACAGTATCTACACCACAAAGTATGCTGAATCTTTTGCCAAAGCGGTTAATCATACGTGTTACATTAGTAACATCGCGGGTAGACTCTTTTACTGCTTCAATATTTTCTACTTCTACCAGCTCATCAAACATATCCAGTGTAATTTCAATTTTATAATCTACAGGATTGTTATATAACATTAAAGGAAGACCGGTTGAATTGGCAACAGTAGTAAAATAAGTCACAGTTTCTCTGTGATCACTTTTATAACGCATAGGAGGCAGCAGCATTAAGCCATCTACACCCCATTGTGTACCCAATGCTGCCTGGCGTATAGCTTCGCGTGTGGCACCTTCGGCAATGTTTAATACGATAGGTACTCTTCCCTGTATAGTATCAATGGCAAATTTTACAAGGGTTTCTTTTTCTGCAACGGTCAACACACTTGCTTCACCAAGCGTTCCACCGAGAATAATACCACTCACACCGGCTTCTACCTGTGCTTCAAGATTTTTCCTGATCAAAGGAAGATCCAACTCATCTGTAGAAGTAAATTTAGTAGTGAGCGCAGGAAACACGCCTTTCCATTGAACTGCCATATTAATTTTTTTTCAAAATTACTTGTTGAAGCGTTAAAAAACAGGGCAATTTTTAATCATTTATGCTCAAATCTTAACAGCCATATTTGGGTGAAGGAATAAAGTAATCATTGGCTTCTTTTCACTATATGCGATAATAAAATTCCTGTTGCAACAGCTGCATTTAGTGATTCAGCTTCGCCTGTTCCGGGAATGGTAACTTTATGTTTACAAACGGATAATAATGACTCCCGTATTCCTTTTGATTCGTTGCCAATAATAAGCACGCCCTGTTGTATTACCAGGTCGTAAACAGATTTACCCGCTAATGCTGCTCCGTAAAAATGAAGGTGATTATTGTGGTTATACCATTCCATTAAATCGGTATACAATACATCTACACGCATAATGCTTCCCATGGTTGATTGAATAACCTTGGAATTGTATATGTCTGCGCAACCGTTGCTGCACAATATTTTGTTAATTCCAAACCAATCGGCTGTTCTTATAATAGTGCCAACATTGCCGGGATCCTGTACATCATCAAGCATCAGCGCCAACTCATCATTTGCAATTGCGGGAAACGGCTGGCTTTTTTTTCTCACTAACGCCAGCACCTGGTTAGGAGTTGAAAGTGAGGAAATCCTTTTCAGATCGTTATCACCTACCTCTACCAGCTTTTCGGCAGCAATTTCCTGGAAATGATGAGTATTGCTTCCGAGCCATTTATTGACTGCATATATTTCAAATACCTGGTTGCTATATTTTTCTAAAAATTCACCAACGATTTTAGGACCTTCAATTACAAATAGCTGTTCTTCATCCCTGAATTTTTTATGGTATAAACTTTGAATATATTTGACCTTGGATTTGTTGAGCACTTTATCTTTATTTATGGCTGTTTCACCAACGAAAATACATTCTTCTTTTTTTTCTTATTTCTTTTTTATCATCATCCTTTTTTCTTCGTGTGTTGTTGTGAAAAAATATAAGCCATACAAACCATTTGTTTACGAAAATGAAGTGCGGTTTGCCGGTAAAATAAGCTCAGGAGAAAAAAATGATCTGAAACCAAAGTTAGAAACGCAGATTGAAGACAGTATTAAACCACAGTTTAAAAGCTTCCTGTTTGTAAGAAACACATTAAATAAGCCGGCCGTTTTTGATAGTAATTACGCTAAACGAACAGTAATAAACATGAACAACCTGTTGCGGAATAATGGTTATTACCGTAGTAGTGTAACGGCAGATTGGACCAAAATAGATACGGTTGTAAAAAACGGCAAACCTGATCAATACAGGATGAAAGTTGTATATACGGTAGATCCTGGAAAAGTTTTTTATATAGATTCTGTAATTTATGCATTTAGAGATACTACGTTGCAAAACCTTGCAATAGAGCATCTCAATAAATCATTGTTAAAGAAAAAGAACGCATTTAACCGGCAGCGTATTGATGACGAGTTGAACAGGCTTATGGATATTTTCAGAGACAACGGATATTACCGTATAAACCGTGAAATGATAAAGGCTGAACTGGATACAGTTGATATTTCACTGATAGATCCTTCGGTTGATCCGTTTGAACTGATCCGTTTGCAGGTTGAGGCGCGTAAACGCATTGAAAACCCAAGCATCAGTATAAAAATTCTGCAGGTTCCTGTTAAGGATACTACGGTTACCACACTATACAAAATAGGTAATGTAAATATTTTCCCGGATGAGCCGGCAGATCTGGTACCCGGAGACAGGCAGAATTTACAGCGTATAAAATATGGAGATTATACTATTTATAGTCGCTATAATTTATTTAAACCGTCTTTTCTTGTAAAAAGAGTTGCGCTTAAACCGGGGGCTATGTACCGGGTTTCAGACTATAACCGTACTTTGCTCAACTTTAACCGTATAGAAGCCTGGCAGAATGTAAATATAAACGGGCGACCAAAAGATACCACGGTGCCTGCAGTTGATTTTTACCTACGCATGGTGCCTGCCAAAAAATATTTTTTCAGTATTGATTTTGAAGGATCAAGTATTCTCTCGGCTCAAAACCAGTTGTATAATGCCGGCAACAAAGGATTGGCTATTAACTTTCAGCTAAAGAACAGGAATGTGGGACGTGAGGCGTTGCAATTGCAGAATGTGTTACGAACAGGTGTTGAGTTTACTGACTTCAGCAAAATACTTTCATCGGAAATAGGATTGAGTAATAAACTTATCTTTCCTCATTTGCTTACTCCGTTCAAAATAAAAGAAGAAAAGAATTTTTTAACCGCTAAATCGTATCTCACACTCGACGGTTCTTATATTGACCGTTACAGATACTATAAGATCAATACGATAAATGCATATGTAGGGCATGAATTTCAGAGAACGGCCAACACCACATGGCAAATAAGATTTCCCAACATAGAATTTACCCGCATATATAATATTGATTCAGGATTTAGTCAACTGATCAGCGATTATCCATTACTAAGGTATTCTTACAACGATGGTCTTATTATAGGTATAAACGGCACGTATACCCGACGTTTTAATTCCGCGAATCCGCGCAGTTTTAATATACTTCGTGTGTATGGAGAAGAATCCGGAATGATACTGGGTGGTGTTTTGGACAATCTTACTGCAACCGGCAAGCCTTTGGAAAAGTTATACCGGTTCATTAAAGTTAGTACCGATTTCCGCCATTATTTTACCAACCCCAAAAGCATGTGGGCGTTCAGGTTTTTTGCAGGATATGGTATAGGCTTCAAAACCCAGAGCAGGAACCAGGACGACGTTACATTGCCTTTTTTCAGGCAGTTTTTTGCAGGTGGACCTAACAGTATGCGTGGGTGGAGGTTAAGAAAATTAGGACCGGGATCGAGCATATTTTATGACACTTTAAGGGTACGTACAATAACAACCAATCCGGCTGATACTATTGAAAAAAAGTTTGACGATCGTTATGCTGATATTCAGATTGAAGGAAATATTGAATATAGGTTTGACATCTTTCCCGTGTATGGATATTGGTTAAAGGGAGCATTATTCAGCGATATTGGTAATGTGTGGATCAGGAAATCGGATGCACCTACTGACAAATATGGCGTATTTGATATTAGCAGGTTATACGCGGATATTGCTGTGGCTGGAGGCGCAGGATTAAGACTTGATTTTAAGTTTTTCCTGCTGAGGTTTGATTTAGCCTGGCGATTGAAGGACCCTTTGTATGCCTCAGACGAATATCTAAAGCCGCAGTCTGACGGATGGTTTATAAGAACCAATATGCGAACGCCGTCCTTTCAATTTGGTATAGGGTATCCGTTTTAGTTATGTGTATGGTTGCCTTTTACCATTTCCTGAAATGCATCTATGGTCATGGCATTCTCAAGCGTAAAATCTCCAATTCGGGTGCGGCATAAACTGCTTAAATAAGCGCCACAGCCTAATGCATTTCCAAAGTCGTTTGCCAAACTGCGTATATACGTTCCTGTTGTGCAAGCTACCCTGAAATACAGATTGGGTAATGAAATAGAAGTGATTTCAAATGCTTTAATGTGAATGGTTCTGGGTTCAAGCTTTACATCAATGCCCTTACGCGCTTTTAAATAAACCGGTTT
>JBGALP010000050.1:0-24890 GCA_044223805.1 Agriterribacter sp.
AACTACTTTATTACAATCAGCCATTGATAATAATGCAGATACTACAGGACACATTCAAAAGTCCCTGCGGATTTTACAAAATACAAGAGATCCATTAAGGAAAGATATTTTAAAAGCGCTATCAGTCGGTTCTAACTTCAGTTCGTTTACGCCAATAGCAGATTACTATAATGAATTGTATAAAGAACAAAGCAGTTTGTATCGTTCGCATTTATATAATGAGGGCATCAAAAGTTTACAAACGGTACAACCAACGGCATTAACGTTTAATGATAATGCGCCTTTTGTAAATGGATACCAGATATTGAATAACTATTTTGATGAGTTGTTTGCGCACAACCCTAAAGTAATAGCATTTGGTGAAGATCTTGGTTTGATAGGTGATGTAAATCAGGGTTTCTCCGGCTTACAACAAAAGCATGGTAGCGGGAGAATTTTTGATACCGGCATACGCGAACTCACTATTATGGGCCAAGGTATAGGGTTAGCTATGCGTGGTTTAAGACCTATTGCCGAAATACAGTACGTAGATTATGTACTATATGGACTTGAACCTTTAAGTGATGATGTAGCCTGTTTGCATTACAGAACCAAAGGAAAACAAAGCTGTCCTATTATTGTACGCACACGTGGGCACAGGCTTGAAGGCATCTGGCACAGTGGTTCGCCTATGGCTGTTATTATAAATGCCCTGAGAGGATTTCATGTATGCGTACCCCGTAACATGGTACAAGCTGCGGGTATGTACAATACGTTACTGGAGGTAAATGATCCGGCTATTATGATAGAATGCCTTAACGCTTATCGTTTAAAAGAAAAATTACCATCCAATCTTTTAGGATACCGGGTTGCATTGGGTGTTCCGGAAATTATAAAGGAAGGTGAAGATATCACCATTGTTTCCTACGGGGCCACATTAAGAATAGTGTATGAAGCAGCCATGGTTTTACAGGAGTTAGGCATTCATTGCGAAGTAATAGATGTACAAACGCTCCTGCCTTTTGATATCAATCATACCATCCTGGAATCTTTAAAGAAAACCAACCGCATTATTTTCGCTGATGAAGATATGCCCGGAGGTACTGCGGCATATATGTTTAATAAAGTGATGGAAGAACAAGGCGGTTATAAGTGGCTGGATGTAGCACCAAGAACAATAACCGCACAGGCACATCGCCCTGCTTACGGTTCAGATGGTGATTATTTCAGCAAGCCTAATATGGAGGATATTATTAAAGCGGCGAAGGAAATGATGAAGGAATAAGAAGGTGTGAATGGTGAATGGTCAATAGTGAATGGTGAGAAGAGAAACGATAAACGGCAAACAATAAACCATAAACCTGCCACCTGAAACCCGCAACTTGAAACCTGAAATTTGTAATTCATAAAAAGCAAATGTGGGCAAACCGATAACAAAGGAAGATATACGTTTTGTAGAATTCTGGAAGGAACAACGCGAGGGATCAAAAATAAAATACTATGTGCTTTATACCATAGCATGGGGTTTTATGGTTTGTCTTTTTTCTTTTTTTGGTATTATTTTCCTGGGTGGCATAAGCATCATTCCTATTCCGCAGGATAATCAGAAAATAGCGGTTATTATTATTGTTGGGCTGATACTCGGGTTTGCTACTGCTTTTATCAATCGTTCACTCAACGAGAAACGCTATCAACGTATATTAAAAAAAGTGAGAGATAATTAATCCAGGAATTTAGCTTTTAGCGCGGGGGTTGGTATCATGCAGTGGTCTCTTTGCCCGAACCAGCGATAGCGGTTTTTTGAAATCCAGTTATATACCGCATCTCTTATAAAAGGAGGCACTATAATAAAAGCGTACAGTAAGTTCCATATTCCACCTAATTTTTTAAATACTTTTAAAGCGCCTGTGCTTTTAGTATACGCTCTGTTCCCTTCAATTAATACAAAAGAATTAAAGCTGGTTTGGGGAAGTTCAAATTTTTGCAGCAACTGCTGCCCGGTACTGCCCTGGAGAGATGCAAAAAAGAATTGATCTTTTTTGTCTTTTTTGATAATGTATTGAATGGTATTGTTACAAAGATTACATACTCCGTCAAACAATACAATTGATTTATTGATGTCGTTGTTCACCATGCAAAGGTACTCATGCAATTAGAAAACCAATAGTCCCGCTACCTGGCAACTATCGCAACGGCATATAAATTACCACGCGGCATGGGGCAGCCACCGTTCTGCCCATCGCCAGTCATCATCTTTTGCTGTTTGCTTGTATAGCAGATTAAAATCAATATCATCTTCATCTTCCAAACCACATGTAATTCCATTTACAATGCCGCCAGGCGCATTGTAATATTCAAATGTGGCAAAGAAGCCATATTGAGGATTGCTGTATGCGATGATTGAATGTTATGATTACTGTAGCGGCAAGTAAGGTAGTTAATTCGGTAAAGCTATTTATCTTCGTGGTTCACAGAATATTACCCAAATGTTACAAACGGCGGAAAGAGTATCGCAAAAAGATGATTCTGATAATTATGTTTATCAACGCTCCTTGTTGGCCTATCTCGAAGCCGCCAAAATGATTTCGGGGAAGGTGTTGGAAATTGGCACCGGAAGCGGCTATGGCGTAGAGATTATCGCCCCACATACAACAGAATATGTAACCATTGATAAGTATGAAACGGACGTTGTTCATTCAGACGCTTTTAAAAAACACAATGTTCGTTTTATTCAATTAAATATTCCTCCGCTTACAGATATCCCGTCAGATCATTTCGATTTTGTGATCACCTTCCAGGTAATTGAACATATACCAAAGGATCATATTTTTTTGAAAGAAATAGCAAGAGTATTAAAACCTGGTGGAAAGTTGATTGTAACTACGCCTAATAAAAAAATGTCCATCACCCGCAATCCATGGCATGTAAGGGAATATACAGTAAACGAATTAAAAAGTTTATTGCAGAAGTATTTTGCTGATGTAATAGCGCTGGGTGTTTTTGGCAACGAGAGTATTATGGAATACTATCAAAAAAACAAACAGTCAGTTGAAAGAATTACACGCTTTGATATTTTTAATTTGCAGTACAGGTTACCCCGTCAGTTGTTGCAGATACCCTATGATATTCTTAATCGTATGAACAGAAAAAAACTATTAAAGCAAAATGAAAATCTTACAACCGGTATTACACACAAGGATTACTTTATTAAAGATGCGGATGATACCTGTTTTGATTTGTTTTATATAGCACAGAAAAAATAGCGCTTCCAAACAAAAATAAAAAAACCGCTTCCCTTATAAAAGCGGTTTAAAATTTAAAAGGGTCAGGACCACACGGTATTTACCGTCCAAAGTACTTGTTCACTGCTTCCACACGATTGTTAACGTGCAGCTTTTCGTAAATATGATATACATGCTTGCGTACTGTTTCCTGAGCAATACCAAGCTTTGTTGAAATTTCCTTATACAAAAGGCCTTTTGCAAGCAGTTCTAAAATTTCGTGTTCCCGGTTTGATAGTGTATCCAGCACACCGGTTGATAAAGTATTTTTTTCCTGGAAAGCCGCAACTACTTTTCTGGCAATCTGGCTGCTCATTGGCGCACCACCTTCCGCCAGTTCTTTTATAGCTTCAAGCAGCTTTGCAGGCGCCGTTTTTTTTAGAATATAACCGTTTGCCCCAGCCGCTAATGCTTCAAATATTTTTTCATCCTCTTCATACACCGTACACATCATAAATAAAATATCCGGAAACCTTGGCTTTAATTCTCTTACACAATCAATACCACTCATTCCCCCCAGATTAATATCCATTAACACCACATTAGGTCTTATTTTAGGAATGCCTGTAATAGCGCTTTCCGCACTTATAAAAGAACCGCTAAACTGGTATCCGTCAGCCATCATGATAATTTGCTCTAATGCCTGCCGAATATCATTGTTATCCTCTACTATACAAACTGAAATATTACCCATTATTGCAAAGCTAAATCATATAAATAAGAAATCTCTACCCCAAACCGGGTACTAAATCAATGGAACATTCAGTATAATCGTTGTTCCATCATTGTTTAGTACAATGCATGAGCCTCCTATAACGTTCAGGCGTTCCTTCATATTTCTTAAGCCATTGTTATAAATATGTACATCGTTGGAGTTAAATCCTACACCATTATCTTTTATGGAGATGGAAAAAAAATGATCAATGGAAAATTCTACAGCTACGGTAGTAGCGCGGGAATGTTTCACAATATTGTGCAGTGCTTCTTTTACTGAAAGCATTACATTCCTTCTTACTTTAGCGCTTATTACCGCATTACTTATATTATCTGGCATATACAATTGCAGCTCGAAAGGCAGCGGTTCAAAATAAGCTACAATCTGGTGTCGCAGATAAGCAATGAGATTAGGAAGTGTATCATTCCGTGAGTTCAATGTCCAGATAATCTCATTCATCTTGTCCATCAACACATTTGAAGTGGCGGAAATTTTTTCCAGTTCCTTATTATCGGGTTGTTTTATTTTAACTTTCGCTATTTCGCTTAACAGCCTTATAGAGGTGAGCCCCGATCCGATATCATCATGTATTTCCTGCGATATGCGTGTTCGCTCATTATCACGGGCATCAATAATCGCTTTATATTTGTCCAGTTCCTTTCTGTCGTTCTCTAATTGTAATAGTTCTACAGCTCTCACTCTTTCTGCTTCCTGCATTCTTCTCCTGAACCCCAGCGCCAACAAAAATAAAGTCATTTGTAACATTACACCACCCATAAAAATCAACACAGATATCCCGCTGTACCGTAATAACAATTCATCGTAATTGCTCCATCGGTCTACATACAAAGCCACACATGCCATAAATATCGAAAGCAGTGAGCCTATTCCCAGGTAGCGCGATTCCTTCCGTTTCTTTTTTATAATAAGATATATGGCTATGTATACGTAATATCCAAGCGCGAATATTCTCATTACATCGAACGCGATATTGGCTGCATAATTATATGTGTTGGTATAAGTAAGCGGCAGGTTAACAGCCAGAAAAACAATCTGTAAATAAATAAGAATTTTAACCTGTTTATATAATGCCGGAATTCTCTCCTTGGTTTTTAAAAAAGAAATAATAAACGATAGAATAAGCATGTGGCCGGTTAACTGTAAACCCTGGTAGCGAAGCTCATAAAAGGAGTAATACAGCTCACTAAAGTAATAAACGTTCAACAGGCGCAAGCCAAAATACAGCATGAAAATCAATATAGCGCCTGAATAATAAAAATATTCCCAAAGAGGTGTTCTTATCAATAGCCCGAATGTATAAGCGAACATACTGAACATGATACCCAGTAAGAAGATACTAATAGATATATATATGCGGCTGGGCTGTAGTATGTGATCAAATGAAAAATAAATATGCTCCTTCGCTTTTAAAATTACAGGGTCAAAAAGATACCAGTTATAAAAGTTGATTTTGGCAACGATATAAAACGTCTTTCGTTCTCCATTCTTTATAAAGAAACTACTATATGGAACTTTATTAAATAAGCCTGGCGAAAATTTTTCAACCTGGTTGTTAAGCAATATCATTTTACCACTTATTGTATCATACTCATACATGGTATAATGTTGCGCTTTGCCGGGGTAAAAAAGAAAGCTATCCTGTACACCCGTATTAATCACCGAAAATTTAATAAAGTAATTTGCATCCAGCCGCCTTTCATTAAAAGGCGATTTATCAGCAGGATGCGAGAACGAAGCCTCAGCAATATTGTTAATGGAGTATTGTTGCGTGTAGTCTATAAAATAGTAAAGCTTTTTTTGTACAGCGTCGTAATTCTGAATTTTACCAACGTCAATAACGTCATTACTTTGCGCCATTGAGTACATACCGGCCAAACTGCATAGGAATACTATTATAAGTCTTTTAAGCAACAGTCTGTATTTTCAACAAACTTAACCATCCTTGTATAGATAAAAAAATGCCAGATACAGCTTAAATGGGATTATACAGCAGGTACTTCTCCGTAAAAAATTCCCGGTCAAACAGGTCAGTTAACTTCCACATGTGAGGTTTTAAACCACTTTCCTTTATTTCCGAAGTTAGATCACCTCCCTTTAAACAGATCAGCCCGTTTTTAAAATCCTCCATTTTTCTTCCGCTTTTCAATAAAGGTTTGCCCCAAAACCAAAGCTCTTTTAAAGGAGCCACAGCCCTGCTTACTACAAAATCAAATTTACGGTTGGTTATCTGTTCAGCCCGCGTATGTTGGGTGGTTACGTTCTGCAATTGCAGGGCTGCAGCTACTTCATTTACAATTTTAAGTTTTTTACCAATGGAATCTACAAGGTGAAATTGTACCTGCGGGAAAAAAATAGCCAGTGGGATACCGGGAAAGCCGCCCCCGGTGCCAATATCAATAATTTCCAATCCATCAGGGAAATTAAATACTGCCGCTATTGACAGGGAATGCAGTACATGCTTTTCGTATAAAGCATCAATATCTTTACGTGAAATAACATTGATTTTTTCATTCCAGTCTTTATATAAAGCATACAACATCCGCAGTTGTTGGAGTTGTGTATCAGAAAAATCAGTAAAATACCGGGTAACTACTTCCAGTTGGCCCGTGGTTTCTTCCATAATGCGGGTGTAAAAATTAAATAATAAACAAACATAAAGATATCAAATAGCAAAAACCATTTCCACAGATCCAGTTCATCTAATTTCTCCATAGCCTTATACCATATAACACCTTGTATAATGGCGCGAAGCGCAAAAATGCCAACAGCCAGTTGCCAGTTAAAAAACAATGCGGCGGCTATACATAAGGGATAGAATAAAAAATGCGATAACGAATATGAGCCGAGTAAAAATTTGTGCTTACTCTTATAAAATTTTGAGGTGGTAAAATGACGGCGTTTTTGTTTCATCCACTCGCTCCAGGTATTTTTGGGAACAGAAAGTGTGAAAGCTTCTTTATCAATTACTACTTCGGTATTGTGGCGGGTAGCCGACGCATTAATAAAAAGATCATCATCGCCTCCTGGCAAATGATTGTGTGCTGAAAAACCTTTATTGCGGTAAAAAAGATCTTTTTTATACGCAAGATTTCTACCTGTGCCCATATAAGGAATACCAGCCAGCGCATAAGAAAAATACTGTAATGCGGTGTGAAAGGTTTCAAAACGGATAATCTTGTTAAGTATTCCTTTTCCTTTATAATAAGCGCCATAGCCCAGCACTATCTCGGCGCCATGTTGAAATCGGGAAATCATTTTCTGCATCCAGAATTCGCTGGCAGGTACGCAATCGGCATCGGTAAGCAATACCACATTATACTTTGCCGATTTAATGCCCATTGACAATGGAAACTTTTTACCCGAAATAAATTTCGCCTCCTGTTTTAACTCCAGCATCTGGAGTTGTGGAAAATCTTTTTGCAGCGCTTCAATCAAATATTTTGTTTCGTCTATTGAATTATCGTTTACCAATATCAGTTCCTGCGCATCTGAATATTCCTGCACTAACACTCCAGGAAGATTTTTAGCTAAATTCGCAGCTTCATCGCGGGCACAGATTACTACTGAAACAGGTTGCTGGTGATATAACCCTTGCGGACCAAGGTTATAGAAAGCCAATCTTCTAAAAAAATAGAGATAGTACAGCACCTGGATTAATGTAATCAAGCACAAAGCCACGAAAATGATCAAGCGCCAATCCAATTTTTCAATCATGGCGGCGAAGGTAAGAAATACAAAGATTTGTTATTATAGATTTATCGTAATGTGAAAATATACTGAATAATATGGCGGCCCTGCAATTTGAACTTCAACAAACAGACTCATTATCAAAAGCGAGAAGCGGAAATATCATTACAGACCATGGAAGCATAGCCACTCCGATATTTATGCCGGTGGGTACTGCAGGCAGCGTAAAAGCACTTAGCCAGCAGCAATTAAAAAATGAGGTAAATGCCCAGATTATTTTGGGGAATACCTATCATTTATACCTGCGACCAGGCACTGAGATATTAGAAGGCGTAGGTGGTTTGCATCAATTTATGCATTGGGATAAACCCATCTTAACAGATAGTGGTGGATACCAGGTTTTTTCTTTAGCCGGCACACGAAAAATTAAGGAAGAAGGTGTGACCTTTCAAAGCCATATTGATGGCAGTAAACATTTATTCAGCCCTGAAAAAGTAATGGATATTCAACGGAGCATAGGCGCTGATATTATTATGGCTTTTGATGAGTGCCCCCCCTACCCCAGCGAATATGCCTATGCGCAACAATCTATGCACCTCACGCATCGCTGGCTCGACAGGAGCTTTAACCGCATTAATGAAACAGATGGCAAATATGGCTATACGCAAAATCTTTTTCCTATAGTACAGGGCGGAACGTATACTGATTTAAGAAAAGCATCCTGCGAATATATCAGTTCAAAACAAGCAACCGGAAATGCCATTGGCGGGCTAAGTGTTGGTGAGCCTGAAGAGATGATGTATGAATTATGCGGACTGTGCTGCGATCATCTTCCTTACCACAAACCCCGTTACCTTATGGGCGTGGGCACGCCATGGAATATTCTAGAATGCATTGCCCTAGGCATTGACATGTTTGATTGTGTGATGCCTACCCGGAATGGCAGAAATGCCATGCTCTTTACATCAAAAGGCATTATCAATATTGATAACAAAAAATGGGAAAAAGATTATTCGCCTATCGACGATGGCATTGATTGCGAAACCAGCAACTATTACAGCAAGGCCTACCTGCGGCATTTAATTAAATCAAAAGAAATTTTAGGACTTACTATCGCAAGTATTCACAATCTTGCATTTTACCTGCATATAGTAACCGAAGCAAGGAAACATATACAAGCCGGCGATTTTACAAGCTGGATGAAAGAAAGCGTGATGAGATTTAAGCAAAGGCTGTAGAGATTTTTGATTTGAGATTTCTGATTTGTGATTTTTGATTTGACTGATGGCTGCATGCTGATACCTGATTGCCTTTTATTTCTTTTGCGCAAACAACCAGGGCAATAATTCAGGTTCGGCAAAAGCGTTTTTCCAACTATCATGTTTAACACCGGGATATTCGGTATACTTTATTCTGGCACCTGCGGCTTTTAATGCATCTACCATTATGCGTGAATTGGCTACGGGCACCACATCATCATCAGCACCATGAAACACCCACAGCGGGAAGCGCCTGCCATATATTTTTGCCCCTTCAGGATTTCCCCCACCACAAACAGGAAAAGCAGCGGCGAACAATGCGGGCTTTCTCCATAAAATTTCAAAAGTGCCAAATCCTCCCATGGAGAGACCACCAACATACACCCGTTTACTGTCCACATTTCCACCCTTAACAAGCGTATCAATAAAATTGATCACCATCCGCAATGGCTTGGTTGGTGGCACATCCATTGGAAATTTAAAAAGGTTTGCTGAATCTTTCGCTTTACTTTTTACGCGAACACTCCACGAAGAATCTGCCGGGCATTGAGGAAAAACCACAATTGCCGGAAATTTTTCCCGGTTGGCAGAATCAAGAAATAAATCGCTACCCCATGTTAACTGGGCATCATTGTCATTTCCTCTTTCGCCTGAACCATGCAACACTATTATTAAAGGATATTTTTTACCAACAGTAAAATGGATTGGAGAAAGGATACGGCAGAACAAGGTGTCATCTCCTTCTATAAAAAACTGCCGCTCGTACAAATCGCGATTGGATTGCTGTGCTTTGAGTAATTGAGGCATTATGCCCGTTAAAATCAAAAAAGAAAAGGGTAAAAGTTTAAAACTATTGTGAATTCTTTTCATTTCAGAAAGATACAAAGTTCTTATTACAGTTTTACTTTACTTTTGCTGCTAATGTTTTCAAATGTTCACGGTAGCGGCAGTGCATGAAAAAAATAGACTGGTACATATTTAAGGATTTTATTTTCACTTTTATTTTTTGCATCCTGCTGTTTACAGCCATCTCTGTGGTAGTTGATATAAGCGAGAAAACCGATGACTTTTCAAAAGCGAATCTTTCCGCAGGCTTTATTTTCTCTAATTATTACATAGGTTTTATTCCCTTTATCGTTTCTTTTCTTTTTCCATTATTTACTTTTATAGCAGTTATTTTTTTTACATCAAGGTTAGCGAACCGCTCAGAAATTATTGCCATTATTGCAAGCGGCACCAGCTTCAACCGCCTGCTCAGGCCATACATTCTGGGAGGTTTGTTACTCGCCGCTGTACTATGGGTAGGCAACAGAAAACTGGTACCAAGAGCTAATGAAATACGAACCACTTTCGAATTAAAATATACCAGGGGTTCTCCTGGTCCTGCGGCAGGCGGCAGCAGTATTTATATGCGTGTAGACTCTGTGTCGTATTGCGGCATCAGGTATTATGATACCGCTGCCAAAAACGGCAATGGCTTTTTTATGGATAAATTAAAGGGAACACAGGTTGTATACAATTTAAGAGCTGATAATATTGCATGGGATGAAAAGGCGAAAAAATGGAAACTTACCGGCGTAATAGAAAGAAAGATCAATGGGCTAACAGAAGAAGTAAAACAAGATACAGTACGAAGAGTCAATTTTAATTTCTCCCCAGAAGATCTGAAACGGGATGAATATGTAAAAAACAGGCTTAGTACCCCTGAGCTCAGCCGCATGGTTTCATTGGAAAAAATGCGGGGCGCTGAAGGTATAAAAGATCTTGAGGTGGAATTATATCGCAGAGATGCTACTCCTGTAACTGTATTAATACTTACGCTGATTGGTGCTATACTTGCTTCCCGCAAAATACGCGGAGGCAGTGGTATTCACCTTGCCGCCGGCTTTGCCATTGCAGCCTTATTTATATTGCTCGACCGGTTCTCTACCATTTTCAGCGTAAAGGGCGATCTCCCCGCCATCATAGCCGCATGGCTGCCCAATGTGTTGTTCAGCATATTAACTTACTATCTCTACCGCAGGGCGCCCAAATAAGAAATTCTCCACAGAATCGCCTCTTCCTGTTTGTTACCGATTTGTCATCTTAACTCAAAAATTACCCGAAACTTTTGTTTTTTTAGCAGTTGTAGCGTTGTTTTGGCTAACTTTAGCGCAATTGCTACCCTATATCTTTTAAAAAAGAAAAATATCTAAATCTTTCAATATGGCTACAATAAAAGAACGGTTTAAGTCTAAAGCTGATGAATTATCTCTTGAAATTAAAGACATTCTCGCCAAACACGGTAATAAGAAAATAGGAGAAGTTGTGCTTTCTCAAATATACCAGGGTATGCGTGGTATGACGGGACTGGTAACCGAAACTTCTTTACTGGATGCAAAAGAGGGCATACGGTTCAGAGGGTTTTCTATTCCGGAATTACAAAAAAAACTACCTAAAGCCCCCAATGGCACAGAACCATTGCCTGAAGGTTTATTTTATCTTATGCTGATGGGCGAATTGCCTTCAGAAGAAGATGTAAACGATGTAACCAACTCATGGCAACGTCGCTCACATGTGCCCAACCACGTTTTTGACGCGATAGAAGCTTTGCCAAAATCTTCACACCCTATGACGCAGTTTGTGGTAGCCATTATGGCATTGCAAACAGAAAGTATTTTCTCCCGCAAATATGGAGAAGGAATGAACAAGAAGGATTACTGGGATGCGACCTTTGACGATGCCATGAACCTGATTGCCCGCCTTCCGCGTATTGCGGCTTATATATACCGCCGTAAGTATAAAGATGAAAAACATATTCAGCCCAATGGCTTGCTGGATTGGTCTGGCAATTTTGCACACATGCTGGGTTTTGAAGATGAGAGTTTTAAAGAATTGATGCGTTTGTACATGACGATACATGCCGATCATGAAGGCGGAAACGTATCTGCACATACCACGCACCTGGTAGGCTCTGCACTCAGCGACCCTTATTTAAGTTTAGCTGCAGGTATGAATGGATTGGCCGGACCACTACACGGATTGGCCAACCAGGAAGTAATTAAGTGGATATTTGAAATGCGGGATGAACTGGGTGTAAAAGCGCCTACAAAAGAGCAGATAAAAAAATATGTAAAGAAAACATTAGGCGAAGGAAAAGTAGTTCCAGGGTATGGTCATGCTGTATTGCGTAAAACAGACCCACGCTTCTCCGCACAAATGGAGTTTGGTAAAAAGCATATGCCTAACGACCCATTGGTAAATACGGTTTGGAGAATTTATGATGTGGTACCTGAAATATTAAAGGAATTGGGCAAGGTAAAAAATCCCTGGCCAAATGTTGACGCACATAGCGGCGCCTTACTGGTATACTATGGATTGGTGGAATACGAATTTTACACCGTTTTATTTGGTGTAAGCCGTGCTTTAGGCGTATTGGCAAACCTTTGCTGGGACAGAGCTTTGGGGCTTGCATTAGAAAGACCAAAATCTGTTACCACAGAATCGGTAAAATAATGGATAGCAGGCAAAGGAGAAATATGGGGAGAATAAAACGAACTGTTTTATATAAAAACCAAGACCAAAATCTGTTACCACAGAATCGGTAAAAGAATGGATAGCAGGCAAAGGAGAAATATGGGGAGAATAAAACGAACTGTTTTATATAAAAACCAGGTGCTACAACGCCTGGTTTTTCTTTTTGGTAGAAGACATACAGGACTCTATATTTGCAGTCCTGAAAAAATGGGGAACTAGCTCAGTTGGCTAGAGCGCTTGCATGGCATGCAAGAGGTCAGGGGTTCGACTCCCCTGTTCTCCACTTAAAAGGTTATCAATTAAAATTGGTAACCTTTTTTTATTTTGCAACTAACCTATGTTAAGATGAAATACACCGTTTACATTCTCCACTGCGCAACGCTAAATCAGTATTATATTGGTCACACCTACAATCTCGCTGATCGTATTTTCCGACATAATAATTCCGGCAGCAAGGCAACGAAAAAAGTTAAAGATTGGAAAATTGTATACACCGAAATGTATGATGCCAAATCAGATGCTTACAAAAGAGAAATGCAAATTAAATCAATAAAAAGTAGAAGGTATATTGAAAGCACTAATAAATAAGACTTCTTGATGTATACAGCCATTTGAACTATCATTCATCAAAACAAACATAAAATAATATCTATATTCACACTTGCATTCCGGTGTAATAAATAGTTCCGGAAAGTGCGCGCTCAATACCACAAATAGAATCCGCTAGCCGCCAGCTCATAAAACAACTGCTGTATGCAATTAAAGGAACCGGCTGCTGATGCGGTCTTAATTAAAAACAGGATAACTTCTATTGATCTCCTGCGGGGTATTATCATGATCATTATGGCGTTGGATCATGTGCGGGATTATTTTCATGCTGAAGCTTTTTTTTACGATCCGCTTGACCTCGAAAAGGCAAGTCCTATGTTATTTTTTACCCGCTGGATCACACATTATTGCGCGCCGGTATTCATGTTGTTGTCTGGTACTTCGGCATGTATAATGGGGCAGCGCAAAACAAAAAAAGAACTTTCTATCTTTTTGCTTACCCGCGGGCTTTGGCTTGTACTACTGGAAATGACGGTGGTAAATTTTGGCTGGAATTTCAACATCACATTCCCGGGCATTTTGTTTCTTACTATATGGGCATTAGGTGTAAGCATGATCTGCCTTTCCTTACTGGTATTTCTTCCTAAAAAAATCATACTCGTCATTTCGCTCCTGTTGATCTTTTGTCATAATCTTTTAGACAACATCCATGTAACAGGAAATACCCTTCCGGCTTTTGGATGGGCATTGCTGCATGAACAACAATTCTTTCAATGGAATAATGAAATTGTGCTGGTAGGCTATCCTATTATTCCCTGGCCTGGCTTAATGGCGCTGGGTTATTGTATTGGCGGTTTTTACACTACAAATTATGATGCAGCTAAAAGAAAAAAGAACCTGCTGCTGATTGGGCTCTCGGGGATCGCACTTTTCATCATCATCCGTTTTATAAATGTATATGGCGACAAAATGCCATGGAGCGTACAGCAAAACCCTTTGCGCACGCTGTTTTCATTTGTAAAGGTTACTAAATATCCTCCATCTTTATTATATACACTAATGACATTGAGCCCCGCCATTCTGTTTCTATCCTTTTCAGAAAAGTGGAGAGGAAGTATTGTACGGATTATTTCGGTATATGGCCGGGTGCCTATGTTTTATTATATACTCCATATATACCTTGTTCACTTGCTGGCAATGATTGCATCAACCTTGTTTACAAACTTTGGTTGGCAAAACTGGATATTGTTGCAGCCAATATGGTTCAGCGAAAATTTAAAAGGTTCTGGCTATTCCCTTTCTGTAGTTTACCTGGTATGGATAGGTATTGTGCTTGCACTTTACCCATTATGCAAACGCTACGACCGGTATAAACAAACGCACAAGCATAAATGGTGGCTAAGCTACCTGTAGTGCGGTTGCACTTTAAAAAAATCCTCTCATGTGAGAGGACCAGGTTTTTCATGAGGAGTAAAATATTTTAACTGTTGCGGGCATACCAGCCTATGAGTTAGTAATAGTAAATGATACACGAAAACTGTATATCCGCATAAGCGGTACCATAATCACAGGGAATAATGTGCGGGAACTTAACGGCTTTAAAGAAGGCCCATAGACATGAGCCCTGGTTTAACCTTTAACCCTGAACCCTGAAAAATATATAAATGAGCTTATTATGTACGTTGAAAAATTACACACAATGTACAACAGGAACATGTGCAAGTCAATAGGCAAAAACACCACTTTTTTGTAATAGGAATCCGTTAGTAACGTTAATGCCTACCACAAAATCAAAACCGGGAATGCTGTAATTCTACCTGTATTTTCTTGCCGTTACGTCATTATTATCTGAGAGCTTGAGCAAATATCCAATTACTTCATAAAATACAGCAGTCACTTATATTTTAATAAAGCAAGATTGCACCATATGGATGCATTTTTATTCAACAAAAGGGCATTAATATTTTGATAATATATTTTAGATATTAACTTTGTAAACAAGAATGTACTTTAGCATCAACCTTTGTTCTACTCTAACCTTATGGCTTTTACACGCTGAATACTTCTACTTAAATACCTTTTAAACACACTTCACAACGACCTGCCATTCACGCTAAGCCAATGTTATACCACTGATTTAAATGTTTAATTAAACATTTAGTAACACTATTGCCCTAAAAAAGATTCACCTTTGCAAAATGATGTTTAGTAATTTTATGGAGCCTTACACAATTCATCTGCCTGGCGGATTGAACGCTTCTATTATTCAAAAAAGAGAAGGAAGAAAGCGATCTATTCATTTGCTGTTCTTTAAAATAAGGAAAAAGAAAAGATTGATAGCCTATACCCTTCTCACAGGGAATGATCCCTCAGCCAAATACACCATTTATAAAACCAAAAATGAAGGTAAATGGTTAAAAAAAGGGCTTAAGCACGATGGGAAATTCACCAGGCAGGACGAAGCGCTTACGCTCGAAATTGAAAAGGCTATAGATGAATACGAGGTTACGCTTGGAAAAGAAGCATATAAGCAATTGTTTTAAGCCGTAACAAGCATCTGTTATTTTAAGTTCAGAGGGCTATTCTTATACCCGCGTTTACAAATACTGACCTTGATTTACCGATATCAACCTGGCTGATATCTTTTGTAATATTGGTAAGCGACCACTCGTATTTCGCTTCTACGAAAATGATAGAAAGGTCAAGCCCTGCGCCGGCAAACACTCCCCAACTGGCCGATTTCAAATCATCTTTATCCAGGTTTTTGGTATTGGTAAGCATAAAAGCAGAGGCTCCTCCAAATGCCCGCAACGCGATAATTGATTTTTCACTGCCCAAAAGGTTAAACCCAACAGTTACGGGCACACGTATACCGCTGATGTCGTACCTGATATCTTGCTGGTTGGTATTTTCTGTAACAAATTCGGTTGTTTTTTTAACCCAATAAAAACCAGGTTCAATATATACCCGTTTACCAATAGCTACGCTTCCTCCAAACTGGTATCCTACTTTCGATTTATATTTTCCTGTATTAGGGTCTTTTGAAAAATCTGTAAGATTAATGCCCACTGCAGGCTTAATGGCAATTTGTGCAAGCGTTACCGTGCTGCATAGTAAAAACAGACAAAAGCCGAATGTATATTTCATAAAAATGTTTTACTGATATAGGCATCTTTAAACAAAACTATGTATAGTTTATAATTTTGGATGATATAGTTCTGGATACACAAGCGGCATCCCAAAATTCAGATGAAAAAATCAGTTGGGGGGAGGCGGTTATTATCGCTATACTTAGTATTAGCTTCTCTTTTAGCCTTTTTGCGCTTCTTTTTAAAGGATCAACTGCAACCGGTAAGGGCTTTTTTCCGTTAATTAATACTATTGTTTTACCTTCAACAAGCCTGTTTAACTTTTTTTAAACACAATTACCGGCAATATTTTTTAAAATGCACCCTATAAACAAAATAGCAGTATGAAAAATGGTTTTACGTGGTTATTGCTCCTGTTCTCCTCACCCATATTTGCACAGTTAACCGTTAGAGAACAATTTGAAAAGATCAAAACAGTTGGCGAGGCACAAAAATTCATTGATGCCAATGCACCTTTGAAACCAACGTTAATGCATCTTACCTATGGAAAAGACAGCTCGCTTATTGACAAACGACTGTTAAAACAAAACAAGGGAGATGTTTTTTCAGTAGGTTATGTTACTTACCTGGTGGTTGAAGGAAAGGAATCAGTAAACTATCGTTCGAATTATATTTTTCTTGATGGAGGTTCTTTATCTGCTTCCGAAATAGACAGCCTGAAAAAAATTATCGTACAAAAAGCATCTGCCGGCGAATCATTTGAAAAATTATCAGATCAGTATACCATGGATGGCAATACTACTAAGGGGGACACAGGTTGGTTTTTTGGTGAAGAAATGATGCCCAAAGAATTCCAGGATGCTGTTAAAGCGCATAAATTAGGCGATATATTTTTTGTAGATGTGCCGGAAAAGCAATGGCATTATATTGTTAAAAAAACTTACGACGACCAGATCAAAAAAGAAATTACTGTGCTGCGCGCTAACGGAAGATAATAACTTCTACAATGCCCGGAGATAATATTGCCGCAATAAACACAATGAGAAATGCGAGGCAATAGATTGTTAATTATTACTACTATATTGATCTATGCGGATTGGTTTCTCCATTACTTATAATACTGCCGGCTTTTTACCTAAGGTTTTTATAAACCTGAAGTGAGAAGATACAGCCTGGAAAATGGTTGGGATACTATTATAAGGAAGATTATGCACTTTACATTCCTGCTGCACAATTTTACTGAGTGCGGGATAATGAATATGGCTGATACGGGGGAAAAGATGATGTTCTATCTGGTAATTTAAACCACCAACAAACCATGATATTACTTTACTGCGTGGTGAAAAATTGGCAGTTGTTTTAACCTGGTGGATGGCCCATTCGTTCTCAATTAACTTTGTTTCATCAATAGCCGCCACTTCAAATTCTGTTTCCTCCACCACATGCGCCAATTGAAATACTATTGCCAGAGTAAAACCCAGTCCGGCATGCATACAAAGAAAATATAACAACCACGATTTCCAACCAATAACAATTATGGGGAGTGCAATATAAAAAAACAGATACATGATTTTACTGGTCCAGAAAATCAGGTGATCATTAGGCGTCATTTTTTGAAGCGGCGTGGTGCATACCTTCTTTTTAAAGTACTTTTCAAAATCCTGGAATAAGATCCATAACAATGAACTAACAGTATACAATAATGGAGTATAAATGTGCTGAATTCTGTGCATAGGCACCCACTTTTGCGTACCGCACATACGGATGAAAGGGCTTTTGGCAATATCATCATCCACACCGTCTATATTGGTATATGTATGATGAATGATATTGTGTTTTTGTTTCCAGATAAAACTATTTCCACCCAAGGCATTTAAAGTAAGTCCAAGCCAATTGTTTACCCATTTACGGGTAGAGTAACTTCCATGATTGGCATCGTGCATTACATTAAACCCTATAGATGCCATTACAAAACCCAACAGTAAACTTAAGGCTACATCAAGTGCTAAGGGCATTGGCACAAAAAGTATAAGAAGATATATAATAACTGCCGCGGGAATAAGCGTAGCGGTTTTAATATATAGAAAAATATTGCCGGTTTTTTTAATGCCTGTTTTTGCAAAGTAATCATCCACTGATGTTTTTAATGATTGAAAAAAAACAGCATTCTTATTATTATAAATAATTTTAGGCATAGGTGTTCAGGGAATTTAATGAATAATGCATATACCGCAGGTAAATGTAGTCTTTTAAAAAACAATCATCCTGTAATTCACAATTATTTACAAACCATATGCAATTTCACACAGCCAGGATATCAGGCATTTATCTTTTTGCACATCATTCCGGGAAAGAAATCTTACAATCGTTACCAGTATGCAAAATATTGAACTAAACAACGTTGATAAAAAATAAAAGCGTGTATCAACCAAATAAAAGTTACTTTTACCTATTCAATTTGAGTTTTATCGCTTCTGTAAGCAAACAATATATTTCTCTTGTTTTTTATTACACCTGCATTTCTTCTCAAATATTATTATTAATTAAAGATTAATTTACATGAATATTTATGTATCAAATCTCGGATATAGTTTCCGGGATGAGGATTTGAATAAGCTATTCGCTAATTACGGTACCGTATCATCTGCTAAAGTAGTTATGGATACATTCAGCAGACAAAGCAAAGGATTTGGCTTTGTTGAAATGAGAGACAGAGCAGCGGGAGAAAAAGCCATTAAAGACTTAAATGGCATTATGAAAGATGGCCGTTCTATTAAAGTGAATGAAGCTAAGCCCAAGGAAGATAAAAACGATAACAGAAATAGTTTTTCAAGACGCTGGTAACAACATCCGGCAAATCATTATTAATGCGAATAGCTGCGCTACCCAAAGTTTAAATTTTGGTTTGTTCGGCACTTTGTATAACCACGATAAAAAAGCTTATGGCAACATCCTGGAATAAAAAAGAGAGGGAGCAAAAAAAGCAACAGGAACGTAAAAAAAAGGCTGAAAAAAGGCAGGAAAGAAAAGATAATGCCGACAAGGGAAAAAGCCTTGAGGATATGATGGCATATATTGACGAAAATGGAAACATTAGTTCAAAACCTCCGGATCCCACAAAAAAAATTATTGTGAATGTGGAAGATATTGAATTGGGAATACCTAAACGGGAAGAGTTGAGCCCGGAAGATTTGATCAGGAAAGGAATAGTAAGCTTTTTTAACAGCAGTAAGGGATTTGGTTTTATAAAAGATCTGCAAACACAGGAAAGTATTTTTGTGCATGTTAACGCCGCCTCAATAGAGTTAAAAGAAAACCTGCGGGTAGCTTTTGAAGTTGAAAAAGGCCCAAGAGGGTTAAATGCTGTAAATGTGAGAGCTGATCAATAATCCAATCTTTGGCTGACAATGCTGTTAACCATAGCCATTCAGCAATAAATAGTTTTTATAAATAGTGCAACGTCCGGGAAGTTTAAAAAGCTCCGGACGTTGTTGGCTTATAGAGTATAATGACTGTTATCATGAAAAGCATCATTCGTTATATGTTTAGGAAACTTTCCCGCCTCAAAAAAAGAAAGAATGAAGATTTATATATCTTTAATGTTGAACATCACCTTCAATGAAAACATCTATTCCATTGCTGAATACTACGCTTGATGTGCTCAACAGTAAAAACGAATTGCATGCAAAGAAAATCATTCATACAGTTAACATCCACAGCAGTTGCCGGCATTATGCTTAACCCTCCATTACTCCTTTCGCAAGACAAGCCAATTAAGAATTGGGCAGAAAATCTTACGTACAGCACCAACAAATTATTTGCTGCTGATGCAATTGAGAAGGCACAGGTGTTTGTAAAACAACACAACAAATTAAAAGCGCTTGGCACCAGGCATTGCTTTAATAACATAGCAAACAGTAAGGATATTTTCCTTTCTATGCTGCCTATGAATAACGTCATCGCGCTGGATGAAACCAATAAAACAGTTACGGTTGGCGGCGGTATAAAATATGGTGAGCTTGCACCCTATTTGCAGAGTAAGGGATATGCATTACATAACCTTGCTTCCTTACCACATATATCTGTAGCTGGCGCATGCACCACGGCTACACATGGGTCAGGCGTTAAGAATGGTAATCTTTCCACGCAGGTGCAGGCGATAGAATTTATTGCTGCCAATGGCGAACTTGTGCGTTTATCAAAAGAAAAAGACGGGGAACGTTTTTTAGGGGCTGTGGTTGGGCTTGGCGCTTTAGGTGTTGTCACTCAAATTACACTTTCAATACAACCTGCTTACATGGCAGAGCAACAGGTATTTCAAAATCTGCCGCTTGCACAACTCCGCGATCATTTTGACGAAATAGCATTGAGTGGTTATAGTGTAAGCCTTTTTACCGATTGGCAAACAGCATTTATTAATGAGGTATGGGTAAAAAATAAAGTAACGGAAAGCAAAGCTCCACAATTGTTGCCTGTTTTTTTTGGTGCAAAAGCCGCCACACAAAACTTACATCCAATTGTTGAACTGTCTGCTGAAAACTGCACCGACCAAATGGGTGTTCCCGGGCCATGGTATGAACGACTGCCTCATTTTAAAATGGGCTTTACACCAAGTAGTGGTAAAGAATTGCAGGCGGAATTTTTTATTCCAAAAGAGCATGCGGTTGAAGCCATATTGGCTATACAGAAAATGGGTAAGAAAATCGGACCCCATCTTTTTATTTCTGAAATAAGAACCATTGAAGCAGATGATTTCTGGATGAGCCCCTGTTATCATCAACCAAGTATTGCTATACATTTTACATTTAAGCAGCATATACCGGAAGTAATGGCTTTGCTTCCCCTGATTGAAAAAACATTAGCGCCATTTAATGCAAAACCGCACTGGGGGAAAATATTTACTATATCGCCAGCGCGGTTAAAAACGTTATATAGCAAGATGGACGAGTTTAAAAAACTTGCAAAAGAATTTGACCCATCTGGAAAATTCAGGAATGATTTTTTGAATAAGTATATTTTTGGATGAGCCTTTAGCTATCAGCGTTCGGCTTTCGGGAATCAGCTTTCAGCCATGGGCTACCGAATTTTAGTAGCTATGAGAATTTGCAGACATTTTATGAACCCTATAGAGGTTGAATACTCATTGCTGATGGCTCAAAGCTGACGGCTGAAAGCTTATAGCTGTCACTTCACTCTTGCCGACATAGAGGGCGGCGCATCGCCATCAGCACTCCCCCATTTTTCATTGGGTTGTGCGCCCATTTCCAACACAAGCGTTCCGCCATCTACCACTTCGCTGTGATACAACCAGGGCTTTGTAAGCGGTTTACCCTCCATAGCAGCTGATTGAATGTACCTGTTGACATCTGAAGTATTTTTTGCTTCTATAGTAAATGTTTTGCCGGGATAGTATGTATTATTTAAATGAATGGTAACCTTTTCAAACAGAGGACTCCCTATTTCATAAAATGGTTTGGTGGAAGTGCCTCCATCTGTCTGAAATAATCCCATAGCGCCCATTACAAACCACGCGCCCATCTGTCCTTCATCTTCATCTCCCAACCAACCGTGCAATGCTGTAGTGCCGTAATATTTATTCATAATCTCACGCGTCCATTTTTGTGTGAGCCAGGGTTTGCCTGAATAATTAAACAACCATGCTGCCTGCATATTTGGCTGGTTACCGTGATTGATGGGTACCAGATCGTATAAATCTCCATCAGCATTAAAATTAAACTTAGCAGATTTTTCAAACCCTTCATTCAACCTTTTATTGAATTCATCTTTACCCATCAGGTTTAAAATGCCCTGCACATCGTGCGGGTTAAAAAAGCTATACTGCCATGCATTACCTTCCAGATAACCTGGCCCATTAAACGAAGTACAACAATAAGGGCTCCACTCCTTCACCCAGCTTCCATCTTTATGCCTGGTACGGATGTATCTGGTTGTAGTATCAAACACATTTTTATAATTACCGGCTCTTTTTATAAAACTGTCGTATTCCTTTTTCTTTCCTAATGCTTTTGCCATTTGGGCTACACACCAATCATCATAGGCGTATTCCAGCGTATTGCTCACTTGCCCTTCTTCGTTAGGTACATAACCCAGCTTAAGATAAGAATCAAAAAACTTATTTCCGGCAAATCCTCCACATTCATGATTAACGCCCTGCACAGACTGCTGATGCACCATTGCCTTAAACGCTGTTTCCGCATCAAAATCACGAATACCCTTTTGATAGGCACTTACTATCAAAGCGATTTCATGTGATGCTTCCATAATACCAGAGTACTCTATGCCTGCCGGTCCTTTAGGTAACCAACCTCCGTATTTATATATTTCGAGTAACGATTTTACCCATGTACTTGCAAGGTCTGGATTTACCAACGTCCACAATTGATTCAGGTTCCAGAATGTGTTCCAGAACGCGTCGCAGCCATATACAGGCGAGCCAGGCGCTGCCTGGCGTTCCTGTTCACACACATCCATATATTTTCCATTCACATCACTCCAGGTAGTGCGGGCTACATACGACCGATACAGATTGGTATAAAACTTTTTGCGGTTATCTTCTGTACCTCCTTCTATTTCTATCTTACTTAATAAGTCGTTCCATACTTTGCGTGCATTGCTTTTAACCGCGTCAAAATCCCAGTTAAAGGGGTTCATTTCTGTTTCAAGATTCAATCTTGCCTGTGCGATGCTTACCAGCGAAATGCCTGTTTGCATCAATAGCTGTTCACCCGGTTTGGTGTTAAAGTGCGCATAGCCGCCAACGTCACCCTTACCTTTTATAGCAGCGGTGTGTTTCAAAATATCATTACCCGTCCATCCTCCAAAATCTTCCATCTTTTTATTAAAGCGCACTACAAAGTGAACCGTATATTCATTCCAGTCTGATTGCTGTTTTGAGTATCCTTCAATTTCTGTATCGCTTACTTTGGTGATTTGTACATCAAGAATTTTAGGTGTATACTCTGTAAAGAATTCAAGATCCATCAGGATGTTTGTTTCAACCGCTTCGGGATAAGTAAAGCGAAAAAATCCTGCGCGGGTAGTGGCGGTTAATTCTGTATTGATATTACCGTTCAGTAATGTAACAGCATAATAACCAGGACTTGCTTTTTCTGTTGATTTATCTACGCGGGATCGGTAGCCCGTTGTCCACCCTGTTGTTGGTCCATCAGCAGGCCCCATTTTAGTATTCAGCACACCAACTGTTGGCATAACAGATAATCCGGACATCGTCCACGAATGGATATGACTGAATCCACCCACATTATTCAGCGTATACTCATAGCCCGACTTCCACACGTTGCCCTGGTTATCCGGACTCAACTGCACCATTCCAAAAGGCATGGTAGCGCCGGGGTTCAGCATCCACCTCGATTCCGAAGTTCCTAATAAAGGATCTGCGTAATCAACAGGCTGTTTTTGCTGGGCATAACAAAATGAAGCAATCATTACAACCGCTGATAATACAACCCAATGTTTATTACTTTTCATAATGGTTGAGTTTAACCAATCATTTTATAAAGGTGTGTATAATAAATCTTATATGTACAAACATACGTACATTAAGCAGGCAAGCAAAAACAAATTAAGCAGGTTGAATGGTGTAAAAACAACCTTATACTTACACGAATGCTAATAAAGAAAGGGTTACTTTCCTATCAACTTACTGATAATACCCATTATTTCATGTTGCTGCTCACCACCTGCATGATCCAGTGTTGGGAGAAATGATTCCAGTAATTTCTTTGATTCGGGCGTATTCATATCGGCGATCCTTTGTACGGTATATTTCAATGTTTGAGTGATAGGCGTTTTTGATGCAAGTTCAAGCGCTTTCTGCGGCTGATCTTTTACAAACGGTTCCAGTGCATACCACAGCATAAGAGGAATGTTATGATCATCCTTATCTTCTGCATGTTGATATAATAGTTCGAGCAATGCCCAAGCCTGCGTTTTATCTATTCTTTGTGCCGCAGAAATCAGGTACACTCTCACCATTGCAGAAGGATCTGACTTGGCTAAACGGGTAAACTGCTCCATTGTTTTGCTTGAAATACTATTTCCTTCAGCTAATATTTGCACCGCCCATCCTCTTATATATTCGCTTTCGTTCGATAACAGCGCTATCAATTCATCTTCATTTAATCCTTTGGTTACGTGCAGCGCCCATAAAGCACGCAGCTTGCGGGTAACATCAGGATTCTCATTCAATATTTTTTTCAATGCCGCATGTACTTCAGCGTTAGGTCCTCGTTTTTGTAACAACAATCTTGATTGCCTTACATACCAGTCATTTTTATTCAATTGGTTATTCACGAGTTCCATATCTGTTTGCTTAGATAGATCAACCTTTACCCATTTGTCATTCGCATTGCTGATCTTAAATATTCTGCCCATGGTTTTATCATGCACATCCGGATTAGGACTATGACATTGGTTCTTATCGTACCAGTCAATGGCAAACACTGAACCGGAAGCATCATACCTGAAGTTGAGCCATTGCGACCAGGAATCGTTGGTAAGCAAAAAGTCTTTACCGTGTTTTCCCGTGTAGCCGGAACCGTTACGTGACAGATTATCAACATTCACCCTGCTGCCGTGAATATTATTCATGAATATATTGTTGTGGTATGCAGCAGGCCAACTATCCCCACCCAAATATATCATCGCTCCTGCATGCGCATGTCCGCCACCTGCAGCGCCTGATCGTCCATTACCCGCATGCGGCCCACGATTGCCCAACCAATGCACATGATCTGCAATTGTTTTGATGGGT
>JBGALP010000051.1:0-25092 GCA_044223805.1 Agriterribacter sp.
GGTACTGCATATATCAACAGCGCTCCATTTGACGCCACACAACAAAAGCAACGACAACAATTTTTATATACCGCTACCGAACTGAAAGCGCTTGGAATAAGTGCCGGTTCTATAAAAAGCCTTGGATTATTTATAGGAGCCAAAAACACTACACGCCCTTTTAGCAACCTGGTTATAAAATCAGGTAACACCACCACTACAAATCTTGTGCAGGGGTATGTATATCCTCAATCTGGTTTAACTACTGTGTATTCTAACGCGTCTTATACCACAGTAGCGGGCTGGAATACATTTAATTTTTCTCCTGATTTTAGCTGGGATGGGCAAAGCAGTGTTGTGATTGAAATGTGTTATGATAATGGTACTACCAGCGGCACAGGTGGAAAAGATAATGTGGCTACTTATACTGATGGTTCTGCCAGCGCAGATGGAAATCTTATCTATCAGTCCGGCATAGATTGTAGCGGCAGCTTTTCCACGGTAAATTATTTTGGTAGCGGCAGAAAACCCATTGTGCAAATAGGAATAGATATTACAGGCACTCCAATTGAAACGGCTGTAGCGTCTGCTGTTTTACACGAAGGCACAGGCAGCAGCGAATATTTTTATTCGTCTGCCAATAAAAAACTAATGGCAAGAGTATACAGCGCCAGCAATACCTTAGGCTGTGTTACCACTGCCGTAGAAGAAGCCGGAACTACCTGGTTAAATTTCTTTGGAGGAAAACGCTCTGCAAAGGTATTCGCCATAACACCCACAACCAATGGAAGTACTACAGGTTATACTGTTTCTTTATATTTTGACAACAGTGAGCTGGATGGAACCAATACTGCCAATATCAGAATGGCTAAAACCTCGGCAGCTTCTGCGGCAGGTGCCGATGGAACCAACACCATCATTGTTACGCCTACGGTAACAACATTAGGAACTAACATCACTGTATTTACCGCATCCTTTACCGGGTTCAGTCATTTCTTTTTAACAAACAATACTGTTACACTACCTATCAGGCTTACCCGCTTATCTGGAAATGTCACCAATGCAGGAGATGTAGTTTTACAATGGGAAACCTCTTTCGAAAAGAATAACCGTGGCTTTGAAATAGAAATAAGCGGAGACGGAAAGGATTTCAATTTTGTAGGCAATGTAGCTTCTTTGGGTGATACAGAGAGCGGTCACATTTATGACTATATACATAAGCAACCCGGAGCAGGCAAGCATTATTACAGACTTAAACAAACAGATCTTGACGGAACCATCACCTACAGTAATATTATCAGTTTTACGATTGATAATGCTTCAAATATTTTCCTTGCACCTGTACCAGCGCACAATTATGTAAAAATGTATTTCAATAAACCTGTTAAAGACCGAACGGTATTGGAAGTATTAAATGTTGCTATGCAGATGGTGTACAAAAAGACAATCCCATCTGGAACTACGGTCTATAATATTCCACTGAATAATCTTTCTTCAGGAGTATATATTGTACGTATATTAAAAGAAGGTAAAACAGAAGTGAGGCGTTTTATAAAAGAGTGATAGTTACATTTTGGTTCTGAATTTTCTGTTCCTGGTAAAAAATGCTTTTTAAAATTTTATGCCCTTTATTACTTTTTGGCTTCAACCCCCAAAGTAACATTTTGGGCAACGATTCATATGTGGGAATACTAATCGCCATTTGATATAAAACAATTCTACCAACAATTTCACATCTTCAATGTGTGTAAATAATCGCATTTATTATAAAGTAAATAAACAAATTCCTTTATTTTCATTGCATAATGCAATCTCCTGTTCAAAAACAAACTGCAATAGTAATAGGCGCTGGCTTCTCAGGTCTAAGCGCTGCTACCACGCTTGCTCAATATGGTTTTGAGGTTACCATACTTGAAAAAAATGATCAAACCGGCGGTAGGGCAAGACTATTTAATGCAAACGGTTTTTCCTTTGATATGGGTCCGAGCTGGTATTGGATGCCTGATGTAATGGAAAAATATTTTAACCGTTTTGGAAAATCTAGTGCTGATTATTTTGAGTTGAAAAGACTGGATCCATCTTACCAGGTAATATTTGGTAAAGATGATGTGTGGGAAATGCCCGCAGATTATGAATCGCTGAGAAGCTTGTTTGAAAAAAATGAAAAGGGAAGTGCCGGTAAGTTAGATCAATTCTTAAAAGAAGCGAAGTACAAATATGAAACCGGCATGAATGATTTTGTGTATAAACCTTCATTGCATATAAGCGAGTTTATTGACAGGCGTGTATGGAGCGCTATGTTCAGGCTCGACCTGTTGCAATCTTTTTCAAAACATATCCGTCGTTATTTTAAAGATCCCCGCATTTTACAGTTACTCGAATTCCCGGTGTTGTTTCTCGGAGCCATGCCCTCTAAAACGCCTGCATTGTATAGTTTAATGAATTACGCCGATATCAGCCTTGGTACCTGGTATCCCATAGGCGGTATGTATAAACTGGTACAGGCGATGACGGACTTAGCCATGGAAAAAGGAGTGGATATACAATTGAACAAACCCGTGGGAAGTATTCGGTCTGCAGTCAATAAACAAATTGAGGTAACTACGCACAATGAAAATTTAACTGCTGATATACTGGTAGCATCTGCGGACTATCATCACATTGAACAGCAGGTATTGGATAAAGAAGACAGAACCTATTCTCCTGAATACTGGGAAAAAAGGACAATGGCGCCATCCAGTATTATTTTTTATATAGGAGTGAACAAAAAATTACCGCGGCTGCTGCATCATAATTTATTTTTTGAAGAAGCCTTTACAGAACACGCCAAAGCTATTTACGAGCAGCCATCCTGGCCGGAAAAACCGTTGTTTTATGTTTGCTGTCCATCTAAAACAGATGCCAGCGTAGCTCCGCCAGGAATGGAAAATTTATTTATATTGATACCTGTTGCGGCAGGGCTAACGCCAACCAACGATATTATTGACAGGTATTACGGGGATATTATTAAAAAAATGGCGGTTTTTTGTGGCGAAGATTTTTCAGAAAATATTATTTATAAACGAAGCTATACAAGCAGCGATTTCGTAAGTGATTATAATTCGTATAAGGGAAACGCGTATGGACTTGCCAATACCTTAATGCAAACCGCTTTTATGAAACCGGCGATCAGGAGCAAAAAAATAAAAAATTTGTTTTATACCGGTCAGCTTACCGTTCCCGGCCCCGGCGTACCTCCATCCATCATTTCAGGTCAGGTAGTGGCAGATTATATTTCGCGACTGAATACTAAATAAATATGAAGGCATTATTCCACACTCTTTCAGAAAAATGCAGCAGGATAGCCGCACGGTAGTATATTTTTAAGAGATGTAAAGGCTGATAGAGAGGAATCAGGCAGCAACTACTTTCCTGAGATAAACCTTCGTAATTTTACAAAAGAAGATAGAAGAAAAATAGAAATAGAAATTGAAATTAAACAGGAATTTGCTGTAGCGATGAATGGCATGAGGCAACTGCCGATAAATTTAAGAACAAGTGTATAAAGAATGCGCCGCCTCACGAAATTCTGAATGCACGTATCCGTATTCCTGATATTCAAAAAATAGGTTTGATGTTCAAGTGTATACATAAACATCAATTAAACTTGATATAAAGCACAATAATGAAATCGTATACTTTACATAGAACAACAAGACTGAATACTTCTATTAATGAAGCATGGTCGTTTTTTGTTAACCCCAATAACCTCTCAAAGATCACTCCATCAAGCATGAAGTTTACCGTACTCACCAAAGATCTTCCAGCAAAAATATATTCGGGTTTATTAATAGATTACACTGTAGTACCTCTGTTAGGGATACCTATGCATTGGACAACCGAAATAAAAGATGTAGAACATCCTTACTTTTTTGCTGATGAGCAAAAAGCAGGTCCCTATAAATACTGGAGACATGAGCATCGGTTTAAACAGGAGGGAGATAATACCATAATGAGCGATACAGTTACTTACACTTTACCGTTAGGTTTATTGGGGCAGTTGGCACATAATTTAACTGTAAAGCAAAAATTAAGCGATATTTTTGATTACAGAACAAAAGTTATCCAGGAGATTTTTCCTGGTTCAATTGCAATTACATGAACATATTGGTAATGATAGCAGCGTTTGTAATGATGGAGTGTGTAGCCTGGTTTACACACAAGTATATTATGCATGGATTACTTTGGAAACTCCACAAAGATCATCATCACAAAGAAGAAGAAGGTTTTTTTGAGAAGAATGACTTTTTCTTCCTGATATTCGCTATACCCGGCATTGCCTTGTTTTTAATAAGCGGGTTTGCAAAGATTCCAATATTACTTTGGGTTGCTATCGGTATTACTTCATACGGACTGGCGTACTTTTTAGTACACGATGTTTTTATTCATCAACGGTTTAAATTATTCAGAAATTCCAACAGTATTTATCTCCGCGCTATACGCAGGGCGCACAAAATGCATCACAAACATCTGGGAAAAGAAGACGGAGAATGTTTCGGGATGTTGTTTGTTCCTTTCAAGTATTTCAGGGAAGCATTAGCAACTGAAAAAAAATAAAAGATTATTTTTTTATCCCTCTGGCTTATACCCTTAATCTTACACCTCTAATGCCCTATAGTCAATTTCAAGAAAATCTTCTACATACTTCATCCAGTTTTCCCGTACAAAAGCTGTGTGGTCTGGATGATTGTTGTATTGATTGTATAGTTCTTCATTTGCAAATTCCATAGAAAGCCCATACTCAAATTTATTTTTAGGATTGAACTGCTCCAGGCATTCAAAGTTTTGAACGCCTGGTATACGCACCAATTGCTTTGCTTTTTCAAAAAAAACTTTTTCTTCAGGAGATCCTTTGGAAAATTTGAGCTTAAAAATTACGGAATGCTTTATCATACTTTTAAATGAACATTTATATGTTATTATTTCTTTGCAGCTACTTCATTATAGGCTACTTCAAGCGCATCTTGCAGCATGGCTGTTTTTACTTTTTTCAAATTGATCATTGTCCATCCTTGCTTGCCCCATTTGTTAGCAACCGGATAAATGATATCGCTATCAAAAGCGCAAAATACGGACTGTTCCTTTTCTGACAATTTTATTACTACTGTACTATTTGCTTCAGAAAACGTGGCGAATATTTTCTTGTTTATTCGAAAAGATGCTTTTTCAAAATGAGGTTGTTCTATTACTCCTTCAAACGAAAGTGCGAGTTTTCTGAAAGCAGTTGCTGTAATCATCTTTTGAAGTTTATAATAAGTTCAGGCTTTAGAGCATTTCTATTTCATTCAATATATTAACCCTTGCATCTTGCTCATAATGATTGTAAAAATGATCTGTCTTAAAAATACGCTCCATTGAAAGAAAATGTTGCAACACTTTTTTTCTGCCCGGATTGTATAAAAAGTCAGGATATAGGCTGTATTCTTTTCTCACCTGATTACAATACGTTTTGTACTTTTCCGGTGATGCTCCAAGTATGCAAAGATCTGTGTCTGTAAAGAGGTTGGTATCGCTGTCACTACTGTCCCCGTGCGCTTTTGTTGCCAGTATGCTATTAATACACCTCAACTTTCTGTCTGTAGGGAAATGGATAGCAGATAGTCTTTTATCAGCTAATGCAGCGCTTTTTTCTTCATTATTCTTTTTTGTAACATTGTAAATAATGTCATGATAAAACAATGCGAAGAGAGTCGCATCCCAGTCTTCTATCTCATCTTTGATGCCATTCAATTCAATCAGCATGTTTTCAAGATGATGAAGTGTATGATAAGCACGATGCCTTTGAGTGTATTGAATGTTAATCTCGTTCCACATATTTGAGCTCACCGGTTCATCTGCGCCGTATGGCTGCGTTAGTTTTAAAAATTCATCTCTAAGTGTGTGAAACTGCTCCGGGGTGTAAGTCATTACCAAATGTAGCAAGATTTGAACTAATGCGGTTTGCAGGCTTATAGCAGATGAGAAACAAATATACCAACTTGTTTCTTATGCTTTTTATCTCTACCATTCTTGCTGGTGCTGGCTCAGCTTCTACCACGCTAATTCACGTATCAATCATTTGCCCGATGCTTACTAATGCAAATACATCAATTCAGTAGTTAAAAGTTAGTCGGCATTTATTTTCCATATTGTGTCGCTCGTGTCATCGGTTACCAATAAAGCGCCATCCGGTAAAGTAGTTAGCCCAACAGGACGACCATGGACTTCATCTTCGGCAGGATCAACTATAAATCCGGTCAAAAAATCTTCCTGTCTGCCGGAAGGTTTGCCATTTTCAAAAGGAATAAATATTACCCTGTAACCTGCAAGCCTGGATTTATTCCATGAACCATGCTGTGCTATAAAAGCGCCTCCCTGGTAATGTTTGGGAAAACTTTTCTTTTTGTAAAACAGTAATCCTAACGATGCAGTATGTGAGCCCAATGAAACATCAGGCACAATGGCCTTGCTTACGAGAGTTGAATCCTGCTCTTCTTTTTTTATCCGCGGGTCAATATGTTGTCCATAATAGCTGTAAGGCCATCCGTAAAATCCACCTTCCTGTACAGAAGTAAAGTAGTCCGGCACAAGCTCATCTCCTAATTCATCGCGTTCATTTACCGATGTCCACAAAGTTTTAGTACCTGGAGCCCAATCCATTCCTACTGGGTTTCTGATGCCGGTTGCGTACACTTTTAAACCTGTACCATCCGGATTAATTTCCCAGATTCTTGCCCTGTCCTTTTCATTATCAAATCCGTTCTCTGCCACATTACTGCCAGAGCCAATAGCGATATATATTTTAGTTCCTTTTGCATTGGTAATAATATTTCTTGTCCAGTGCCTATTGTGTTTACCTGCGGGAAGGTCAAGCAATTTTTTTCCTGCGGAAGTTATCGCTGTTTGTCCTTTTTTATAAGGATATACCCATAGTCCATCGGTATTTGAAATTTAAAATTTATTTTTTAGCAGCAGCATGCCGAAGGGAAGATTCAACTCTTTTAAAAAAGTAGTACGTATATCTGGTTTGCCGTCATGGTCTGTATCTCTCAACAATGTAATGCGATCTGCGCTTTTACGCATATCGTTCGATTTATTAGCGCCGATAATAGCAGCTCCTACTTTTTCAAAAAAGCCATGGGGTGTGTTGGCTTCAGCCACCAAAAGATCTCCATTGGGCAGCACATACATCCATCGTGGATTCTGAAACCCCTCAGCATATTTTGTAACAGTAAAACCTGCTGGTGCAACTGGTTTTTCATCATCTTTCCATCCTTTTACATTACTAAAGTTCATGGAAGAAGACGTGGCGTAGGGTGGAGGCAAAGTGTCTATTGTGTTTGTTTGAGCCGGACTATTATTACCTAAAGCAAGCAACAATACACAGCATGCAATTATATTTTTCATATATCATCAGTTTTATGCTGATAACATATAAATACAATTCTATGCCTTTATTTTTAAACACTTATAAGCCCGCCAATACAGCACTTTAAAATATTTATCGTGCTATTACGTGCTATTTTGCGTCGGAGTGTGTAAATATAACCACAACTATCTGGTATCAATGGTCATCCTGCTGTGCATTTTTTATTTTTGACAGAATGGTATACGCGTTTTTGGTGATAACTGTTTTTCCTGAAAGCGCTTCATTGTTTATTAAAGCAGTTAATCCCGATGAAGTTGTTCCTTTTTCTACTGGTAATAGCTTAAAAGTCTTATCGGCTACTCTTTCAATAATATATTGTTGTGTATTATAACTTACCACTGCCGCTTCGGGTACCGCTATCGTTCTTGTATCTCCCAGGTTTATCACAGCGCTTACAAACATGCCGGGCAATAGCTGCTTTGGTTTTTTTTCAAAATGACAATGAACCAATGCGCTGCGGTCGTTATCAACATTCTTTGTAACTAATATTACTTCGCACTCGTATTGTGTTGCAGGATCATCAACAAACGTTAGCATCACTTTTTGTTTTTGTTTTACTTTGCTCACATCTTTTTCAAAAACAGTTAATGCAGCATGTATATCATCAGGGTTGATCAATTCAAACAAAACATCAGAGGGATTAACGTATTTACCTATGTTTACATTTACTTTTGAAACAAAGCCATTGATAGGAGAGTAAACTGGAACATTACGCGAAAGCGTTTGATCGGTAAGTTTATCAGGATTGATTCCGATTAATTTCAGCTTTTCTTCGTAACCTCTGGTTTGTACCTTCTGCGCTGCAAATTCTGATTGTACCTGTTGATATATTTTGTCTGCATTTACTTTGTTTTCATTCAGCATTTTCTGACGCTCAAAATCCTTTTCAAGATATTGCAGCTTTGCTTTAGCAACCAGGTAGTCCTGCTGCAATTGTATCAGCGATTGGTCCTGCATGGTAGCTATAATCTCTCCTTTAGCTACATGCATTCCAGGCAAAAGGTCGGTGCTTTTTAAATACCCGCCTAAAGGAAAACTAACAGATACGATGTTTTGCGGAGGTACATCTACCAAGCCATTCACTTTTAATTCATTACTGATAACGTGAAAGCCAACAGTATCTGTTTCGATACCTGCATTTTTTATTTGCTCATCGGTAAGTGTTATGCTGTCATTTGTTTTTTCAACATGTTCTGCTGGTTTTTCTTTTGGAGCAGAAGAGCAGGAGAAAAGTAATATTGTGGTGATGATATATAATGATGTGCGCATTGCTTTTATTTGGCTGTTAAATAATTAAGTTCTATAAGCGTGTTGTTAAATGCTTTAAGGGCTTCAATATAGTTGAGTTGAATGGTTACCGCGTTATTCATCAACATGGTCCATTCCAGGTAGCTGATTTCGCCATTCTGAAAACTCAATTTGGCAGATGCTATTATCAAATCAGCTTGTTTGAGCCCCGTTGTTTCATAATAATTAATGCTATGCTGCTGTTTGCTGTACTCTTCGAGCAGTTGTGTTATACTGTACTTTATTTGCTGTTCTGCAACTTTTGTATTTATACGTGCTACATCTTCATTTACTTTTCCGGCTTTTACTCTTGCCTTGGCTGCCCTTGTAAATAAGGGCACTTCTACAGAAAGATTTACAAAATGAAAACGATGTGCAGCGCCATAATATTTTTGCATAACGCCATCCGTACTTTGATAGCCAATAATAGATTGATTGTTATAAGCAACAGAAAAATCAGGATTCAGTTTTGCTTTTTCTACTGCCGTATTAGCCAACGCAACCTTTTCCTCGAAGACATTATACACAACCAGTGGATGTGATGCTACGGCATCAGTATCAGGCAGGGACCTTAAATCCATTTTAGGAGAATCATATTGCGGCAATATCCAATCTGTTGTGTTTAGTAAAAGCTGAAGGCGTTGCTGTAATTTTTTTATATCTGATTCGGTGTATTGCATTTGTAACTGTAATTGCTGCAATTGCGCGTCAGCAGTTGTTTTTTCAAGCACATTACTTTCGCCTGTACTAAGCCTGAGTGAAGCAGCCTGCGCAAAACGGCTATATACAGAATCCAGTTGCTGCAACAGCTTTTGCCTTTCCAGTATATCAACCAATTGATAAAATACAATCCTGACTTCCTTTTCAATTTCTATTTTTTTCAAACCGGCGTATTGTTTTTGCAATTGTTCATGCGCATTGTAAAGGTTGCGATGACTTCTATATACCACAGGCAACCCAAACGCCTGACCGGCAAATAAACGCGTATCATTTTGCATACTATTAATTGATCCATACTCCGCACCAATTTGTGTTTTAGGTGGATCAAATACACCTGTTTGCAGTTGCACCCAATAATCTGCCTGCTTTTTTGCGGATTGCAAACTGAGGTTGTTTTCAACAGCACGCTTCAGGAGTTCTTCCAGCGGCTGCTTTTGTTGCGCAGCGGCTGTTGTGCTGAACAGTATAAAGGCAATGCACGCCGTTGGAACTATAGTTACAGCAGGTTTAACTTTAACTTTCTCAAACCACATATACAATACAGGCAATACTACCAGTGTGAGAATGGTTGCCGTAACCAGGCCGCCAATTACCACAGTAGCCAAAGGACGCTGTACTTCTGAGCCTGCGCTGTGACTTAACGCCATGGGTAAAAATCCCAATGATGCTACGCTGGCTGTCATCAACACCGGGCGCAACCGGGTATTTGTTCCTTGCATGATGATCTGTTTAATATTTTGCAGTCCACTTTTCCTTAATCGGTTAAATTCGGAGATTAATACAATCCCATTTAATACAGCAACCCCAAAGAGAGCGATAAATCCAACACCTGCCGAAATACTGAAAGGCATTGCTCTTACCCATAGTGCAAAAACGCCACCTATGGCGGATAAGGGGATAGCTGAAAAAATGAGCAGCCCTTGCTTGAGAGACCCAAAAGCAAAATAGAGCATTACTAATATAAGCAGGAGTGCTGCAGGAACAGTAATGTATAACCGCTGTTTGGCTTCTATCAGGTTTTGGAACTGCCCTCCGTATTTAATAAAATAACCAGACGGAATTTTGAGTTCATTGCCCGCCTTTTCACTTAATTCATTTACCACCGATTCAACATCCCGTCCTCTTACATTAAATCCCACTATAATCCTTCGTTTAGCATCTTCTCTTTGAATCTGGTTAGGACCTTCTTCTATATTTACATCTGCCACCTGGTACAAAGGAACCTGTGTACCCATAGGTGTTGGAATAAGCAATTCCTGTATATCTCTTATATCTTTCCTTGCGTTGTTTTGCAAACGAACTACAATATCATACCTGCGTTCTTCTTCATACAACGTGCCCGCACTTTCTCCGGCAAAAGCAGTTCTGATCAGTTGATTAATGTCTGACACATTCAATTGATAGTGCGCCATAGCATCCTGTTTATACCGCACCACAATTTGTGGTAACCCGGTTATTGCCTCAATATAAATATCTTTTGCACCATTGATACTTTTAGCCATTTCACCTAACCTGTTTGCATAAACAGCAAGGCTGTCGAGATTCTCACCAAAAATTTTGCATACTATATCCTGCTTGGCACCTGAAATCAATTCGTTAAAACGCATTTGTACGGGGAATTGAAAACCGGCAGTAAGCCCTGGCACCTCCTGCAAAGCAGCGCTCATTTTATCCGCCAGTTCATCTGGTGTTGAAGCCGAAGTCCATTCTTTCTGCGGTTTGAGCGAGATCATGATATCTGTCATTTCAACAGGCATGGGATCTGTTGGGATCTCACTTGAGCCAATGCGGGTAACAATTTTTTCTATTTCAGGAAAACGTTTTTGCAAAATGTCAACACCTTTTTGTGTTATCTGAATAGTTTCAGTTAATGAACTGCCTGTCATTAATCTGGCATCAACGGCAAAATCACCCTCATTCAGCTCTGGAATAAATTCTCCACCTAATCGAGTCATCAACCAAACTGCTATGGCAAACAATAATAGGGATGCACCCACAATCAGTTTAGGAAATTTGAGCGCTCCAGCTAATAAAGGATTATACACCCGCTCAAGCCGCGCCATCATTTTATCTGATAGTGATTTTTTGTGTGTAACCTTCTTGTTCAGGCAAAGTGCGGTCATCATGGGCACATAAGTCAGCGATAGCAGGAAAGCGCCTATCAAAGCAAAGGATACTGTTTGAGCCATTGGTGTAAACATCTTGCCTTCAATGCCCGTAAGCGTTAAAATTGGCAGATACACCATCAAGATAATGATTTGCCCAAACGCGGCAGATTTCATCATTTTGGATGAAGCATTTTCTACTTCGTCATCCAGTTTTTGTTGAGATAAAACAGTAACGCCTTTAAATCCTTCGCTTTGAAATAGCCTGTGCAAAACCGCTTCCACAATAATCACAGCGCCGTCAACAATTAATCCAAAATCTAACGCGCCCAAACTCATAAGGTTACCGGAAACTTTAAAAACATTCATCAGCACAATGGCAAAAAGCATAGCTAATGGAATAACAGACGCTACGATCAGTCCTGCCCTCATATTACCCAGGAAAAGCACGAGAATTAAAATCACGATCAATGCACCTTCAATCAAGTTGTTTCTTACGGTGTTGATGGCGCTGTTAACCATTTTGGTGCGATCGTAAAAAGTGTCCAGTACAATACCCTCGGGCAATGTTTTCTTAATTTGTTCAATCCTGTTTTTTACGTTTTTAATTACTTCAGCAGCATTAGCTCCTTTCAGCATTAGTATTACAGCTCCCGCTACTTCACCCTGATTTTTAAAAGTGATGGCGCCGTATCGTATAGCGTGTCCAATACGTACTTCAGCTATATCTTTCACAAAAACGGGAACACCTGTAGCTGTATGCCGAACAAAAATATTTCCAATTGCTTCAATAGTTTTCACCATTCCTTCTGTTCGGATAACCAATGCGTTTGGACCTTTTTCAATATACGCTCCACCTGAGTTCTGATTGTTTTTTTCTATCGCGGAAAATAAATCCGAAATTGTGATGTTCATGCTTTTTAGCCTGTCTGGCTGAATAGCTATTTCATATTGTTTAAGATAACCGCCAAAGCTACTCACGTCGGCTACTCCTGGTGTACCCAGCAGTTGTCGCCTCACAATCCAGTCCTGTATTGATCTTAGCTCGGCAAGATCATATTTACCTTCATACCCTTTTTGTGGGCGGAGCACATACTGATATACTTCGCCAATACCTGTAGTAACAGGCGCCAGTTCAGGACTTCCCGTTCCTGCTGGAATTTGATCTTTAGCAGTATTCAATCTTTCCGCTACCTGTTGCCTGGCCCAATACACGTCTATATCATCATTAAACACTATGGTGATTACCGATAACCCAAAACGGGAAATAGATCTTATCTCTTTTAAGCCGGGTATATTAACATTGGCTTGTTCAAGTGGGAAGGTGATCAATCGCTCTACTTCAGGCGCTGCGAGTGTAGGCGATACCGTTATAACCTGTACCTGGTTGCTGGTAATATCCGGCAATGCGTCAATGGGAAGCTTTGCAAGATTTATTATGCCTGCAATAATAAGCCCTATGGTAAATAACCCTACGATCAACTTATTCCTTATGGAAAAGCTAATAATGGAATTCAACATAATTGTTGTCTTTAATTTTACAGCCTTCGGAAAATGAAATAAATAATCCAAAATACTGCTTTAAAATTAGGGATAGTATGATACACCTTGTCATTGCATATACACAACAACATCACCATCAAAATAGCTGGTTGCAATTAACAAACTGGTGTAAATAAAATTTTAGCAGGAATACCGTGGAGGTTGAAAGATGTCGAAGGAAGCGAGTTGCGCCTTATTGGTTTCGTCGTAATTATAAAAGGTTCCTGTTAATAACAAAGGCGGTGAAATATGTAACGAAACGGGTTCATAAACATAACAGGTAATGTTTATGGTGTTACAATGTACACATCTGAATGGAAGTTGTTCATCCTGGCTAAAATCGTCTGTAATTACCGCTGAAGACAAATAGTGTATCTGCACAAACTTACCAAAACTCATAGCAGGATCAGCCTGCACATGCTTTTGGAAATGTTGCAACAAAAAAGGGATCTTGAAAAACTGGTGACATTCGCAAAATACCATCAGGTATACACCCATAAAGAATATTGCGGTAAATTTTTTCACGAGGCGAAAATACAAAATGCCTGCTAAAGATTAATAAAAGATAAATTCTGCTTTTTGTTATTTCAGCCATCTTCATCTTTCATATAGGGCATAATAAACATATACACTTTTACCTATTGCAGTTGCAGTTAATGATAATTTGTATTTAAGCTGATTGATCTTTGTTTCAGTAACCACAGTTTTTGTTACAGGGAATAGCGGTTTTATCTTCTGGTTTGAAAGAAACTTCCTCATTACACGTCCATCCATATTTTCCCAGCCTTTTATATGATTGAGGTATAAAATGGTTGGCACTATATCTACATTTGAAGTCGGGAAATTACTTTCAAATGACTTCTTAAATGACGGTCCCGAAGCGATTAATGCTATGTGAATTTCATAAGGACTAATGCTTCCATGTCCGGCTACTCCCCGAGAAAAACTTGTGCCTGCATACCCTTTTTCGTTCTTATTATCATTCCAGTTTACATCAACCAATATATCGCCGGATCGGGGATGATCCCAATGTATGGACTCAAATGACAATGTTCCCCGAACGCTTCCTTTCATGTCGCCCTTGTTTTTCCCTTTCGTAAAAATCGCGCCTATCCATTCCTGTTGCTGTAATGCGATTACAATTTTTTGTATTACCTGCGGATCGTGATCTTTTACATATACTGCGGCATCCGCTATAATCACATCGTCGGAGGTTTTGCTTTCTTTTAGTTTTTGTTCAATAAGAAAATCAGTCAGATCATGTTTGCCTTCATACGTAACAAAACCATGATCGGCAGAAACAATAATATTATAATGCTGCAATAAACCGCTTTTTTGAAGATGAGCTACAATTCTTCCAAACTGTTCATCTACTGTTTTTATGGATCGTATAGCTTCAGGTGAGCCTATCCCTTTGTTGTGCGCAGCGCCATCCGGATCTGAAAACCAGATAGCGCTCACTAAAGGGCCATTATCAGCCAATCCAAAATGGATCAAAGCGTTTGTGGTCCATTCATGCCAGGCACGGTTATCTGTTTCATTTTCTTCTGGAATTTTTCCGACAGCATTTATCACCATATCTTTTTTGTCAACAGGTAATATCATCTCCGGGTTTACGATCATACCATTACCCACTGTATGATTTTGCAGGAAGGCTTGTCCCGTAGAGCCAGAACTGAATACCATCATACTTTCGCCGGCATTGGTTAAAAGTTCTCCCAATGAACGCGTTGTAAGCAAATGACCATCCTCTGATTTATTTATAGTCATCAGGTTATTGGCATTTCCTGTGCTTAAGCCTGAGTGAGGATTTACTTTTGGAAAATATACTTCGTTGCCTACCAGCCCATGTGTGGCGGGGTAACTTCCTGTGGCATACGATGCCGCGTTAACGCGGGTAACGGTGGGGAATACACTATGATGTTGCTTGCCATATGCTCCCTGTTTTTTAAATGCAAACAGGTTAGGCATGTTTTCCTGCGTAATGTAGTCAGGTCTGAGTCCATCAAAAAAAACAAGTAAAGTTTTGATGCGGGTACTGTCGTTTTGTTGTGCCTTACTGCTACTGTAAGTTGTTGTAATCAACAGTATAATAATTGCCTGTCGTATATTCAACATGTTTTGTAAGCGTTATTTATTCAATTCGTTTAATAAATCCTTCAGGTCAAGTATGCGTGTATACATTTCAAGCGAACCATCTGGGTTTAAAGGCCATTGTTCTTTTGGTTTATCCCAATACAGCTCTACACCATTGCCATCCGGATCATCAAGATAAAGCGCTTCAGATACACCGTGATCACTAAAACCGGTAAATGGGTATGACGCTTTATGCAAACGATCAAAAATTACAGCAAGATCCTTACGCGTAGGGTATAGGATGGCTGTGTGATAAAGCCCCACGCCGTTTACAGGAGCAGGTGGGGCGCCCTTGCTGTGCCAGGTATTTAAACCAATATGATGATGATAACCGCCTGCCGAAATAAAAGCAGCCTGTGTACCATATCTTGCCATTAGCTCAAAACCCAGCAGATCACAATAAAATTGAATGGAGCGCTCAATATCAGCAACCTTTAAATGTACATGACCAATGCGGGTTTGTGCGGGAACTGTGTACGCTTTACTCATCTAATTGCATTATTAGTGAGCAAATGTAACAAAAGATGAAATTGATTCTATCTGGCTATCGGGTATTGATAAAACAAGCTTCATTGATATATGCCGCGACAGTAAAATACTTATTACAACTATCAGACCGCATGACTGATAGTGCAATAAACCCAATTGTAATTATCCGTTCCTATGTTACGCTGAATTTCTTCCCGCGTTAATAATTCCGAATGAACAACGCATCACCAGTTTTTCATAATTCTGTTTCAATGGCGTTTGCAACAAGGTTTCTTCCATTTCACGCACTTTGGTAATGGCATATTGCTGTATGGTTACGAGTGGCAATACTATTCTTTCCCGCATTTGAACCGATAATTGCTCCACGGGATAGTCCGCCATTAACTCATTTTTACCGGTGAGTTTAAAAATATACGCTTTGGTAAGCTCATACTCATTGTATATTTTATTCCAGATTTCTCCGTATAATGGATGTTTGGACAGAAAACTTGTCATTGGGAAGAAGCTCTTCTTCATTGCCATCTCACAGTTTGCAATCAGTGTTTTGAAAAAAGTGGAATGATCATATAAATGTTTGATCTCATCCCATCTTCCTTTTTCTTCCATTTGTTTAAATGAAGTACCTACACCATAATAACCCGTAACGTTTTGTTTCAACTGGCTCCATGCGCCAACAAATGGAATGGCGCGCAGGTCTTTTAGAGATAATTTTCCGCCGGGTCCACGTTTTGCGGGACGGCTACCGATGTTGGTCTCTGCATAAAAACGCAAAGGGCTGGCATGGCCCAAGTATTCCAAAAAGGTGGGATGATTTTTTAACTCCATGTAAGCGTCGAGGCTTATTTCAGACAACTGCTGGATCAAATCTTTTTCACTATCCTTTAAAACCACTTTTTGAGAAGCAAAGAGGTCGTTTGAAATACCTGCATTAATCAATTGTTCAATATTGAACTGAGCGGAATCAATAGTGCCAAAGTTTGAACTTACTGTTTGTCCTTGTATGGTCAGTTGAATTTCTTCATTCGCGATATTTTTTCCCAGCGATGAATAAAACTTATGTGTTTTACCACCACCTCTTGCAGGAGGGCCACCGCGACCATCAAAGAATACTACATTGATTCCGTACTGTCTTGATATAGCGGTTAATTCTTCCTTGGCTTTGTAAATACTCCAGTTGGCCATCAGGTAGCCGCCATCTTTGGTACCATCAGAAAATCCAAGCATAATAGTTTGCTTGTTCTTTCTGCGCTGCAGGTGATCGCGGTATTGAGGAAGTGTATACAATTCTTCCATTATAGTGGCCGCATGCCGCAAATCGTCAATAGTTTCAAAAAGCGGTACTATATCTATGGTTAATGCTTCTGCTTTCCAGCCACTCATTAAAAACAATCCATACACTTCAATAGCGTTTAAAGTGCTGTTGCATTGGCTGATGATATAGCGGTCGCAACCTTCTTCTCCGTTTGCCGCCTGTATTTGTTTCAGAGCGCTCATTATACAAAGCGTATCCTTGTGTACATCGTCGGTTAATAATTCAGGATCAGCGGTTCCGTTAGCATTCACCAGCGCCTGTATCTTATCAGCATTACTTAGTTCGGCATAATTTTTTGGAAGCGCTTCGCTGTTTGCAGCTATCTGCTCTGTGATTTTTGTATGCACGCTACTTTCCTGTCTAACATCAAGCGATGCGAAGTGTAAACCAAAAACTTCTACTTTATTAATTAGCGTTTCCACAAGGTCAAGAAACAGTCCGCCATGATCGTTAATAAGCGTGTCTCTTACGCCAACCAGGGTTTGCAGAATATCGGCCTTGGTAAGATCGCTTATATGCCCCGGTACAAAAACACTGTTATACAAACGTACTTCCAGTTGCTGTAGCGGCACATCTACACCTTTAAATGTTAACCTTCTTTTTAGCCTGCGCACATCTAAATAATATGCTCTTAAAACACTTTCACGCAAAGCCGAAGTTACCTTTATGGTAGTGGGTGTTTTTACAAATGGGTTGCCGTCTCTATCACCTCCCGGCCAAAAACCCATTCTTATTATTGGGTTTGAAGAAGAAATGGCATTGGGCAGGTTGTTTTTCATGAAAGATACTATTCTGCCGGCTGCAGGATAAAAAACATTTTCAAGATACCATATTAAACTCACCGCTTCATCGTAAGGCGTTGGTTTTTGTTGCTTGAAGAAAGGCGTTTTACCCAACTGCTGCAGGTACATATTAATGTTGTTGATATTATTTTCCGCGATCGCTCTGGTGAGATCGTGAATAATTCCTAAAACAGCACCAGGATAAAATTGGGTAGGGTGCGCCGTAAGAACAAGGCGTATATTAAAGCTATCGGCTTTTTCCTTTAATTGTTTTTCTTTATCAAATTGCACAATCTCCGATTGCAGATTTTTTAAAGTACCAGGTCCGTTCATATCGTTAACGGTAGTAAATGCGGCATCTTCAAGCGCATCAAACAATACCACCTGTCTTTCTACATATCGCACAAAACGAAAAAGCAAATCAATTTTTTCTTCTTCTTTAATGTACGAGGTTTGCTTATTAAAAAAATCGTCAATGATTTGTGATGGGCTGAGTGAATTATCATATCCCTCTTCGCAATAGTTAAGTAGCAACGATAGCATAATACCCGTTTTTTCAATACGGTGAAAGGGTAATGAGGTAAATAAGCTATTGTACAATTGAAATTTACGGCCTACCAGGTTTTGGAATTGCGTAAGTGCAGCAGAAGATGAGCTAGCCATGTTTAATTAAAGCTTAAATTATTTCGTCAATTGATAAGGAAACTACACCATAGTTGAGCAAACAACAGTGGTTATATCTATTTCTTAGGTGGCAAGCAATCAATAATCAGTGCGTGAAATTAGTTAAAAAAAAAGGAAATACGCTTTTTGTTGAATTATTTTAATTGAAATAGCGGCAATTACAGGTCTTCTGATAATTATTGACCCTTATAATTTGAAATGGTAAAATATTCTTCTTCGTGTAATCCGCCATGGGCTTATTGTTCCTGCCACTACCTTTATTTTTGATAGCTGCATAACAAAACAACCAGGCTTTCCGTTAGCATAATTTTTTTGCCGTTGTATAAATCTGCTTTACCTTCGGCGCTCTAAAATAAAATGGTACACCACGATTTACATATATCGTTTTCAAACAACGCCACTTCATCAGCGACGTTTACCATTATTTCCACAACAACCACAACCCTCAGTTGAGGGTACAATTCACGCATATCATCCTTTGGGCTTACAGCTACGGTTATCTGAAAAGATAGAGCAGGGCATTATTAATTTATCAAACAATCAAATATGCAGGTGTTGAAATTCGGCGGTACTTCTGTTGGAAGCGCTGATAATATAAAAAAAGTAATAGAGATAGTAAAGAACAGGTTAAGTGTACATAAAACCATAGTGGTTGTGTCTGCATTGGGTGGCACTACTGATGCATTGTTGAATGCGGGGGCACTTGCTTCTGCCGGTAATGAGTTATATAAAGAAGAATTATTACGCATAGAGCAACGCCACCTGGAAGCTGTAAAGCAATTGATACCGGTACAACAGCAAAGCTCCATGCTTAGCCTTGTAAAAAAAATGTGTAATGAAATAGAAGATATCTGCAATGGCGTTTTTTTGCTGGGCGAACTTTCTGCCCGAACAAAAGACCGGATTGTTAGTTACGGAGAGTTGATGTCTTCTCAAATTATAAGCGGTGCATTTAATAATGCAGGTGTAAGCACTGCATGGAAAGATGCAAGAAAGCTTATTCAAACCAATACTAATTTTGGCAATGCTGTAGTAAACGTGCCGGCTACCCGCAAATTAGTGAGTGATTATTTTGAAACGGTAAAAGAACCATTGGTGATTGTGCCCGGTTTTATTGCCGCCGATGCCAATAATGAAACTACTACACTTGGTCGTGGTGGCTCCGATTATACCGCTGCCATTTTAGGTGAAGCGCTTAATGCGGAGCGGTTGGAAATATGGACAGATGTTTCTGGTATGATGACTGCCGACCCTCGCTGGGTGACCGGCGCTAAAGTTATTCCTTCCATTTCTTACCAGGAGGCAATGGAGCTTTCGCATTTTGGAGCCAAAGTATTGTATCCACCCACCATTCAGCCTGTATTAGGTAAAGGAATACCTGTAATAATAAAAAATACATTCGCACCGCAGGATGAAGGCACCACCATTACGCAGATGCCCGATAGCAATGGCAATGCAATTCGCGGTATATCCAGCGTGAGCAACATCGCATTATTAAGTCTTGAAGGTAGTGGCATGGTTGGTGTGCCTGGTTTTTCGAGAAGACTGTTTGAATCTTTGTCTATTGCAAGAATCAATGTTATACTGATTACACAGGGGTCTTCAGAGCACTCTATTTGTGTAGGTGTGGAAGCTTCGTTTATTTTAAAAGCCAAAGAAGTGGTAGACGCCGAATTCGCGGACGAAATAAAAATGGAAAAGGTGCAGCCTTTGTCAATTGAAACAGACCTGTCAATAGTGGCATTAGTGGGCGAGAATATGAAAAGCCATCCAGGTATAAGCGGAAAAATGTTTGGAGCATTAGGTCGCAATGGTGTAAACGTTCGCGCTATAGCACAAGGGTCATCAGAAAGAAATATTTCCGCCGTAGTAGCAACAAAGGATGTGCGTACAGGAAATGTAGGCAGCAAGCTGATAGACCAGTTGAAAAAACAGCAGCAATGGTTGAGTCAGCATCTTCGGTTGAGCGTAAAGGTGATTGGCCTGGCAAACAGCCGTAAAATGATCATTGATGATAATGGCATTGACTTTAACCACTGGCAGGAAAAGTTAGATGGAGGAGAAGTGGCAGACATTAACGACTACATCAATATCATTATCAGTAAAAATCTCCGTAATACTATTTTTATTGATGTAACCGCAAGCGATGTGGTAGCAAAAGTATACGACAGGCTTTTACAAAAAAGTATTTCTGTGGTAGCTTGTAATAAGGTTGCGGCATCTTCTTCTTATAACTATTATAAAAAACTAAAAGACCTTGCCCGTGCATATAATTGCTTATACTTGTTTGAAACAAATGTAGGAGCTGCTTTGCCTGTTATAGGAACGCTGAATGATTTGATGCGCAGTGGTGACAAGGTTAACCGTATTGAAGCGGTACTGAGCGGCACATTAAATTTTGTGTTTAATAATTATGATGGAAAACGTCTTTTTGCCGATGTGGTAAAACAGGCGCAGGACGAAGGATATACAGAACCTGATCCACGCCTTGATTTGAGTGGTAAAGATGTGATGCGGAAAATAATGATATTAGCGCGTGAATCAGGCGAACAGATTGAAATGGAAGATATAACCTGTAATGGATTTTTGCCCGAAAGCTGCATGCAGGGTGATGTGCCGGCGTTTTATGAAGAGATGAAAAAGCACGAGGCGCATTTCAAAAAATTATACGATGCGGCCACCGAAAAAAACAGCAAACTGAAATTCGTGGCTAAATACCAGGATGGTAAAGCTTCCGTAGGTTTGGAACATATTCCTTCAGATCACGATTTGTATCATTTATATGGAAAAGATAATGTGGTATTGTTTTACACAGAAAGATACCCGCAGCAACCATTAGTAGTAAAAGGTGCAGGAGCAGGAGCGGAGGTTACCGCATCGGGTGTGTTTGCGGATATTATAAGAGCGACAGCGTAGATAATAGGCAGAAGGCAGTAGTAAGGAGGCAGCAACATGTTTATCGTTTGTAGTTTTTGGTTTTTGGTTTTTGGTTGATGGTTTGCTGAAGCAGAAAAGGAACAATTATTAAAATCACTCTTTGAAAAGCAAGGCTTGTGAATAGGTTTCCTTCCCTTCGGGAAGGCGGGATGGGCTTTTATAAATTTTAAATATGTTAGATAAAGCAATTGCTGATGCGCAAGGTAAATCCTTAACTATTCACGCTCCGGGTACGGTGGCTAATATGGTTTGTGGGTTTGATGTATTAGGGCTGGCGCTCAATGATCCGTTTGATGTAATGACTGTTAAGCTGATTGATGAACCGACGGTAGTTATCCATAACGTTGACGCATACGGTTTACCAACCGATCCTGAAAGAAATGTTGCCGGTGTGCCGTTGCTGGATATGATTGAAAGGCTTGATCGTAAAACAGGTTTTTATATCACAATAGAGAAACGAATAAAACCCGGCAGCGGTGTAGGTTCCAGCGCGGCAAGTGCTGCAGGCGCTGTTTGCGCGGCTAATCATTTACTGGGTAACATTTTCAGCCCGAACGACCTGGTACAGATGGCGATGTTGGGAGAAAAGCTGGCATCTGGTGTTAAACACGCAGATAATATAGCGCCCTGTATTTTTGGAGGTGTTACGTTAATCCGAAGCATTCTTCCGCTGGATATTATAAGTATTGCTTCTCCTTTATTATATGTTACAGTTGTGCATCCGCAAATTGAAGTAAGAACAGAAGACGCGCGGCAGATTCTTAAAAAACAAATTTTGCTTAAGGATGCCATTAAGCAATGGGGCAATATTGCAGGCTTGGTAGCGGGTTTAATGAAAAGTGATTATGAGCTTATCAGCCGGTCGTTAGAAGATGTGTTGATTGAACCCGTGAGAAGCATTCTTATTCCGGCTTTTGCGGAAGTAAAAGCAAAAAGCCTGGAAGCGGGCGCATTGGGCGGCGGTATATCAGGGTCTGGTCCTTCTATTTTTATGTTGAGTAAAGATGAAACAACTGCTCAAGCAGTAGAAACGGCTATGAAGGAAGTTTATACAGCTACAGGCATTGCATACCATACCTATGTAACTACTATTAATACCCAAGGTGTTACTATTGTTGAATAAATTAACAGCGGCATTAAATAGTGCCGTTGCCATATCATGAAATATTACAGTCTAAATAAACAGTCACCACTTGTAAGTTTTAAAGAAGCAACAATAAAAGGGCAGGCTCCTGATAAGGGATTATATTTTCCTGAAACCTTACCGCATCTTTCAAAACAATGGATAGAAGCGATTGACAGCAAGAGTAATGAAGAAATTGCTTTTGATGTTATCAGTCCTTATGTTGGCAACGAAATTCCTGCTGACGAATTAAGACGCATTGTAAAAGAAACCATTGATTTTGCTATACCATTGGTGGAAATCACTCCTGAGATATATTCCCTTGAATTATTTCACGGACCTACACTTGCATTTAAAGATATTGGTGCAAGGTTCATGAGCCGTTGCCTGGGTTATTTTGCAAAAGAAAAAAGTGAGAAAGTGACTGTATTGGTGGCTACTTCCGGAGATACCGGCGGCGCAGTTGCCAATGGATTTTATGGAGTAGAAGGTGTTGATGTGGTGATTTTGTATCCCTCAGGTAAAGTTAGCAGCGTTCAGGAAAAACAATTGACTACACTGGGCAAAAATATTCGGGCACTTGAAGTGAATGGTACTTTTGATGATTGCCAGCAAATGGTAAAGCAGGCGTTTGCTGATGCTGAATTAACACGGCAGAAATTTCTAACTTCCGCCAACTCCATCAATGTAGCAAGGTGGTTGCCACAACAGTTCTATTATTTTTTTGCATACAAACAATGGAAAGAAAAACAACAACCGCCCGTAATTGCTGTGCCCAGTGGTAATTTTGGAAATATCTGTGCCGGGATGCTGGCGCATATTACCGGGTTACCTGTACAACATTTTATTGCGGCATGTAATGCCAATAATGTAGTGCCGAGATTTTTGCAGGATGGCAATTATGAAGTTCGTGCTGCTGTGCCTACTTTATCAAATGCCATGGATGTAGGCAACCCCAGCAATTTTGTAAGAGTGCTTGAATTATTCCACAATAATTTCATTGATCTTAAAAAAATATTATCTGGATATACTGTTACAGATGAAGAAACAAAAGCTACGCTGAAAAAAGTTAGGCAGGAAACCGGTTACCTGCTCGATCCACATGGCGCTGTGGGATATCTTGCCCTGCAGCGTTATCAGCAAAATCATCCCGGTAAAAAAGGAATGTTTTTAGAAACAGCGCATCCTGTAAAATTTTATGATGTAGTTGAACCTGTAATTAATGAAACTGTTCCCATACCGGAAGCTATACAACAAATATTACCACTTACAAAGCATAGTGTTCAAATAGATGCGGAGTATGATTTTTTGAAGGAATTTTTACTGAAAGAGTAGTCAGGCAGACGGCAGAAGGCAGGTAAACCTGTACATTACAAACTCATTGTTTTATTTCCTTACACCGTATACCTTTCACCCTTCACCTTGTACCTCGATCAATAAATTTTTCTTTGCGCCTTTGCCTTCTCTGCGCTCTTTACGTGAAATCTTCGATATTTGCAGCAGAGGACTTGACTATGCATGATATAGAACCTTTTTATAATTGGCGTCATTTATATACCGCAGATGAAGATCCGCGATCTCCTTTTTACGGACGGGAATATAGTGAGTTTGAATTTTCTCAAACTGTTTATAACTACTATATACATCCGCAGTGGGATGATTTTGGATCACGTACCCTGTATATGAAAATTCTGTATGCAGATTACGAACAGGGGTATGCAGTTATTGAATTGATAGGCGAATGGAACGACGCGATAGAAAATGATATACAAACCTTGCGACGGGAAGTAACAGACATTCTTTTTTATGAAGGCATAAAAAAATTTATTCTTATAGCAGACAACGTGCTTAATTTTCACAGCAGTGATGATAGCTATTATGAAGACTGGTTCCAGGAGCTGGATGAAGAAAACGGATGGGTGGTTTTGGTTGACATGCCGGAGCAATCGCAATATGATTTTAAAAAGGCAAAACTCAACCGCTATATAGAGTTGATTGATTTTCCCAATTGGCGTACTTTACAGCCGCAACATCTTTTTCAATCTGTAGATAATCATTTACAAAAAAGGTTAGACATGTAAAAAATGCAGAAAACTGATTTTTGTCAGCGTTTGTGTGTTACTTTTGCACGGATTATCAACCACTTCTTCTGAATATGACCTGGAAACAAATCTTCACATCTTCCATAGGAAAAAAATTTGTGATGGCGCTTACGGGCGTTTCTTTGATAGCCTTTTTAGTTGTACATGTTGGGTTAAATGCCTGTATATGGGCTAACGATAATGGGGCCATGTTCAACAAGGCTGCCCATTTTATGGGCTCAACAGTAGTCACGCGCCTGCTCGAGGTTGGGCTGTTTATCGGTATTATATTGCATATTGTGCAAGGCTTGATGCTTGAGTTTGACAATCGGAGCAAACGCAGTGTAGGTTACAACGTACCAATGGGTAACAATGGCAGTAAATGGTATAGTCGTAGTATGGGTTTGCTGGGCACACTTATTTTATTGTTCCTTATTATGCACATTTATCATTTCTGGACACCCAGCC
>JBGALP010000363.1:0-3535 GCA_044223805.1 Agriterribacter sp.
CTGTGTAAGTTCATTTTGCTTTGACCATGTATTACCGCTTATTAATTTGTAAGCGCTGAAATCAAAATCATATCGCCCCGGAAACCAGATATGATAATCTACCAATGCAGTGATAGAGGTAAAATTGAATTTACGTCCAAAGTACTTTACTGCAAGGGAAGTATTGAAATTGGTTCTGCGTTCGGTATTATCCCAGTTTCCTAAAGCCGTATAAGGATTGGCTCTAGCAAGGCTGTCTGTAGCCGCCCATGGATAGGCTCCTTTATCTTTGTCGTTTTCATACCTTGTATTCCAGTCTATAGTCCATTTATCAGATACCAGATATTTCAGGTTCATATTACCGCTGTAGGCATTATGGTGGTCAAAATGCTTTGTATTTAAAGTAGGGTTTTCATAAACAGATCCTCGCCCGTTTGACTGGAAGCCCGCATTCAGAAACAGTTTATTTTTTATTGGCGCAATATTAAACCCTACACTATATCGCTGTTGCCCGTAATTACCAAAATCTACCTCAGCAAACCCGCTTGTTTTGTTTGTTGGTCTTTTGGTAATAACATTTAACACACCGCCAAATGCATTTCTGCCATAGAGCGTTCCTTGCGGTCCCCGCAAAATTTCAACTCTTTCTATATTACTGAAATTGATGGGTGCAGAAAAATAATCAAATTGATAAACGCCATCTACATACACCGCTACAGCCTGGTCGTTTGAAAAGCCCATAGAGCCGCGGATATTCAGAAAATTAGAACCTGTGCTGTTTCCATGCTCCACTATAAAAGTGCTTGGAGCCAGTGCGGTAAGGTCGCTTATGGTCCAAACCCTGTATTCCTGTAATTGCTTTGCATTTAAAGCAGTTACGGCTAATGGTGTTTGTTGCAGGTTAGCTTCCACTTTGTCTGCGGTTACCACTACTTCAGCCAATTGCTTGCTTTGCTCTATTAACGTAATGGTTATGGTTGTTTCCTGGGTGGATGAAATTGCTACCGTTTTTAATTGAGTGGCAAAACCAACAGCGCTAAAACTTAACTGGTAGCTGCCGGCATTGATTTTGGGGAAAGAAAAATTACCTTCTTTATCGGTAATGGTTGTTTTATCCGTGTTTAAAATATTAATGGTTGCAGATTCAATGCGGGTACCTGCTTTTGTTTGCACAACACCCGTTAATTTCTGCGCATGCACGCCTGCTAAAAAAAATAAAACGATTGCTAAACAACATACTTTCTTCATAATAATTAATCTTTAAGTTTACACGCTTTCAATAGATCGTGAAAAGTTTCATGCACCGTGTTGGCCTCTTTTATCAATACGGCATCTTTTTGTCTGGATTTTACCGCATCGTTTAGTTTGTTGCATTGATTTACCAATGCCGCTATCCTAGGTTTAAATACTGCACTATCAACTGTTTCTGGAATGGGTGATGCCTGCCAGTCCTGCGCCTTGTTAAGTAATAAGGCACTATTTTTTCTTTACAGATTGTACATTACCCGTTATTACAGGATGCAATATTTTACTCACGATAGCGTGAAAGTCATCGAAGGCATTCCACGGTTTTGTTTTTGTATAGATAAGCAACCGCAATTTTCTTCATCACCGTGTTGGCATCTTTTATCAATACGGCATCTTTTTGTTTGGATGTCACCGCGTCGTTTAACTTACTGCATTGATTTACCAATGCCGCTATCTTAGGTTTAAATACTGCACTGTCAACTGTTTCTGGAATAGGTGATGCTTGCCAGGCCTTTGCCTTGTTAAGTAACAAGCCACTATTTTGCTTTACAGGTTGTACATTACCCGTTATTACAGGATGCAATATTTTACTCACGTTAGCGTGAAAATCATCGAAGGCCTTCCACGTTTTTGTTTGGCCTGATAAGGTTATTGATAACCACACCGTGAGGAATAGTATAGTAATTTTCTTCATAATCATTATTAGCTTAGTTTTATTTTATGCGTTGTATGCTTGCAGCAATTCCAAAAGGAATCCACCTTCCGGGCATAGGGTAGCTTCAGTGAAATGCTGACATTCAACTTTTTTGGGAGGCCTGTTTTCCTGCAAGTGTATTAGGTTATTGCAACTGTTTGAGTTCAGTAGTGCATATGGAAAATTGTTCAACGGAGTCTGAAATCAACGTTGTACGATTTTCAACAATAAAAGGCAGGAATTGGTTAAAGAAGTGGTGGATGAAATATGTCTTTTCTATAATCGCAGGGTATAAATGCAGCAATAACGGTAATGGGTTCGTTTTTGACAATAGCAAACACAGGTCTTAATAAGAATACAAAATCCGCAAACAGTCACGCTTTGTGAAGTTTATACTCCGGTGTAATAAACGAACTTGGTACGCGGGCTTTTACAGCTGTTTAGCATAACAAAAGCCGAAATAATCCGTCATTATCATACATCTCAAATAAAATTTAAATGAAAAAAAATGAGCAAATGAGTGTATCAAGGCGATACAATAAGTACTCACAATTTTTGGGGGCTGTTGGATTTGGCGCGCTTTCATTTATTGCTGTTTCCTGCGGGGGAAACAATACGGAAGCTAAAAAAGAAATGGTATCAGATACGCCGGCCGGTAAACCTGCTGTGCAGGCAGAAACGGTTGCGGCACGCGATGGCAAAAAGCTGATAGAAGCTTCAGACTGCCGCACCTGCCACAAGGATAGCGTTAAACTTATTGGTCCCGCATTTATAGATGTGGCAAAAAAATATACAGCCGCCAATACAGATTCTCTTGTTCATAAAGTTATAAACGGAGGAATGGGTGTATGGGGTCAGATTCCTATGGCACCTCACCAAACGCTTGCTAAGGAAGACGTGGAAGCGATGGTAAAATATATACTCTCTTTTAAATAAAAAAGGTCTGTTGGTAGAAACCAGCCAGACCTATACATCATAAAAATAATGTACAAAAATACAGGTTTGTGTTTCCCGTCTGCGTAAAGAAAAAAACAAAAAGTATTAAGAAAAACGACAATGATATTAATTTCAGGTACTTTGCTTATGACTCGTCCGGTTGCTCTACTCACCGGTATCCATTACAATCGCCTTTAATAAACTACGTTCTTGCATAAAAGAGAATATAAGTACAAGGCATAAAAAAACCATCAGGTTTACTGATGGCTTGTGATCTCGCTGGGACTCGAACCCAGGACCCTCCCGATTAAAATCGGGATGCTCTACCCTTCGCAATCAAATCCTCAATATATTTTCTCGACTTCATTTTTTTGATCTGCAATTCACGCCTTTGGGCTTCTTGCAGTGTGTCGAATATTTCTGTGTACATTAATTCCCAGGGAATGCCTGTACTGGTAAACTTAGAATGACCAATATTATGCTCATATAATCTTCGCACTATATCGGTGCAGGCTCCTATATAGTATTTATTCAATTTTGAAGAATAGAGAATATAAGTACAAGGCATAAAAAAAACCATCAGGTTTACTGATGGCTTGTGATCTCGCTGGGACTCGAACCCAGGACCCTCCCGATTAAAATCGGGATGCTCTACCCTTCGCAATCAAATCCTCAATA
>JBGALP010000052.1:0-24762 GCA_044223805.1 Agriterribacter sp.
CGCAAGTTAGGATCGCAATCAGCCATCAGTATAAATAATTTTTTTGCTTTCTCGCGATATCCACACCTATCCACATCTATTCACACTCAAATCAGAATCAACCATTTAAAATCATATTAAAATCTTCTAAAATCCTTCTCCATTAAGCCTTTCCCAAAAATATTTTACTGTGGATAAAATAATTAAATTAAAACCTGCGTTAAAGGTGGGAAAATGTGTTATTTTGTGGGAATAAATGGGAAATTGATATAAAGTTTTGTAAATGATACGGTTTTTAGGGGAATATGAAGCTACTCTGGACGCAAAATGTCGGTTTCTCTTTCCAACGGGGTTTAAAAGGCAGATCCCGGAAGGAGAAACCGGTAGCTTCTTTATTAACAGGGGATTTGAGCGTTGTTTAACGCTGTACCCCATGAAAAACTGGGAACCGATTTTTGATGACATCAGCAAAAAGAATGATTTTGATGCGAAAGTACGGGAATTCAGAAGGTTCTTTTTAAACGGGATTACGGTAGAAATGGACAGTGCGGGAAGGTTGTTGTTGCCCAAAAATTTAATGGAATATGCCGGACTGCAAAAGGATATAGTGTTGGTTAGTGCAGTTGATAAAATTGAAATCTGGGATAAAGATAAGTACCATCAGATCTTTGACACTTTTTCACCCGAAGCATTCAGCGCGTTGGCTCAGGAGGTAATGGCACCCAAAAAAGAGAATCAGGCTTAACAGGGTTAGTGAAGGTGATGGTTAAAGATTAAAGGTAATATTTACTTTACCTGCCCGGTACAGCCAGGCGGGTTTTACTTTTAATATATAACTGTGCCGCAGGAATACCACATACCCGTTTTAGCCAGCGAAACTATAGAAGCCTTACACATTAAACCTGGTGGCATTTATATTGACTGCACTTTTGGCGGCGGCGGGCACAGTAGAGCGATACTGGAAAAATTAAACAGTTCCGGCAAACTCATAGCATTTGACCAGGATGCCGATGCACGGTTAAATATACCCGAAGATGCACGTGTGCTTTTTCTTCAGCATAATTTCCGCCACCTGCAAAAATTTTTGCGCCTGCATAAAATAGCAGAAGTAGATGGAATACTGGCTGATCTTGGCGTATCCAGTCACCAGTTTGATGAGGCAGAACGCGGGTTCTCCACCCGTTTCCAGGAATCGGCTTTGGATATGCGCATGGATCAGCGGCAGGAACTTACAGCGGCTGATCTTGTAAAAACCTATTCTGAGTTACAATTACACAAACTGTTTGAAGTATATGGTGAAGTAACCAACGCCAAAACACTGGCCAAAACCATTGTTCAGCAAAGGCAGGTAGCTTCTATTAAAACGGTTAGTGAATTTAAAAATGCTGTAGCATCGGTGGTGAAAGGTAATCCCAACAAATACTTTGCCCAGGTATTCCAGGCTTTGCGCATTGCTGTGAATGATGAAATGGGGGCTTTAGAAGAAATGCTGCAACAACTCCCCTCCCTTTTAAAGAAAGGTGGCCGCATTGCCATCATTACGTTTCACAGCATTGAAGACAGGATGGTAAAGAATTTCTTTCGCCATGGAAGTGTTGAAGAAACGGAAGCAGATGCGGTGTATGGCACCAAACAATCTAATCCATTGCTTACGATTACCAAAAAACCAATACTTCCTTCTGCTGTAGAAATTCAACAGAATTCAAGAAGTCGCAGCGCGAAACTGCGGGTAGCCGAAAAAAAATAAATAACTATACATGCATCAATAATGCCGTATGGAAGAAACAGAACAACAGGAAGAAAATACAGAACCCGGTGAACCGGTAAAACCAACTACAGCAGGTTGGAAAAAGTGGATCAGCCACCAGTGGATAGTGAAGAATATTTATTACTTCCTGTTCCTGGCGGTTTTGGCTATTATATATATATACAACGGACACTATGCCGAAAACACTATTAAAGATATTAACCGTACCGCAAGAGAATTAAAAGAGTTGCAGTATGAATATAAAACAGTGAAGGGAGAACTGATGATGAGTGGTAAGCAAAGTGAATTGGCAAAAGCGGTTGAACCAATGGGATTGAAAGAATTGAAACAACCGCCGGTGAAAATTGTGGTTGCTGAAGAGAAGAAATAATGTACGGGAGATTTTTTTGAATGTATAGCTGAACATATATAAACCTTGGACGTAAAAAAAGACATATTATGGCGTGTGTACCTGTGCTTTATTGGTATAGTACTTCTTAGTGTTTTTGTTATTGGCAAGGCATTTTATATTCAACAGGTGCAGGGCGCATATTGGAAAAGCCTGAGTGACAGTTTACATCTTGAGTATCGCGCTCTGGATGCCGACAGGGGAACTATATATAGCGAAGACGGAAGTATGCTGAGTACTTCCATTCCGTTCTTTGACATTCATATTGATTTTTTAGCAGATGGTCTGCGCGAAAAAGAAGGGAAAAGATTTAAAGAAAATATTGATTCCTTAGCTATAGGTCTCAATACCATTTTTAAAGATCAACCAACAGCCGCATATAAGAAACAATTGCAAACCGCCTACAATAAAAAAGACAGGTATTTTTTATTGAAGAAAAATGTAAGCTTTCAGCAATACCAGGCTTTACGCAAAGTAGCACTGGTGAGGCAGGGAAGAAATAAAAGCGGTTTTATTATTGAAGATGTAGAAAAGCGCCTGACACCTTTTGGACTGTTAGCCAACCGCACCATAGGTTTATCAAGAGAATATATTGATGATAATAAGAAAGTAGTAACGCAGAATGTAGGGCTTGAAAAAACATACGACAGCCTGTTGAAGGGAATTTCAGGAAAAAGATTAGTAAGAAGAATTTCCGGTGGCGCGTTTGTGCCGGTTGAAGGATCAGAAATTGAACCTGAAAACGGGAAGGATATTGTTACTACGCTTGATGTAAACATCCAGGATATTACGCAAACCGCATTGATGCGCATGATGATACAAAATGAAGCTTTGGAAGGCAGTGCGATTGTAATGGAAGTGGCAACCGGAAAGATAAAAGCCATTGCTAACCTGGGTTTGATGAAGGATGGCAGCTATTTTGAACAGGACAATTATGCATTGAAAACTTCAGAGCCAGGATCAACCATCAAATTAATTACACTGTTATCGGTATTGGAAGATAAATATGTGAACACTTCAAGCTTGGTTGATATCAACAATGGTACCTGGATGCTGAATGGTCGTAGAATACAGGATGCTGAAAAATCACCCAGAAGTATAATGACCGTAAAGGAATGTTTTGAGCACAGCAGTAACGTAGCTATGGCAAAACTCGCTTACAATTATTATACAAATAACCCGGCAAAGTTTATTCAGCATTATGAGAACCTGCATTTAACATCACGTACCGGTATTGATCTGAAAGAAGAATTCAGACCAACAGTAAAAAACCCCAAACGCAGAGACTGGCATATGCAAACATTACCATCAATGGGTTTCGGTTATGAGGTAATGCTGAGTCCATTGCAATTATTAACCGTGTACAATGCAGTGGCTAATAACGGAAAACTGATGAGACCTTACCTGGTAAATAAGGTTGAAAAAGATGGTGCGTTGATAACTGAAATGGAACCAAAAGTTTTGAATGAAAAGATTTGCTCCAATGAAACGCTGAACCAATTGCAGGAATGCCTGAAAGCGGTTTGTATTGATGGAACAGCCAAGGGAATATTTAACGGAGCGCCATATACAGTGGCCGGAAAAACAGGAACAGCAAAGGTTAACGATGGCAAGTTCGGGTATAACGACGGCGTGTACCAATCGTCCTTTGCAGGTTATTTTCCTGCTGATAAACCAAAATATTCCTGCATAGTGGTGATTAAAAACAAGCCACATGTAGTTAAATATTTTGGAGGAGCAGTAGCTGCGCCGGTGTTTAGAGAAATTGCCGATAAGCTCTATGCCGAAAGCAAAGAAGATCAATTACTATATATAGCAAAAGTTGCAACGGATAGTAACAATTATATATGGAGTGGCTACAGCAGCGATGCAAAAAATATTTTAAACAACATGCAGGTAAAATATACCGATTCTGCTGCCAATGAAAAATGGGGTTATGTATATAATAACAATTATACCCCGGCTATGAAAGCATTAGCAGTAACAGAGCAGGTGGTACCGGATGTAAAAGGAATGGGCTTAAAAGATGCACTGTACTTGTTGGAGAACATGAATGTTAAAGTACAAATAAAAGGAAGAGGTAAGATTGTTAGCCAAAGTGTTGCTTCAGGTTTGGCTATCAATAAAGGACAAACTATAGTGCTTGAACTGAATTGATTGAATGATAAATAGTAAACTAAAAACGGTTTTGTATACACAGTAGATGGCTATACTACAGGACATATTATACAAGGTAAACATTCGCTCTGTGCAGGGTAACCTCGGCGCAACGGTGAATGATTTACAAATTGATTCCCGAAAGGTATCAAATGGCTCCTGTTTTATTGCCATTAAAGGAGCTGCGCAGGATGGACATGTATATATACAAACCGCTATTGAAAAAGGAGCCACTTCAATAGTGGCACAGCAAGCCCCAGAAGTTAAGCAGGAAGGGATTACTTATATACTGGTGGAAAATAGTGCGTTGGCAGCCGGCTATATGGCTGACAATTTTTATGGTTCTCCATCCTCCCGAATGAAAGTGGTAGGCGTTACCGGCACAAACGGTAAAACAACTATTGCTACATTACTGTTCAAATTATTTTCAGGTTTAGGATACAAGTGCGGGCTTTTTTCAACAGTTGAAAATCAAATAGGCGACACCGTTATTCCTTCCACACATACAACACCGGATGCTATCAGCATTAATGCTTTAATGAAAACGATGCTGGAATCCGGTTGCAGGTATGTGTTTATGGAATGCAGCAGTCATGCCATTCAGCAGCACCGCATTACCGGTTTGCATTTTGCGGGAGGTATATTCAGCAACATCACACATGATCACCTGGATTATCACAAAACATTTGATGAATACATCAGGGTTAAAAAATCATTTTTCGACAACCTGCCTTCAGATGCATTTGCAATAAGCAATGCAGATGATAAAAGAGGATTGATAATGCTGCAGAATACTCATGCAAAAAAACATTTGTATAGCCTGCGCACTCTGGCTGAATTTAAGGGAAAGATTATAGAGAACAGCATTGCCGGTTTGCAAATGAATGTGAATGACCAGGAAAGTACATTTCTGTTGATTGGTGAATTTAACGCGTACAACCTGTTGGCAGTATATGCCACGGCGGTTTGCCTGGCTGAAGATAAATACAAAGTATTACAGGTATTAAGCAATCTTACTGGCGCTGAGGGAAGGTTCGATTACGCGGTGTCTCCTGTAGAAAAAATAATCGGAATTGTAGATTATGCACACACGCCGGATGCATTGCTGAATGTATTAACTACGTTGAAAAAATTGCGACAGGGGCATGAGAAAATTATTACCGTGGTAGGTTGCGGTGGCGATAGAGATAAAACCAAACGTCCCATTATGGCTGAAGTGGCTTGTGAGCACAGCGATAAAGTAGTATTTACTTCAGATAATCCACGGAGTGAAGATCCTGAAGCGATACTGAATGATATGCAACAAGGATTGCAGCCTTCATTAAGAAGAAAGTATATAACTATTACAGATCGTAGAAGCGATTAAAACAGCTTTAAATCTTGCAGGCAAAGAAGATATTCTTTTGATAGCAGGCAAAGGCCATGAAAAATACCAGGAGATCAAAGGTGTAAAACATGCTTTTGATGACAAGCAGGTTTTAAAAGACCTGTTTGTATTGTTAGAGAAATAAAGTATTTAAAGTATAAAAAGCGAACATGCTGTACTACTTATTTGAATGGCTTAAACATGAGAGTATAAAATTCCCTGGTAGTGGACTGATGCAGTTCATTACATTCAGGATTTTAATGGCTGTGTTATTGTCGCTTGTTATATCTACAGTATATGGTAAACGATTAATCAATTTTCTTAAAGAGAAAACAGATTGGTGAATCTGTTCGCGATCTGGGATTAGCGGGTGAACAACAGAAAAAAGGAACGCCAACTATGGGTGGCATTATTATACTGCTATCTATACTCATACCAACACTGCTGTTCGCTGATCTTGATAAAGTATATATAAGGCTAATGTTATTGTGTACCGTTTGGTTAGGCATCATTGGTTTTATGGATGATTACCTTAAAATAAAAGCAAGAAAAATTGCCCAGGCAAAAGGGGAAAACTATAAAAAGAAAGACAGTGATGGACTTGCAGGTTTATCAAAAATAATCGGCCAGGTGGGTTTAGGTATTATCATTGGCGCTACATTGTATTTCAATACCAAGGTGGTGGTATGGCGAGAATACTATGATACAGGCAACTAATATTCACAAAATATTAAAAAAGGAGAAAGAAAAATTGGAGACACAACTGTTATAATGGAAGGAAAGCAACACCGCTATGCCATCGTCAAAACACCTATTACTACCATTCCATTTGTAAAGAGTCATGAATTTAATTATAGCAGACTTATCAGCTGGATTGGTGAAGGGGCGGAAAATATACCTGGCTTATCTATATCATCGCGGTAACGCTCATTATTACGGCCGTCTCGAATGGAGCTAATCTTACTGACGGGTTGGATGGATTAGCGGCGGGAGTAAGCGCAATTATAGGGGCGTGCCTTGGTGTGTTTATATACGTGAGTGGGAGCACCCGTTTTGCAGAGTATCTCAATATTATGTATATCCCCAACCTTGGAGAACTCTCTGTTTTTGTTGGCGCCTTTGTGGGTGGGTGTATTGGCTTTTTGTGGTACAACGCTTATCCCGCACAGGTATTCATGGGCGATACCGGAAGCCTTGCATTGGGCGGTATCATTGCTTCATTAGACATCATAGTAAGAAAAGAATTACTGATACCCATATTCTGTGGTGTGTTTTTAGTAGAGAACCTGAGCGTGATTTTGCAGGTAATGTATTTTAAATATACCAAGCGAAAGTATGGTGAAGGGCGGCGCATATTTTTGATGAGTCCCCTGCATCACCATTACCAGAAATTAGGTTATCATGAAAGCAAGATAGCGGTGAGGTTTTGGATCGTAACCATACTATGTGTATTGTTCGCGATAGCAACATTTAAAATGAGATAAAATTTAAATCCGGAACCCTTTAATAAAGGTGCATGTTAAAAAGGATGGTCATACTGGGGGGAGGCGAAAGCGGCGTTGGAGCGGCTATCCTTGCACGTAAGCAAGGGTATGATGTATTTGTTTCAGATGCTGGAAAGATAGCGGAGAAATATAAAAACGAATTGCTGACATACAATATTGCCTTTGAGGAGGAAAAACATTCAGAAGAAAAAATTCTGAACGCGGATGAAGTGATGAAGAGCCCGGGCATTCCTGAAAAAAATGAGCTGGTAAAAAAGATAAGAGCAAAGGGAATTGAAATAATCAGTGAAGTAGAACTGGCTTACAGGTATAAGGGTGATAGTAAAATTATTGGCATTACGGGAAGCAACGGAAAAAGCACTACCACTTCTTTGATATATCATATATATAAAACCGGCAAGTATAGAGGTGACAGGGCAATATAGGATATTCATTCGCTACAAGCAGGTGGCGCTCGATCCAAAACCCTTGTACGTAGCAGATCAGTAGTTTTCAGTTGGATGATATCAAAACATTTAAATGCGATATCGCGGTGTTGCTGAACATTACTGAAGATCATTTAGACCGTTACGAGTACAAGTTTGAGAACTATATCCGATCTAAATTCAATGTCATAAAAAACCAAACGCAGGCAGATACTTTTATTTACTGCGCCGACGATCCTGTGATAACAGCTTATATAGAAACCAATCCATTACATTCTAATTTATTGCCTTTTACTATGCAGTACGAACTACCAAAAGGAGCTTATATCAGCGGCAGCAATATGGTTATTGCTGTAGACGGCGAGAAACTCGTGACCAGTGTTTTTGACTTTATGAAAGAGAAAGCACAATCATCATTGCATATGGCGGCAGGGCTTGCAGAACAACCTGTCGAACTACTCCCGAAAAAGATAAGATACGCGAAGCTGTTGAAAATTTTGAAAGCCTGGAACATCGCATGGAGCATGTGCTTACGGTGCGCGGCGTTGATTTTATAAACGACAGCAAGGCTACCAATGTTAACAGCACATGGTATGCTTTGGAAAGTATGACGCAACCGGTGATATTGATTTTAGGCGGTGTGGATAAAGGAAATGATTATTCCACCATGCTTGACCTTGTAAAAGAAAAAGTAAAAGCTATTGTATGCATGGGGGTTGATAATCGCAAAATTCATGAAGCCTTTGGCAAACACGTGGAGGTAATGGTAAATACAGGCAGCGCCAAAGAAGCGGTTCACGCTGCATTTCATCTGGCTAACAAAGGTGATGTAGTATTGTTGAGCCCGGCTTGTGCCAGCTTTGATCTTTTTAAAAATTATGAAGACAGGGGAAGGCAGTTTAAAGAGGCGGTAAAGGAACTGTGAGGAAAAGGCAGAAGGCAGTAGTAAAGAGGCAGAAGAAATACAGAGATAGCTGGTAAGGAATGTTATAAGTTGCTGGTTTCAGGGTAACCAAAAACTAAAAACAACAAACCATAAATCAAAAATCTCAAATCAGAAATCTCAAATTGAAAAATGCAGGCTTTATTAAATAAAACAAAGGGCGATAAAGTGATCTGGGCGGCAGTGATACTGCTGACGCTGGTGAGCATGCTGGTAATATACAGCAGCACCGGCACGCTTGCGTACAGGTTATCAAAAAGTGCTGAATCGTATTTATTCAAGCAATTCGCGTTTACTGCCATTGGTTTAATGATCATTTATTTTGCGCACCGCATCAATTATACAATCTATTCAAGAGTGGCGTTGATACTCTTCCTTCTTTCTATTCCGCTATTGATATATACCTTGTTCTTTGGAGCAGAGATCAATGAAGGTACAAGGTGGATCAAGCTACCCATTATCAATCTTAGCTTTCAAACATCTGATTTGGCGAGGTTAGCATTGTTCATGTATTTGTCGCGTCAATTGAGCCGCTCGCAAAACGATATTAAAGATCTTAAAAAAGGATTTCTTCCGCTGATCGTTCCTGTTGGCATCATATGCATATCAATTGCGCCGGCCAATTTATCAACTGCATTACTCATTGGTTCCACCAGTTTAATGCTGATGTTTATAGGTCGTGTGAGTGTAAAACATATCGGTCTTGTTATTGGCATCGCGCTTATTCCGCTGGTAATATTAGTAACCATCGCTTTCAGTTTTTACGATAAGCAGGAACACCAAAGCAAAGAGCTTCCGGCTTTTTTGCATGTTGCCCGTATACCAACCTGGGTAAAACGTATACAGGATTTTGCATACGCAGATAAAGAAGAAACGGCTTACCAGGTACAACAAATGAAAATTGCTATCGCGAAAGGTGGATGGGTTGGGCTTGGCCCAGGCAACAGTGAGCAACGCAATTTTGTTCCGCATCCTTACAGCGATTCTATTTATTCCATTATTATTGAAGAGTACGGATTGATTGGTGGGGTACTGATATTGTTTATATACCTGGTATTTCTTTTCAGAAGTATCAGGATTTTTAAAAAATGTCCGTTTGCGTTCGGCGCTTTTTTAGCGCTGGCGTTGAGCTTTACATTGGTAATACAGGCATTAGTAAATATGGGCGTGAATGTAAATCTGTTCCCGGTTACCGGTGTACCGTTACCGTTAGTAAGCATGGGCGGAAGTAGTTTTTATTTACGTGCATGTCTATAGGCATCATATTAAGCGTGGCAAGAAATGCGGAAAAAATGGAATGAAAGCAGCGCAGGTTACAAATGAATAATAGATAAACAAGTATAGTCATTGGCAAAAAAAAAAATTATTATAGCAGGAGGAGGAACAGGAGGACATATTTTCCTGCTATTGCCATTGCCAATGCATTAAAGCAAAAAGACAATAGTATAGATATACTTTTTGTTGGCGCGAATGGTAAAATGGAAATGGAAAAAGTGCCGCAGGCGGGATATAAAATAAAAGGATTAGACATTGCCGGTTTTAACCGTAGTTCTTTGATAAAAAATATTGGCTTACCATTTAAACTAATAAAAAGCTTTTTACAGGTAAAAAAGATTATTGGCGATTTTAAGCCTGATGCGGTGATTGGTGTTGGGGGGTATTCGAGTTTTCCTGCGTTGCGGTTTGCACAGCAGAAAAACATTGCCACTTTTATTCACGAAGCCAATTCGTTTGGAGGAAGAGCTAATATACAATTGAGTAAAAGAGCCAATAAGGTTTTTACAGGTGGCGATGGCATGGAGGAGTTTTTTCCTTCTGAAAAAATAATGGTTACGGGAAACCCTGTTCGCAAAACCATTGTAAACAGCACCATCAGCAAAAAAGAAGGGTTAGATTTTTTTGGATTAAGCGCTGAAAAGAAAACCATACTGGTAACAGGTGGCAGCCTTGGTGCCGGAACCATAAATGAAGCCATTGCTGCCGGCATAGATGCGTTTGAAAAAAACAATGTGCAACTGATCTGGCAAACAGGAAAATTATTTGTGGAGAAAGCCAAACAATTGGCAGCAGGCAACAAAAATATATGGACCAATGATTTTATTACCAAAATGGAATATGCGTTCGCAGCCGCCGATGTGGTAATATCAAGAGCAGGCGCAATGTCGGTTGCCGAATTGTGTGTGGTAAAGCAGGCGGTGATTTTTGTTCCTTACCCGCTTGCCGCGGAAGATCATCAAACAGTGAATGCTAAAAGACTGGTGGATAAACACGCGGCACTGATGGTAAAAGACAGTGATGTAAAAACAACATTGGTTAACACCGCTATTGAACTGGCGCTGAATGAAGCGGAGCAGCAAAAGTTAAAACATAATATCAGCGCATTGGCCATTACCGATGCTGATGAGGTGATAGCAAACGAAATATTGAAAGTTATATGATGCAAAGCATCGTTCGGATAAAATGAAGGAATTAAAAGACATCAATAAGGTATATTTTATAGGCATAGGCGGCATTGGTATGAGCGCGTTGGCGAGATATTTTGTATCAAAAGGAAAACAGGTAAGTGGGTACGACAAAACAGAAACGGCGTTAACGCAACAACTAACCGAAGAAGGAATAGCCATTCATTATACGGATGATGTTTCGCTTGCACCAAAAGATGCGGACATTATAGTATATACACCGGCTGTTCCCAAAGATCACACTGAACTGGTATATTATCAGCAACATAATTATGATATACTAAAGCGCAGTGATGTACTTGGGTTGATAACAAGAAGTTCTTTCAATATATGTGTAGCAGGCACCCACGGTAAAACCACCATTACCACTATGATTGCGCATATACTGCGCCATTCAGGGTATGGATGTAATGCTTTTTTAGGTGGCATAGCAGCCAACTACAACAGCAATTTCTGGAGCAACGAACGTAACGTATGTGTGGTAGAAGCAGATGAATACGACAGAAGTTTTTTAAAGCTTAGTCCTGATATAGCGGTGATCAGCGCGATGGATGCAGACCACCTGGATATATATGGAACGCCGGAAGAAATGGAAAATGCATTTATAGCATTCGCTGGAAAAATAAAAAAAGAGGGTACGCTTTTCAGCAAATTTGGATTAGAAAGAAGCAATGAGTTGAAAGCGGATCATCATTACACATACAGCAGGCAGCAAATGAGCGCTGACGTGCATGCGAAAAATGTGCAACCAGATAATGGGGGATACTTATTTGATGTAAAAACACCACAATCTCTTATTAAGGATGTAAGGTTGTACATGGGTGGCTTGCATAATGTGGAAAATGTTTCGGTGGCAATAGGTGTAGCCAAAGCATTGAATATAGATGATAAAAAAATAAAAGCTGCTGTAGCGGCTTTTAAAGGTGTAAAAAGAAGGTTTGAATATATAGTGCCGGTTGTAAATGATAAGGCAATTGTATATGTAGATGACTATGCACATCATCCTGCTGAGTTGGAAGCGTTGATTGGTGGCGCTAAATCGCTCTTTGCAAAAAGAAAATGTACGGTAATATTTCAACCGCATTTGTATAGTCGTACCAACGACTTTGCCAATGAGTTTGCTGAAAGTCTTGATATGGCGGACGAAGTAATTCTGTTACCCATTTATCCAGCAAGAGAATTGCCTATGGAAGGAGTAAACAGCAAACTGATAAGTGATAAAATGAAGAACACCCATAAGCAACTGTTAAGTAAAGAGGAGTTACTGCAATGGATAGAAAAAGAATATGCAAATAAAGAAGGAGGATTACTGATTACAGCAGGCGCCGGAGATATTGATAAATTAATAGAACCTATAAAAGCAATTATAAGCAAGCAGTAATAAGATGCCATTGAGCAGAAAAAAAATATGGAGGTTTATCGCAGCCACTTTGTGGGTAAGCGCGGGCATTACGCTGGTGATTTTTTTAATTGCGGCTATGCGCAAGCGTGATGACAAAACCTGCAAAGGATTAAATGTAGAGATCACTGATGTAAAAAACAACCTTTTTGCTGATAAAAACGACATCAGTGGAATGCTGAATTTTATGACGCCTTCTATTAAGGGCAAACCGATTGGAGATTTCAATCTGCAGCAAATGGAAAAAACGCTGGAAGGAAATATATGGATAAAAGATGCTGAACTTTTTTTTGATAACAATGAAATGCTGCAGGTTAAAGTGAAAGAGCGGGAACCAGTCGCCAGAATTTTTACCACCGCCGGCAAAAGTTATTATATAGATAATGATATGGTTCGCCTGCCGCTGAGCACAAAGTTTTCGGCACGTGTACCTGTGTTTACCAATTGCCCTTTAGATAAAACCAAATGGAATGGCGCGGATAGCGCTTTATTAATACAGATTAAAACACTGAGCGCTTTTGTAACCAACGATGCATTCTGGATGGCCCAGATTGAGCAGATAGATTATACGGCTGAAAAGCAATTTGAACTGTTTCCCAAAATTGGCGACCATACTATTGTGTTGGGCGACGCCAGCGAATTAGATTCAAAATTCAGAAGGCTGTATATATTCTATAAAGAAGTATTAGCCAAAACAGGATGGGATACCTATTCAACCATTAATATTCAATACAAGGGGCAGGTAGTAGCCACAAGAAAAAATGCAGGAGCACTAACAGTAAATCAGCAAACTAACAATACCAATAGAAACAACGCAATAAATCAACGACCATGAGCAACGAACAACCCATCATTGTAGGACTTGACATAGGCACTACTAAAATTGCAGCCATAGCGGGTAGAAAAAATGAATATGGCAAATTGGAAATATTAGGTTTTGGCCGGGCTAACAGCAATGGTGTTCAGCATGGTATGGTACTTAATATTGATCAAACCATAAAAGCCATACAAGCGGCTTTGGAAAACTGTTATGCTTCAAATCCTAACCTTGAGATCAATGAAGTATATGTAGGCATTGCGGGTCATCATATTAAAAGCCTGCAAACCCGTGGAGATATTGTTCGGCATAATACAGATGAAGAAATATCGCAGGTTGAAATTGATCAGCTTATAGAGAATCAATACAAAACGTATATACCCGCCGGAGACCAGATCATTGATGTAATTCCGCAGGAGTTTACAGTAGATAATTTTCAGAATATTACTAACCCTATCGGATATAGTGGCGTAAAAGTAGGCGCTAATTTTCACATCATCACAGGCGATAGAAATGCGATCCGTAATATTAACCGCAGTGTTGAAAAATCTAACCTTAAGGTTAAAGATCTTGTGTTACAGCCGTTGGCATCAGCCGCTTCAGTAATGTGCGAGCAGGATCTGGAAGCAGGCGTTGTAATTGTTGATATTGGTGGTGGCACTACCGATATCGCGGTATTTTATGAAGGCATATTAAAACACACGGCTGTAATTCCTTTTGGTGGCGAAAATATTACCAATGATATTAAAACCGGATTGGGTGTTTTAAAAACACAGGCAGAACAAATGAAAACGCAATTTGGAAGTGCACTTACTGACGAAGCAAGAGCCAACGCGTTTATTACTATTCCGGGATTGCGCGGTATGACGCCAAAAGAAATCAGTGTGCAAACGCTTGCCAAAATCATCCAGGCAAGAATGAGTGAGATACTGGATTTTGTTACCTATCATCTTAACCAGGTAGGACTCGATAAAAAACTATTGAACGGTGGCATTATTCTTACCGGTGGTGGTTCGCAACTAAAACATCTTATTCAGCTTACTGAATACATTACCGGGCTTGATGCACGCATTGGTTTTCCCAACGAGCACCTGGCTTCCGATCATAATGAAGAATTAGCCAGACCAATGTATGCAACCTGTATTGGTTTAATATTGAAGGGGTACAATGTTTACGAAAACACTCTGGAGAAAACAAAATACAAAACAGCTCCTGCTAAAGAACAGAAAACAGAAGAACCAATAGCAGAACAAAAAAGCAGGAAGAAGGAAAAAGGAATAGATGCAGACAAAACCAGGAGACGCTCCAAGAGTCTGAAGGATTTTATGGACTCTATTAAAGGCGGTTTGATTGAACTGTTTAAAGAAGAAGGAGATGAACAATTAAAATAGCTGGCAGCCATCAGCTTTGAGGTATCAGCATTTAGTGTATAGCTGAAAGCCCATAGCTCAAAACTGATAGCTTACAATAAAAGTACTTACTACCATTATTTCAAAACCGCTTAGCAGTTGAGTTTACTGTTAAGCTTAAATTCTCTGACAATTATGATACACTTTGATTTGCCTAAAGAAAAGTCCTCCATCATTAAAGTGATTGGTGTAGGCGGCGGCGGAAGCAACGCAGTTAATCACATGTTTAGTCAGAACATTGATGGCGTAAACTTTATTATCTGCAATACAGATGCACAGGCACTTTCGTTGAGTAAAGTACCCAATAAAATACAGTTAGGCCCCATGCTTACACAGGGGCTTGGTGCCGGCGCCAACCCCGATATTGGCCGCCAGGCAACAGAAGAAAGCCTGGAAGAAATCCGTCGCATACTGGAAGTAAATACCAAGATGGCTTTCATTACCGCAGGTATGGGTGGAGGAACCGGAACCGGTGGTGCACCTATATTGGCTCAGATATGTAAAGACCTCGGTATTTTAACCGTAGGTATTGTAACTACGCCTTTTGCTTACGAAGGGAAAAAACGTTTTGCGCAGGCAGAAGAAGGCATCAACATTTTAAAAAATTATGTAGATACGCTACTCATTATAAGTAATGATAAAATGAGGCACCAGTATGGCAACCTTACCATGCGTGCCGCATTTGCAAAAGCAGATAATGTATTAGCAACCGCCGCTAAATGTATTACAGATGTAATCAACTCTACCGGCCAGATAAATGTTGACTTTGCGGATGTATGTACGGTTATGCGCGACGGTGGTGTGGCTATTTTAGGTAGTGCAACCGCAGAAGGAGAAAACCGTGCACAAAAAGCCATACAAGACGCCATCAATTCGCCATTGCTCAACGATAATGATATCCGTGGCGCTAAATGGATATTGATCAATATTAATTCTGCCGAAGGCGAAAATGAATTTACCATGGATGAGGTAGACATCATTCAGAATTATCTTATCAGCCAAACCGGCGAGCATACTAATGTTATCATGGGCTTAGGGTACGATAGCTCTCTGGGAAACAGAATTGGTATTACGCTTATTGCTACAGGCTTTGAAAACAAAAATACCAGTGTTGAAAAAGTAGTAAAAGAAGAAAAAGTAAAAGAAGAAAAAATTATTTTAACCCTCGATGGACAACAGGTTAATAAACCAGAAACACCTAAAGTAATGGTTGCCCAGGTTGATCCTATGGCGCCTCAAATGGTAGAAGTTACTGAAAATAAAAGCGTTCTGGATATTGTGAGTACACCCGTCGAAATACCGCAAAAAGAAGAGAAAGAAATATTGCAGTTAGAAATAACTTCTTTACCTTCACTCATACCTCAATCCGTTGAAACAAACACACACACAAGTGTATCTCCAACCCTTGAATCACATTCCAGTGAATTAGATATTAACATAGTATATAAAGAAGCTAGCACCACCCCGACGTCAGGTGGTTATTTGTCCAAGCCATCCAACATCTATGCAGAGGAACCTGAACAATTATCAAACCCTTTGGAAGAACTATCGTCATCGCAAACTAATGCGCCAACCGACGGGAAGGCAAGTGAAATGCAGGTGGTGATTAAAGATTCCGGTGCGGCGGACGAGCCCAAGGTACCAACAACTCATAGCGAAAGCTATTCTGTCGAGGAACCTGCAATGCAGGACGAGGCAGAAGATCAAAAAAGACGTGCAGCCGAACGTTTAAACAAGTTGCGCAATTTGTCTTATAACGCAAACACTGCCGATCCTTCAAATGAGTTTGAAACAGTACCAGCTTATGTCCGCCGCAATTTTCATTTAAAGGACGCCCTCGCTTCGGTTGAAAAATTTTACAGCAATTACACCGTAAAAAAAGATGAGAATGATCAAACCCAGATAAGTACGATCAATACTTTCCTGGATGGCAAAAGACCCGATTAATAAGAGGGAAATAAAGGTATACAGGTGAGGGAAGGAAGCCATCATTCTTCTCTCACCGTACAATACCATCTTCACAATAACTGTTATTTTAAAATAATATCAAACGCAGATAAGTAGTTCAAAATCATTACAACATTGTTAGCTTTGTAAATCCTTAACCCAATATCAATCTTATTAATATCCATATGCCGGTAGTACTTATTTGTGGTGGATCAGGTTTAATAGGTAAAAGGCTTACACAACTGCTTACAGAAAAGAATTATACTGTTGTTATTCTCACACGACAGCCTATTATCTACGATAAGAGAGATAATATTAATGCATCTTATGCTACATGGAATCCTGAAGCAGGCACCATTGATACGCAGGCATTAGCGCAGGCTGATTATATCATCAATTTGGCGGGAGCTGGTATAGCAGACAAAAGATGGTCGGCAGCACGAAAGCAAATTATAACACAAAGCCGTGTAAAAAGCGGGCAAACCATTGTTGCGGCGCTGAACAATAATCTCAATAAAGTAAAATGCGTGGTAAGCGCTTCAGCTATTGGGTGGTATGGCGATGATGATTTACTGAAAGATGAAAAAGGATTTACTGAAGATGCGCCTGCTGCGCCCGGCTTTTTAGGCGATACCTGCAAAGCATGGGAGCAAAGTATTGATGGCGCTGCTAAAGCAGGTACAAGAATTGTTAAATACAGGATTGGAATTGTATTAAGCAAAGAAGGCGGCGCTTTAAAAGAATTTGCGAAACCGGTATGTTTTGGCATAGCTGCCATACTGGGTAATGGCAAACAGATACAAAGCTGGATTCATATTGATGATGTGTGCCGCATGTTTATTTATGCACTCGAAAATGAGGCTGTACAAGGGGTGTACAATGCAGTAGCGCCAAGACCTGTAGATAACAGAACGCTCATTATTGATCTCGCCAAAAAAACGAAAGGGTCTTTTTACATATCGGCATATGTGCCTTCATTTATAATAAAAATGCTGTTAGGCGAGTTTAGCACGGAAGTATTAAAAAGCACCACTGTGAGCAGCGAAAAAATAAGAAGAACTGGTTTTCAATTCATATATCCTTCTATTGAGGCAGCCCTTAATACGCTTGTTTAAATAAGGTGGCACTCCTGGAAAAGGTATAGAAATTCAGGACCAATTCAACTTTATCCTCTCATTTTTATAGTAGGTTTGCTGTGTAAATTAATATTATGAAACATCTCCTCATACTAATCATTTTTGCTACCGCATTATTTTCATGCCACAACAATGAAACCGTAACCGGCAGTGGCAATACCACTACGCAGTCAAGACAGACTGGTTCTTTTAAGGGCATCAAGCTGTTAGGCTCAATGAATATTGAAGTAAAAAAGGGAGCTGAAACTAACGTTGAAATAGTAGCGGAAGATAATATTATCACCTATATTGAAACATATGTTGATAACGGAAAGCTGGTGGTTAAGTATAAAGATGATGTAAATATTAATAACAGTGGAGATGTATTAGTAAAAGTTACTACGCCCGTATTAAGTGATGCAGAAGTATTAGGTTCAGGTGATATTAATGGTGACGGAAAATTTTCCAGCGAAGGCAAAATGTATTTTAACGTACTGGGCTCCGGCAGCATAAAGCTTGAAGTAGATGCTCCATCCGTAGAGGCAAAAACCACAGGTTCAGGAAATATTAACCTGAGCGGCAATACCAAAGATGTGGAGTTTAGTACTTTAGGTAGTGGTGAAATTGAAGCAGGCGACTTAAAAGCTGAAAATGCAACTGCCAAAACATTAGGCAGCGGCGATATTCATTTATTTGCAAGTGTTAAATTAAGCGCCACTATTAATGGAAGTGGTGGTGTAAGATATAAGGGCGGTGCCGCGGTATCTTCGTCTGTACATGGCAGTGGTACGGTGGAGGCCGCTGACTAATACGCTATACAAGTCTCCTGACTTCGTAGTTTTTATGTTCTTCCGGGACTGTGTCCCCCGCACAAATATTCAGTTCAAATTTTCCTGCAACAACGCTGCGCTATCAACATCGTTATAATCTTTTATCACATTATATAGTGTATCTCTTTCTACCGGTCTTCTACCAACTTGTTTAATTAACGCCACCAGCTCGGCTGTATTCATAGCAGGATTTTTTTCTTCACTGCCTGCCATTGAATAAATTTTTGTGGTATCGTCTATTGTTCCGTCAATATCATTCACACCAAACGAAAGCGTAAGTTGCGCATTTTGCCGGCCCAGCATTGGCCAGTATGCTTTGAGGTGAGGAAAGTTATCCATGAATAAACGCGCCACAGCATACAACCTCATGTCTTCAATAACGGATGATTCGGGTACATGGCTCATCTCATTATCGTGATTGCGGAATTTTAAAGGAATAAAGGTATTAAACCCGCCTGTTTTATCCTGCAGATCGCGCAGGCGCTTCATATGATCAATACGATGCCAGTATTTTTCTATATGCCCGTATAACATGGTAGCATTGCTGTGCATGCCCAGGTTATGTGCCGCTTCGTGTATTCGTAACCATCCTTCAGCATCAACTTTATCATCGCAGATCTGTTGTCTTATTTCGGGATGAAAAATTTCAGCGCCACCACCTGGCAGTGAATCAAGCCCGGCTTCATGCATCAGCTTCATTCCTTCTTCTGCAGAAACCTTTCCTTTGCGAAACATATAATCCAATTCAACTGGTGTATATCCTTTTATATGCAATCCGGGACGATGGGCTTTTATTTTCCGCATCAGGTCCATAAAAAACTGCATATTCATTTTCGGATGAACGCCACCCACTATATGTACTTCGGTTACAGGTTTACCATCGTAACTTTTTACAATATGCATCATTTGCTCAGTGCTCAGTTCCCAGCCTTCTTCGCGTTTGGCATATAGTTTTGAGTAAGAACAAAATTTGCATGTGAATACACACACATTAGTAGGCTCAATATGAAAATTCCTGTTGAAATAAGTAGTATCACCGTGTAATCTTTCCCGTACCAGGTTAGCCAATGTGCCAACAAAGGGTAAGCTGGCTTTTTCAAATAACAATACGCCATCCTCTTCTGTCAGGCGCTCTTTCGCTAGTACCTTCTCTCCTATTGTTTTTAATTCGGGGAGTAAGGCCTGCTGTTGTAATAATCTTTCTGCCGACATTGATCGCTCTGTCATAAATTCACTTTGTCTGAATAAGAACACAAAGATACGGCTGAAATAATAGTTGTTGTAAAGAAAGCCGCGGACTAAAATGACGTATTTATCCATATCTTCCACGAAATATTTTAAAGCATATTATAAAACAACTGATATTATTTCATGCCAGCAATCAGCATGTTATCATTTCGCCTATATACCCATGAAAAATAAAATCTGTCTTATTACCGGCGCTACATCAGGAATGGGAAAAGTAACCGCATTAGCGTTAGCAAAAAAAGGAGCCCATGTAATTATTCATGGAAGAAACGCGGAAAAAGCAGAAGCTGTACGAAACGAAATTACGGCAGCCTGCGGAAACGATAACGTAACCATCATGCTTGCCGACCTTGGTTCCTTACAAGGTATAAAGCAACTCGCCGATCAGTTCTCCGCCCGCTACGGTCATCTTGATATTTTAATGAACAATGCCGGCGCGATAATGAACAAAAAAAGAGAAGAAAGTGTAGATGGGATTGAAACTACTATACAGGTAAATTTTATAGCTACTTTTTATTTAACCGCGCTTTTGTTTGAAAAATTAAAAAACAGTGAAGCAGCACGCATTATTAATTACAGTTCTGCCATGCATAAATATGCAAAGATTGACCTCAACGATTTTATGATGCAGAAAAGCTATCAAGTATTAAGAGCTTACGCTAATGCTAAACTTTATGTGAATCTTTTTACAGAAGAACTAAACAGAAGAATCAAAAGCCAGGGAATAAAAAATATTACGGTTAATGCAGTTCATCCCGGTGGCGTAAATACCAATTTTGCCAACAACAGCAAATCCATTGTGCGTTTTCTGCTTAAACTGATGCGTCCTTTTTCTCTTTCTGAAGAAGAGGGCGCGGATACCGGTATTTATCTTGTTGAAGATGCTGAAGTAGGAAATCATTCAGGAGAATACTTTGTAGAACGCAAACCCAAACTGCCCGCACAAAAATACAATACACCTGAAATAGCAAAGGAGGTATGGGCTATCGCGGAAAAATTAACAGGCATTCAATTTATGTAATTGTTGCTTTAAGCGCAATAGGTATCGATATGCATTTGATATTTGAGTCTCTATTTGAACTAACGTAAATCTTCAGGTTTTAGTAGCGTCTAGGCTACAATATCAGGCTTGCCATCTATTCATATCCAGCACCTGTATATCTTCTTGCAGGGCCATACCATTATCGTCAATCCATGCGCCTTCCCACTGCTCTCCACTGGAATCTTTTTTTGTAAATATTTTCACACCCACCTTTCCGTCTTTATTAGGTTCGACGCCAACCGGCAACTACCTGGTCGTTACCGGTGCCTGAAAAATCCGCCACAGCCAATGCATGACCTTCTTTTACATTATCATCCAGCACAATTCTTTTAACCGCGTTATCCTTCAGGTAAACTACTACTTCTCCTCCGTGCATGGCTTCAATAGCAGCAATAAATTTTTTGACGGCAGTTAGATTTCCTCCTCGTACTTCTCCTGCGCCATGTTCCGCTCCCGGAATATTTTCTGCTTTAATATTTTTATTTAAAAAATTACCTGGAATAAATTTTATTCTCTCTTTTGATGCTACATATAATCCTTCAGCACGATTGCCAGTTCCTTTTTTACGATATCAATATTATGGGTAAGATGCAATGTAGTATCCAGCGGAATTATTTTCCATTGCTTATTTACATTTTCAGGAAATGCATATGCGAGGATTTTCACCCCTTTTCCTTCGCCGCCTTTATTATTTTTTTCCGTGTAGCGGTACTACACCAGGTAATATTTTCCTTCGGCTGATTGTACCCACTTCATCCGGTGAATAGTGGTTTCATGATGCAATTCCACAGGCGTCCATAATTGCGTAGGATCTTTTGGCCGGATTAAATAATGCACCGAACCTGATTGCTTGTCATCACTTGTTTCACCGGGATTCCACCGTGCGCCAACTGCCACTTCAACTTTACCATCTCCGTTAATATCTGCCGCGGCTATACATACATTGTCGCGTTCTGTGAGATTGTCAACCATCACAAATCCCTTCCAGTCACCATTGCGATACCATACAAATTGTTTGGCATCTGCCAGCAATATGTCAGGCTTACCATCGCCATCAACATCACCTAATGCTATACCATACCCAATCTGAATATTACTATCAATAACCTGTTCGGTAAATACCGGTGGCGCAGGATAGTGAGTAATTGAATAAGTAAGCTTTTGATGATGATTATAACAAGCATATACTAATTATTGAGATTGAAAAATACTATTATAATATGCAAACGGATTATTTATACATTGGCTACTCTGAACAAACTAACTGTTATTTCCTTCCAAACATTGTTTACTAAATAAGGTTCTGTTTTCATCCATTTCTGTAATTGTTCTTCGTTATCAAATTCCACAATAATTACAGAACCTTTCATTTGCTGTTGTTCATAAGCTGGCGCCTCCTGTTCACTGCATCAGCATCGTTTCCATCGTGCGCTATAATTACATATTGAGGCATAACATTTAAAAATAGATATTATTGACAAGACCTTTGAGCGCCACTATTCAGGCGTAGAAAATGATTATATTCGTAAGGTATAGATATTATGGCAATGGCTGAAACAAAAAAAAAATTACGCACCTGTAAAGAGGGGCATCGTTACTATAAAAGTTCTGACTGCCCGGTATGCCCTGTTTGTGCAGCCCAATCCAAGCCGGCAGAAGGTTTTCTATCCCTGCTATCAGCTCCCGCACGGAGAGCTCTAGCAAACAAAAAAATTTCTACCTTAAAACAACTTTCTGCTTTTAGTGAAAAAGAAATATTGCAGTTACATGGAATGGGCGCGGCAAGTATTCCCAAATTAACCACTGCGCTCAAGGCTGCCGGATTACGATTTAAAAAATAGCTGATGGAGGATGTACATCTCCGGCTTATTCTGCAACTGTACAAATACAACTCACATTCCTGATAGCACAATAGAAGGGGAAATATTGCGCTCTGTTTTTTAGATCAATAGTACCGGTAATTGTTACTATTGAACCGTGTTTTTGTGTAAGCATCGCTTTTAGCGATGGTGCGATGGAATCTACATCAAGCCAAACCGGATTGTACATATTATTGTCTTGTGGAGGATACAAAGCGGTATGATCAGGCATAAAACAAAGGCGTCCATTTATTTTAATTGTGCTGCCATCAAAGCTTTCACACAAACGGCTATCAATATCGCCAAAGGTGATAGTAGCAAAATCAGTATCTGCATGTTCGTCCGTCCACAAAGTATTTATGCTGTTGTTAAAAAAACAGGATGAACAGATTACTGTACATAATACAAACGCTGATACTTTTAACAGCCCGTTTATTATCAATTTGTCACACGCAATATTTACTAAAATAAAGCGCCTGCAACACAAAAAAACGAATGCTGAAAATGATTACAGAAACATAATGATTCGGTAATCTTTTAAAAAAGGAAAGATAACGTCCGGGAAAATAAACGGCGTTTCCGCACAAGTCTTACTCCTGCGGTTCACAATCTGATTTGTTGAATATGGCGATTGCTGATTACAGGAACAATCGCTTTTGAACCTTCCGGCGATAGCGCTTCAGAGTAATGGAGTTGTGCAGGAGATGAACCAACCCATTCACTTCTTCTACCTTCGATAGTAATAGATGATGATGCAGGATCAATGGTAAGTGTGGCAAATAGCGCTTCTTTATAAGGGCATGTGCGCGATATCCATGGATGTGTTTTATGAATATCTGCAGTATAACTTTCATGCTGATACTTATCGCCCACCCAAAAATAGGAAGCCGAATTTAAATGCACGTAGGTAACCTGGTTAATGTTAAACAGGGCATCAATATGCGTATGCCCGTTTATAGCCAGCAATATTTTTTGTGAAGCGGCGGAAAGAATATTTTGTATATCCGCTGCATTGTCAATAGCTCCCGGACCGGCAAGGGGTTGATGAGATATGATGACCACTGGCTTATCCGCTTCTTCTAATTTTTGTACAAGCCATCGTTGCTGCTCATCATTAATATAAGCCGGGTAACCTCCTTTATATGATGGGGAACCTTTATCATTGCCATCAAGCACAATCAATATAATGCCACCAACTTCACTTGTATAATAACGTGCAGGCATACCCCAGTACTGAATGCATTGTTCTTTGGTAAATCTAGCATCGGTATCGTGGTTGCCGATTACATGCAAAACATGTTTATGCGCATTTTTATAGAGATCAATTACGTGCTTGTTTTTATCACCGGGGTATGCAAAATCTCCTAACTGCAGTAGTGCATCCGGCTTAAATTTTTTCATTTGTTTTACAAAAACATTCATCCGCTCAAACCCATCGTGCATAATATCCTGGTGCAGATCCGTAATTAAACCCAATTTTACCTGTTTGCTTAATGTTCGCAAACCTGGTTTTGCAAACAAAGGCAATGGCAACCCTATACAAAATGTGGCAGCAGTTGCTATAAAATCCCTGCGTGTATAATGTTTCTTCATTTTATCTACTGCTCAACTGCTGTTTTAATGAGATAACTCATTGCCCAATGCTTCCAGCGTTTTGCCTTTTGTTTCCGGAAAATATTTCCAAACAGTTACTGCCTGCACAATCATCATAATACAAAAAAAGATAAAGGCATATGCAGCACCATATACAGATTGTTCCACCACTGCAGGAAAAAGAAAAGTGATGATAGTTGCAAAAAGCCAATGCGTAAATGCACCCAGTGATTGTCCCTGTGCCCGCACTGTTCCTGGAAATACTTCTGATATTAATACCCAGATTACTGCGCCGGTGGAAAAAGCGAAAAACATGATATAACCGATCAATAAATAAAGTAATCCATGCCCATCAGTAGATTGATTGTAGAATACATAAGCAATACAACCCAGGCAGACAGACATACCCATTGACCCCCATATCAATAATTTTTTTCGACCTACCTTGTCTATTATAGCCATGCCAAGTATAGTGAATATGCCATTGGTGAGCCCGATGATTACAGATTG
>JBGALP010000053.1:0-24446 GCA_044223805.1 Agriterribacter sp.
AATTGTTATGACTTTTCTGCTTTCTACCAATTTTTTTATGAATAAAATGGATGAATCAAAAAAGGTGCATTTTACCGATCTGTATGACCCATACCAGATACCATGTTCTAACCCCTTTTCAAATATTTTTTATCCCGAGGTGAACGCGTAGCTTGTTTAAAACTTCCAGGATTAATATCAGTGCTTTATTGATATTTTACATCTTATCTTTATCTGCTGATGGCAGATGTTTTTTCGGATACCAACAATATTCCCGCTGAATTTGATATTGATTTATTTGCTGAGGTTATTATTCCTCTCGCCTTGCCTAAAAATTACACCTGGCGAATACCTCCGCATTTAAAAGATAACGCCATTATGGGTTGCAGAGTAGAAGTTATTCTCGGAAAAAATAAAAAATACGCAGGAATAATCAAGCGGCTTCATCGGAACAAGCCGGAGGCATTTGATCCAAAATTTATTTTAAACGTGCTGGATACCGAACCAATTGTTTTTGAACAGCAACTTAAACTATGGGAATGGATTGCCTCATACTACATGTGCAGCGAAGGTGAAGTAATGGCAGCAGCATTGCCATCTTATTTTAAATTAAGCAGCGAAACGATATTAATAACTAACGAAGAATATGGCGAGAATTTTTCATTCCTTGATAACGATGAATACCTGGTAGCGGAGGCGCTGAATATTAAAAAAGAATTAAAACTTTCAGAAGTACAACAGATTCTTGATTCATCTCATGTATACCCCGTAATAAAAAGATTGATTGAAAAAAAAGTATGTTTTGTATGGGAATCGCTGAAAGAAAATTATTCCCCCAAAAAAGAAACATATGTAATTATTAATGCTGAATATGCCGATGAAGATAAACTGGCAGAACTGATGAATAACTGGAGCCGGGCACCCAAACAGTTGGAGCTTTTGCTTGGCTATTTACATTTCGCAAAAACGGAAGGCGAAGTTACTAAAACAGCTTTGCTGAAAAAGACAAACGCATCAGAAGCTCAGTTAAAAGGGTTGGTTGAAAAAAATGTGCTGAGATTAGAGAAACGTTCTGTTGACAGGTTACAATATTTGCCTCAGCATATTAATATTGACTTTACTTTATCGCCCGCACAGCAAGAGGCGTTCAATAAAATTAATGAACTCTTTCTTGAAAAGGCTGTCATTTTATTGCATGGAATTACTTCAAGCGGGAAAACGCAAGTGTATATAAAATTAATTGAACAATTCGTAAAGAGCGGCAAACAGGTATTATACCTTCTTCCTGAGATAGCGCTTACGTCGCAAATTATACGACGCCTGCAAAAATATTTTGGTGGCTATATTGGTATCTATCACAGCAAGTTTAATCAAAACGAAAGAATAGAAATTTGGAATAAAATAAAAAGAGGTGAACTTAAAGTTGTGATTGGCGCCAGATCTGCATTGTTTCTTCCTTTTGTAAACCTTGGTTTAATTGTGGCTGATGAGGAGCATGACGCATCATTTAAACAACATGAACCTGCACCACGTTATCATGCAAGAGACAGCGCCATATATTATGCAGATCTATACAATGCGAAAGTATTGCTGGGGAGTGCGTCACCTTCTGTTGAAAGTTATTATAATGCCACACAAGGTAAATATGGATTGGTTGAATTACTGGAAAGATTTGGTGGTGTAAAACTTCCCGTAATAGAAATTATAGATACCAAACAAGTGGTAACAAAAGAAAAGACGAAGGTTATTCTATCTCCTCAACTTAAAGCATCTATACAGAAAGCATTAGACATTAATAAACAGGTTATTTTATTTCAGAACCGCAGAGGATATTCTCCTTACCAGGTATGTGCCGTTTGCGGGTGGATACCTCAATGTAAAAACTGTGACGTAAGTCTTACTTATCACAAACTTAGTAATAAGCTGGCTTGCCATTATTGCGGGTCTGTATACACCAATATTAATACCTGTGAAGCTTGCGGTAATCATCAGTTTGTACAAAAAAATTTCGGTACGGAAAAAATTGAAGAATATCTTGATGAAGTTTTTCCGAAAGCAAAAATTGCCAGGATGGATATTGATAGTGTACGTGGCAAGCATGCCCACGACAGCCTGATTCAATTATTCGAACAACAGCGGCTGGATATATTAGTAGGCACGCAAATGGTGGTAAAGGGGTTGGATTTTGAGCACGTGAGCCTGGTGGGTATTCTTGATGCCGATAGCCTTTTGAGCTTTGCTGATTTCAGGGTAAATGAAAGAAGTTTTCAGTTAATGGAGCAGGTGAGTGGTAGAGCAGGAAGAAAGGACGAGCAGGGACGGGTGATGATTCAGGTAGCTAATACCCGTCATCCTGTTTTACATTTTGTACAGCAACATAATTATGCGGCTTTTTTCAACTTTGAAATAGAATCACGAAAAAATTTTTTCTATCCTCCTTATTCCCGCATTATCAAAATAATATTTAAACATAAGCTTAAAGAGGTAACTGCGGATGCTGCTAATTTTTTTGTTGGCAGACTGCAAACCGGGTTTGATAAATATATTGTTGGTCCTGCTGAACCTTTAATTAATCGTGTGCGTAACCAGTACCTCATGGAAATATTATTAAAATTGCCGAAGGATGGTAATTTGATAAGCCAATGCAAGAGAAGCATAAGGGAAAATATCGCGGTATTGCATAACGAAAAAAAGTTTAGCACTGTTGTTGTAATACCAGATGTTGACGCGATATAAATTACCAATACAAATAAAATGAGTTATAAAGAAAACACCTTGCGGGAACTGGAAGTATGGAGAGAAAAGATGTTGTCGGAGCCCAGTCTTTTTGAAGATTACTCCAAACGTTTTCAGAACAGGATCAACAAGATAATTCCAGAAAAGATACACCAGGCTATAACAGCAACTATAAAACAAATGATACGTGGTGTATTGTTTGGCGCCGGGGTTACGACGGGTAAGTTTGAAAAAGATGTGTCGCTGCAGGTGCGTGATGCCTTGGCGGAAGAGAAAATACGTTGGTACCAAACCACCGCTGCTGCAGAAGGTGGGCTAACCGGTGCAGGTGGCATATTGTGGGGGTTGGCTGATTTTCCATTATTAATAGGAATAAAAATAAAGTTGCTTTTTGAAATAGCGATATTGTTTGGGTATGATGTGAAGGATTACAAAGAAAGATTGTATTTGCTGTATATATTCCAGTTGTCTTTTTCGGGGCCGCAGCATCGGAAAAATATTTTTTTGAAAATGATGAACTGGAAAGAACAACGGGAACAGCTACCCGAAAACATTGATCAGTTTGACTGGAGAAATCTACAGCAGGAGTATCGGGATTATATTGATATAGCTAAAATGGCGCAATTGATACCTGTAGTAGGTGCCCCTGTTGGCGCTATAGTAAATTACCGGCTTATTAAGAGACTGGGAACAACAGCAAGAAGCGCTTATAAATTAAGATGGATGGAGGGCGGAGATGAGCCTGTACGAAATGCTATCAATCAACAAGCGCTTCAATAGTAGCGCCTATACCTCTTTCTGTAATAGCGTCGCACTGCGGTTTCAGCTCATCATAATCACCTTGTTTTACGGCGTATTTTCCTTTGAAATGAATAAGGTAAGCGCATTGTTCTGCCTGCTCATGGCTATGCCCGCATACTTCCTGCAAGGTTTCAATCACCCATTCAAAAGTATTTACCTCATCGTTCCATACAATAAGCTGAAACGGCTTGGTGGTACTGATTTCAACGTCTATATCTACATCTTCCAGTGTTTGCCCCAATGGCATATTAAATAATTTTCGCTTCAAAATTAATGTTTTGATAATCAATACCACATTCCATTGGGTAAATAATCAACTTTCTTTTTGTTTTACACAAATATCAATTAGCGATAATGTTTTATATGCTCTTCTACCAACTTACATTTCATTAATTTCGAGCAGTATTTTTATCAGCAACAGGTAATTGTGATTATATGACAATATTGAATGGCTTTAATTTTCCTTTAAAAGATCCAATTCCAATTTTTGTCATTGTATTATTCATTATTCTCCTGGCACCCATTCTGCTTCGAAAATTACGTATCCCCAGCATCATTGGTTTAATTTTAGCGGGTATGGCAATTGGTGATCATGGGTTTAACCTGATAGCAAAAGGCAGTATTGATTTGTTTGGTAAAGCGGGTTTACTGTATATCATGTTTTTGGCGGGACTGGAGTTAGATATGGCCGACTTCAGGAAGAACAGGTATAAAAGTATTGTTTTTGGTTTTTTTACCTTTATTATTCCTCTCGGATTAGGGTTTGTGTTGTGTTACTACCTGTTGCATTTTAATCTTATGGCCAGTCTGCTGGTATCAAGTATGTTTTCAACGCATACACTCGTTGCTTATCCATTAGCCAGTCGTATGGGTATTACAAAAAACGAAGCTGTAACTATTGCGGTAGGAGGAACAATGATAACAGATACAGCCGTGCTGCTCATTCTTGCCGTAATAACCGGTGCGGTGGAGGGACAATTGAACCAGGGATTCTGGCTAAAGCTAACCGTTTCTTTCTTATTGTTTGCCCTGGCAGTTTTATGGGGATTTCCGTTTATTGGAAGATGGTTTTTCAAAAAAATCAAAGATGATCAGACAAGTCATTTCATTTTTGTACTCGCCATGGTTTTCCTGGCAGCTTTTTTAGCAGAAATAGCAGGCGTTGAAGGTATTATAGGAGCTTTCCTGGCAGGGTTGGCCCTCAATCAACTCATTCCACATACTTCTACTTTAATGAACAGGATAAGTTTTGCAGGTAATGCCTTATTCATACCGTTTTTTTTAATCAGTGTGGGTATGCTGGTAGATCTGCGTGTATTATTGAAAGGGTATGAAGCATTATTTATTGCTGGTGTTCTTACCGCAATGGCTATCTCTACAAAATGGCTGGCTGCTTTTTTTACACAAAAAATTTTCAGGTACACTTCCACACAGCGTAACATTATTTTCGGATTAAGTACTTCTCACGCAGCGGCTACCATCGCTATTATCTTGATTGGTTATAATATTAAAATAGTAGATGAAAATGTACTGAATGGTACTATTATATTGATACTGATTACCTGCATGGTAGGATCGTTTATTACAGCCAATTCGGGAAAAAAAATAGCGGTAATTGAATCTAGCCGGATACCGGATATTATTAATATTCAGGAAAAAGTAATGATACCGGTTGACGACCCCGCGCATACAGAAGGGCTGGTTGATTTTTCTATTATGATGAATAATCAACCACAAAAGGCGCCGGTATATCTGCTTACGGTAATGCAGGATGAAACTGGTTTGAAAGAAAAGGTTTTGCTGAACAATAAAAACATGGAGGAAGTGATACGGAAAGGGATGGAAACCAACACCGTTGTGCAACCTGTTACAAGGGTAGATTTAAATACGGCCAGCGGCATAGCCAGGGCAGTAAAGGAAATGCTGATATCGGATGTTGTAATGGAGTGGACGGATAAAACACAAAGCACTACAGGTTTTCTTTTTAATTCCCTGTTTGGAACCACCACACAAAATATATTAGACAGCGTGTGGGAAACAGTATATATATGCCGGTTTAATTACCCCCTTAATGCTACAGAGAGAATCATTCTGCTGTTATCAAAAAACGCAGAATATGAGATTGGATTTCAGCACTGGATAAAACGCATTACAACTTTATCAAGGCAGGCGGGCGCGAGGATTATGGTTTGTTCTTGCGCACCTACACAAAAAGCATTTGAAAAAGAGCTTTCAAAAAACAGGATCACCGCCGAGGTTTTTTATAAATCACTTGATGGCATTGAAAATTATTTTATGGTGGCAGATGATTTTCGTTCCAATGATTTGATTGTGGTAGTAGGAGCAAGGAAAGGAACAGTTTCCTATCAATCCTATATGGAAACTATACCCTCGCGACTGGTGAGACAGTTTGACAGGAACAACCTGATGTTATTATATCCTGAACAAAGGCAGGCAGAAACTCCGGAAGTAGGTATGAAACCGGAAGATATTGTGCTTACGCCGATACAGGATCAAATAGATAATATAAACAGGCTCGGCCGTATTGTAAGGCGGGCTTTTAAACGTGGTAAATAACTCCTTTTGGATTTTTTGCGTAGTTTTCCTAATTTAGATAAAAGCAAAATTCTATATCATAAATTGGTTTGTAACAAATTATGCAGGATTTGTTCACTATGTCTCAAAAATAATCTTTAACATTGTTTGTCGCGGCATTCTAAATTTGATGTCATAATATGAAACTACAACCCATTGAACGAATTGAGGGACTGACTAAACAGGAATTTACTGAGAAATATATAAAAACGAAGACTCCCGTAGTCCTTAAGGATTTTATTAAAGGAAGTCCGGCATTGGACCTATGGAACTACGACTATTTTAAGGATGTAGCTGGTGACCTGATAGTGCCGGTGCATGGAAGCGAAAATGCGCATCCTGATATGGTGAAGAGTGCTCCGATGGCTAAAATGAAGTTTGGAGAATATCTTGACCTTATTCAGCAGCAGCCAACGGAATCGAGGCTTTTTCTATTTAACTTATTGATTGAGAAGCCGGAGATAAGAAAACAACTGGTATTTAATAAGATTACCGACAATATACTTACCTGGTTGCCGCTAATGTTTTTCGGTGGTGGTGGCTCAAGTACCAGGAACCATTTTGACATAGATATGTCTCACGTTTTTCTTACACAGTTTCATGGAGAAAAGAAAGTAATATTATTTCCTAATCAGGATTCCTGTTATCTGTATAAGTTACCCTATAACTTTCATGGTATAGGCGATATGAAGAATCTGGATTTTGATAAATTTCCCGCGCTTAAGTACGCCAATGGCTGGGAATGTACCATTAAATTTGGAGAAACATTATTTATGCCTGCTGGTTACTGGCATTACATACAATATGTAACGGGAGGTTACTCCGTAAGCGTTCGGGCTTTGTCTTCTGCCCGCGACAGAGTAACAGGTTTCAGTAACCTCGTATTTACCCGCAATTTTGATAATGCTATGCGTAAGCTTTTAAAAGAAAAGTGGTATAACTACAAAGTAAAGGAAGCATATACAAGAGCAGAAAAAGCGATTCAGAAAATTGAGAACGGGCACGTATAACCGGCTTAGGCACCGGTTTAAAATTCTACTACCGCATAAGCTTTGTTATCTACATATGGTCCGCCGGGGTGATGGGCTGTATAATCGAGATTAATCCAATAGCTGCCTGCTTCTTCCCTGTAATATAAACCTGTAAAGTTTTCGGTAGAAAATAAATGCGTTATAGCTTCATGAAGTTCCGCGAAGGATTTTTTATCTCCGCAGAATAATTCAGGATACACATGATTTTCAGTTAATACCATCCGGCATTTTGCGCCAATCGCTTTCATGCAGGAAATCATTAATATAGTATGATCGTCGCAATCTCCACCTAAACCATCTTCTATTGTTTCTCTGGCAGAGGCGAAATATTCATCCCTGTTAGGATCATCTACATATTTAAAATTATTATTAATGTATTTGAATAAAGATAGATATCTCACGAGCGGACCATACTTAGGATGGTAATCGTCAAAGTGCTCTATAGAATGTTTTACAGAAAAATTTCTTACTAACGAATCCTTTGGATTTATTTTTGATTTCAAACCTTTTACGGCCTTTTCCACACCGCTGTCAAATAAGTCAGGTTTTATAAGATAAAGGTCTTTTTCTTTATTATCCCTCACATCCCAGCTTTTCACTACAAGATTTCTGTAGTCCATAATCATGTTACGCAGGTTATACCCGTCAGAAAAATTATTGTATACTACAATACCTGCAACAAGTATAAAGGCGGGAATAATAAGCGGACGGAATATCCATAATATGAACCGCACCAACACAAAGGCAATTATAATGGAAAGTAAAAGATCAATGTTCCAATAGCCGATAATTACCGGGGGAATGACCCTGTTGATTAACGGGGCCAATGGCAAAATAGTAAGAAGACCTATTGTGTTTATCACCAGGTTTCTTTCAAAAAAACTATTATGTAATTTTTCTGCCATCTCTGTAATAATAACGTAAATACAGGTATAAATTGTTATACCTTCTGTTAAAATAACTGTTCATATCACCGTAAAAAGTAACCACCATCGGTACTATGTACGGATAATAAGTTCAAACAGGTAAGTACAGGTCGGCTTAACCTAAAATTTATATTAATTTCGACTTTGTGCTTAATTTTCTTTTTTGGTAATATTTTTACGAATGGTTGTAGCATTATTTGTGCCATGTTATGTTGATCAGTTTTACCCGCAGGTGGCTATTGCCACATTAGAGTTACTAGAAAAAGCCGGTGTTGAAGTAGTATATCCTCCCAGGCAAACCTGCTGTGGGCAACCTATGGCCAATTCAGGGTTTGCACACCTCAATACCCAATGTGACAAATTGTTTGTTGAAAATTTTGGAGCGTTTGATTATATTGTATGTCCATCAGGCAGTTGCACACTCCATATTAAAGATCATTTGCATGACAAGGAGCAGGAAGAGAAAGCCGCGCATATCCGTAACCGTACGTATGAGCTAACGGAGTTTCTTACTGATGTGTTGAAAATAGAACACCTGAATGCGAAGTTTCCACACAAAGTTGGGATGCACCAGAGCTGTCATGGACAGCGGGGATTGAAGTTGTCACAGATGTCGGAACTGGTTGCAACACCATTTTCAAAGCCGGGTAAACTATTGCAGATGGTTGAAGGATTAGAATTGATTGAACTCAGCCGTAAAGACGAATGCTGTGGTTTTGGAGGAACGTTTTGTGTGCTGGAAGAGGCTGTAAGTGTAAAGATGGGCAAAGACAGGGTGGAAGATCATCTGCATCACGGTGCGGAATATATAACAGGAGGCGATATGAGTTGCCTGATGCACCTGGAAGGTATTTTACGCAGGCAAAACAGTAAGGTACAGGTTAAACATATAGCTGAAATTTTAAACAGTCAATAACAAATTGTATGAGCCACGGCAACGCCGATCACGCTGCACTTGCTGAAAAATTTAATGCTGATGAACCTCGTGTTAACTGGCACGATGAAACATTATGGTGGGTTCGTGTAAAGCGCGATAAAGCCGCACACAGCATACCCGAATGGGAATTATTGCGTGAAACAGCATCACAGATAAAAAATAATGTACTCTCTAACCTCAGCGAATACCTGTTGCAGTTTGAAGCTCAGGCAAAACAAAATGGTATTACAGTGCATTGGGCAGCAAACGCACAAGAGCATAATGAAATAGTATTGAGCCTGTTGAAAAAACACGGCATTGAAAAGATGGTGAAAAGTAAATCCATGTTAACGGAAGAATGCCACCTGAATGAATACCTGCAGCACAATGGAATAGAGGTGATAGATACTGATCTTGGAGAGCGTATAGTGCAGATGCGCAAAGAACCACCAAGTCATATTGTTCTTCCCGCTATTCATCTTAAAAAACAGGATGTAAGTGATACCTTTCATGAACACCTGCATACAGAGAAAGGAAATAATGATCCGCAGTTTTTAACCAATGCAGCAAGACTTCATTTAAGAGAAAAATTTATTACGCGGAGAGCCGCTTTAACAGGTGTAAATTTTGCTGTTGCTGAAACAGGGGAATTTGTGGTTTGTACGAACGAAGGTAATGCCGATATGGGCGCTCATCTTGCCGATGTGCATATTGCCTGTATGGGCTTTGAAAAAATTGTTCCTCAACGAAAGCATCTTTCTGTTTTTTTAAGGTTATTAGCAAGAAGCGCAACGGGCCAGCCGATCACCACCTACAGCAGTCATTTTAAAAAACCACGCAAAGGGCAGGAAATGCACATTGTTTTGGTAGATAACGGACGCAGTGTACAATTGGGCAGAAAAGATTTCAGGAATTCTTTAAAGTGTATTCGCTGTGCGGCATGTTTTAATACCTGCCCGGTATATAGGCGCAGTGGTGGGCATAGTTATCATACCGCTATTGCTGGTCCTATCGGTTCCATACTCGCCCCAAACTTAGATATGCGCAAATATGCAGATCTTCCTTTCGCTTCTACTTTATGTGGAAGTTGCAGTAATGTTTGTCCTGTAAAAATTGATATACACCAACAGTTGTATAAATGGCGGCAAGTGTTGATGCAGGAGGGTTATGGTGGTACTGTAAAAAAGCTGGCAATGAAGGGCATGACATTTACCCTGTCTCACCCCGGCGTATATAGGTTTGCCGGTAAAGCAGGCCGATGGACCATGTCGAAAATTCCTTTCATTGTAAATAATAAACTGAACCCCTGGTATAAACAACGCGATATGCCGGAGCCGCCAAAACAATCATTTGGAGAATGGTATAAGAAGAACAGGAACAATGATGCGATGTGAAATGTAAGAAGATAAACGATAAACTTTAAACTTCAAACAGGGAATAACCTAAGGTTTCAGCCTTTAATAATATGAACAGCAGAGAAACAATATTAAACGCTATAAAAAATAATCAGCCTGAACAGCGATCATTACCAGGTTTACTTTTTACACCCGACAATAGCGGTGATGCCCAGGCTAAATTTATCAATGTATTGCAATCCATAGGAGGTGCTGCGCATATAGTTAATAGTTATGATGATATTGCTGCTTTCATCCTTCAGGAGTATGGAGAAGCAAAGAGAATAGTTTCTTGGTGCAAAGAACTGATAATAGGTGAAGCTATGCAGGAATATACTGATCCACATGAATTGGAAAATGTTGACCTGGCTGTGATCACCGCTCATTTCGCGGTAGCGGAAAATGCCGCACTGTGGGTAACCGAAGCGTTGGTGCCAGAGCGGGTATTGCCTTTTATTACGCAGCAATTAGTGGTGGTAGTAAAGAAAGATGATATACTACATAATATGCACGAGGCTTACGATCGAATAGGCGATGAAGAATATGGTTTTGCTGCTTTTATAGCTGGTCCTTCTAAAACAGCGGATATAGAACAATCGCTGGTGCTTGGTGCGCATGGACCCAAAACCATGCGTGTTTTCATTATATAACCGAATGTGTTTATGCAAATAAAATTATTGCCGTTGGTATTTTTTTTGATGGTTGCTGCTTCTACGGTTTTGGCACAGCAAGTTGTACCACTTTACGAATCAACTATTCCTGGCGCGCTGAATGTAAAAAGTGAGGAGACTTATGATACAGCAAGATCGCTTGCTTTTAAAGTATATCAACCCACATTAACAGTATACCTTCCTGCAAAGGAAAAAGCTACAGGCGCTGCAGTAATTGTTTGTCCCGGTGGCGGCTACGGGGTGTTAGTAATTGGCAAAGAAGGATTTGATATAGCGAAGTACTATGCCGCACATGGCGTAGCTGCTTTTGTGCTAAAGTATCGTTTGCCAGACAGCAGGATAATGAAAGATAAAAGTATTGGACCATTGCAGGATGCACAAAGGGCCATACAATTGGTGAGAGCACATGCGGTGCAGTGGAATGTTGATCCTGCTAAAATTGGTATTATGGGGTTTTCCGCAGGAGGGCATCTTGCTTCAACTGCGGGTACGCATTACAGTGAAGCTTTGATTCCCAACACACAAAATACCAGTCTACGACCTGATTTTATGTTGCTCGTATACCCTGTTATCAGTATGACGGATAGTTTAGGACATAAGGGGTCAAGAGAAAACCTGTTGGGCAAAAACGCTGATGTAAAAAAGATACAACTGTTTTCAAACGATCAGCAGGTGAATGCGCAAACCCCGCCTGCTTTTTTAATTCATGCCGGCGATGATAAAGTGGTGGATGTTGACAACAGTATCTCCTTTTATGAAGCTTTGCGGCGTAACAAAGTGCCAGCCGAAATGCATATTTATCCCAAGGGTGACCACGGATTTGTGCTGAATCTGCCGATTGACCAATGGATGAGTATTTGCCTGCAATGGATGGACAACAGCGGAATTATTCCATCAAAGTAAAGGGATTCTCCATAGTATAAGCTGATGAAGAGATACTCTTTGTATATTGTATTGTAATCATCAAACCCCTTTTACCATGAGGAGATCATTGATTTCGTGGAGCGCTCTGCTGGCTTGTAATCTTATGTGGGCTTTGCAATTCACCTGCATAAAACTTACACAGGATCAGATTGGACCGTTCAGCACGGTATTTATACCGATGTTGTTAGCCACATTATTTATGATTCCGTTTGCATATAAAGATGCTAAAGCCAGTAAAGGCAGGAAATTAAGCGATCTGAAAATGTTCGCCATGCTGGCGCTGTTTGGTCAGTTTCCGGCGCAGGTATTAATGACGTTGGGAACCCAGCGATCTACTGCCAGCAACGCGGCAATTATCAATCTTACATTGCCGGTATTTTCAGCGCTTTTAGCAGTAATATATCTTAAAGAAAAAATGACACCCGGCCGTTGGATAAGTTTTGTAATCGCTATTGTGGGTGTAACACTGTGTTCATTGAATGATATTTTCAGCGCCAACTTCAGTATACAATATCTTATCGGGAATGCTTTAATTCTTTCCGGTGTATTAGGTAGTGGATTATATAACGAAATGCTTTTTTACAGTTATATTTTCATGGTAGTTCTTTTATTACCTTTTGTATTATATGGCGAGACAACTACATTTAAGAATATTCCTTTTTTTACAACCAATACATGGATAGGGTTAATACTGCTTACAGTGTTTCACAACTTTTTATCCATGATATTATTTTTTATAGCACTAAAAAAACTCGATGCCATACAGGTGGCACTATCCAATTTCCTGATTACATTTTTTGGTTTGCCTATAGCGGCGATATGGCTGCACGAAAAATTGAGTACGTTATCCATTATTGGTGGGGCGTTAATATTGATCAGCACACTTGCTATAACTATTTGGGAGTACAGACAGGTATCTGCAGAACAAAGGTTAAATGTTCCTGCTGAATCCTGAGCCTTAGTAATTACTTACGTTATCCAATAAACTCCCTAACGGATTGAGCCAGATGGTTTGTAAACCCAATTGGGATGCGGCTTTTATATTGGCTTCATTATCGTCTATAAACAAGCTTTCTTCGGCAGTAATATTGGCTTTTTGCAAAACCTGTTTGTAAATTTCAGCGCCGGGTTTCATCAATTTCATTTCACACGAAAGAAAAGGAATCTCAAATAAAGCTAAAAAATCATGTTTCATTATTGCAGCTCTTCGGCTGATTTCCTTTATATGAATAGCATTGGTATTACTCAAAAGGAAGATTCGATAGTTAGAGCCTAAAGCCTGTATGCGATCTAATCTTTCCTTTGGCATATCAAGCAACAGATCACACCATGCTGTATCAATCGCGTCATCCGTTAATGTTTTACCCAAATGAGCGCGTACGTGGTTACGAAATGCATTATCATCAAACGCGCCTTTTTCATAAGCGTGATAATATCCCTGCGTTTCAAAAAAATCTTTTACGTCCTCTACCGTTACGCCCGCAAGCTGTGCAAAAGCATGGTATGTTTTGGGAATGTCAACATCAATTATAACATTACCCATATCGAATATAATATTCTTAGTCATTGATAGTATTTGTGGTTTAGTGTCTATTGTTTATTGCAGGTTTCGGGTTGCAAGTTCCGGATCAGGCGTTTTGGGTCTGGCTTCTCAACTCTCACGGTTCACAATTTGTCGTTTATCGTTTAACGTTTGTCGTTGTATCATTCACTATTGACTATTCACAATTCACTATGACGATTCCGAAAGCATCCGCGCCATCAGAGCTTCCTTCAAAGAGATAAGGCTCACCCATGCCGGATTGTGTATAGTCAGCAAAAATTTCTTTTATTGTATCGCCGGCGTTTTTATCAGCCAGTATAACAACTGTTCCTCCTGCTCCACCACCGGTAATCTTAGCTCCGTATATTCCTTTAGTAATACCCATTTTTCTGCACAGGTTAACAAGATGATCTGTAGCTTTTGCCCCGAGACCGCATTCTGTATATGCATAGTGCGATTGATACATTAATTCACCCATCAATATAAATGCTCTTTGAGAGGGAGCCGCCGAAGCTCCTCTTGATAGTTCTGAAAATAGTTGCACCCGCATGTTTTCTTCCACCGCATATCTTGTGTTGGCTCTTACATTGTATATAACATTATCTTTTAAAGGCGAAAATGGATCGGCATGCAGATAATGTTTTTGCAGGTATTCATTTTTATTCATCTGCTCCGGCAATATTTTTTCATACCGCTCATAAAAAACAGATCTGGCTATATTAGCAAGATACCCATTCCATACCGGATCAGTATAACGGTTAATCTCACCCGAAACATCTTCTGTTACAGGAATTTTTTCAGCATCACAGATAATTTTATATCCCATAAATGCTGATGCTCTTGCTGCTTCGTATTCAATGCCTGAAACCTGGTGACTTACGCCTGAATCAATACCCCATATTTTAAGTTGATCAGGAAGCTTAATTAATGGCTCAGGGTTGCAGGGTTGACAAACCAACGGCATAATATATCCCTCTTTGCCTGTGGTCACCGCAATCTGGTCCATTATACCACAGGCAGAATCTGCAATTACATTTTCTACCCATTGACATGCAATGGCCAGTGTTGTCCCAGAAAGTTCAAGGCCATAAGCGGCAGCGCATGCTTTCATAACCGCTACTTCAATAGCAGCGGATGAACTTACACCTCTGTTAAATGGAACGGTGGATTCCATATAAACCTGTATGCCTTTGCTAACTGCGTATTTTTTTTTGAGATAATAAATATTGCCCAGCACATAGGCCGTCCATCGTAGTGCCGGTGATTGATTCACGATCTTTTTTACGCTGGCTTCATCTGTAAGATCGTGCAATGATAGGGTGAAGTATCCCTGCCATCCCGCGTCAGTAACAGTTTTTTTATTTTTTAGTATGATAAGATCATCGTTCCGTAATTGAGCAGCCGCAAAAGTAGCCTCTTTGATGGTAGATTCAAATACCAGTCCTCCTGTATAATCATCATTGCCACCCATAACATCAAGCCTGCCCGGCGCACGGGATATATACCGGAAGCAATGACGAGAAAAAATTATTTTCCTTTATTAACTGTTGTACAGTTTCTTGAAATGGCATATGCAGGATTTAAGAGCGAACTTTTTTAATACTGTCAACAAGGTAAGCCAATGCTTCTTCTGTTTGACGGGGATTAATAGGGAGGGTAACCATCTGATCACCATCCTTTCTGCATTAGGAATTGCCCTTTTTTATACCCCCGATTTTTGAACGCGGTTGAATAATGCAACGGTATATAGTTAAAGTCACTTTAATGCCGAACTTATGCAGCATATCGTAAATAAAATCTTCTTTGCTCATGCCGAATTCTTTTTCATCAATCATTACAGGATATAAAATGAAACACATGTTTGTTGTAAGACTTTACTACCGGCAACGTTAGCCCAGGTATCTCTTTCAGTGATTCTGTTATGTATGCCGCGTTATTAATCCGGCGTTCGTTAAGCATATCTACTTTTTTCAGTTGTTCAATTCCAACCGCGGCCTGTATATCCGTCATGCGAAAATTATATCCGCAATCGTCAAAATCCTGCCACCAGAATTTTTTTCCAACAGGAAATTTGGCTTCGTCAAGCTTGCAGTATTTGGTGCTTTTACCATGCACTCTTGTGCAATGCGAACGGTACAACGCGATTCTTTCAAAAACTTCTGCATCATCAGTAACAATAATTCCGCCTTCGCCTAAGGTTGAAATATTTTTTTGTTCATGAAAACTAAAGCAACCTGTCTTACCTATACTACCCGCTTTACGATTTTTATATTCCGCACCTATGGCATGCGCTGCATCTTCAATTACATGAATGTTACGTGTATTCGCTATTGTCATTATCTCATCCATATCGCAAGGCTGTCCGTACAAATGCACCGGAATAATGGCTTTTGTATCATCCGTTATAGTATCTTCTAATTGGTTGGGATCAAGGTTATAGGTTACCGGATCAATATCTACAAAATCTACTTTGGCTCCAAGTGTGTCCGGAGCCGCGGCTGTAGCAATCCATGTTACGGGAGAGGTAATCACCCTGTCTCCTGGTTTTATGCCTACGCCAATCAACGAGAGAAAAATAGCGGTGGTGCCATTGCTTACTACTCTGGCATACTTTGATCCTGTGTATTCCGCATACATCTTTTCAAATAACAAACATTCATCACCGCTGGTAGGTGCATTGTTGCGTAATACTCTTAATACTGCTTCTTCTTCTTCCTTTCCATATATTGTTCCAAACTTAATTTCCAGGTCGTATTTAATATTACTCATGATTTGTGTTGGATTTAAAATTCACAATTAGTTCAAGCGCTTCGTTCAATGAGCGCATTGGTGTAGTAAGCAGTTGTCTTGCTTTTGCATTATTCAACGAAGCATTATTGGGCCTGGTAGCTCTGCCTGCTAATGCATTTGAATTTGTGCTGATGATAAGTTCTTCGTTATAACCAAGCCTTTCAGCAATTTGTTTTGCCATTGCATACCGGTTTACTACAGTGTTGCCCCCAAGATGGATAATGCCGGTCAATGAGCTCGTTGCCAGCTCTATAAGTGCGGCACCAAGTGTTATAACGTCAATGGGTGTGCGGATTTCATTTTCAGGAAATTTCACCGGCTCGCCTTTTTTAAGCTTCTGCATCATATCCGCTAAAAAAGAATTGCCTTTGCCTATAATCGGTAAGCCCAGCACTAATGAAAGCCTTGCTACAACGTTTTTGTCAGAGGCTGATAATACTAACCGTTCAGCTTCGATTTTCGTTTCAGCGTATACATTCACTGCATGCGGTATATCAGTTTCTATATAATTGCCTTTTATGCCATCAAATACAGTATCTGTAGAGCAAAAAATAAGTTTGGCACCTGTATGATTACATAGTTGAGCAAGGTGAGCTGTTACTCCTTCGTTAACTTCCTGCGCCAGGGTTGGATGCTGTTCACAAACATCAATGTTAGCCATAGCGGCAGTATGTATCACTGCGCCTGGTTTTAGAGCTGATATTAACTCTGTTAGCCTGGGTTTGTCCATCATATCCAGTTGATGGTGGATGCAATGGCTGTTGCTCCAATCTTGTACTGAACGGGCAATGCCGTGCAATTCCCATTGAGGATTGCACTGGGCAATAATGCTTCCTGCCACAAAACCATTTGATCCGGTAACCAATAACTTCATATCAACAATTAATAACGGTGCGTAATGGGTTCTTAATGCACATTTCACAAAGGAGAAAGATACAATATATTCATACCCAAAATATATGATATACAAAGCAAAAAACGGGTAGGTACAGGACGCCGGTATCGAATATGTGCTATATCTTAACAGCTTGCTTTTTTTAAAGCATTTCAATATTATTATTCACTATTGCTTGTTTGTTATGTACAATCGTTTTTTTAGTTTTCTTGGCGCCTGTACCATATGTTTTATTTCCTGCACTTCAACCGATAAAAAAACGGAAACCACAGAGACATTGGTTAAAGATAAATTCGCAGATCACATCCGTACCACAGAGTTTCAAACACCTGAGAAAGAAAAGGCGGGTTTCACACTTCCAGAAGGTTTTGAAATAACCTTGTTCGCTGCTGAACCCGATATTACCAAACCCATCAATATGGAGTTTGACGATAGGGGAAGATTGTGGGTTACACAATCGCAGGAATATCCTATGCCTGCAGGTATGGGTGAGGGGAAGGATCGCATCACTATACTGGAAGACACTAATGGTGATGGCAAGGCCGATAAGTTTACGCATTTTGATGACAGCCTGAATATTCCAATCGGTATAATGCCTGTTGCTGATGGCGCTATAGCATACAGTATTCCAAATATTTATCATTTCGTTGATGATAATAACGATGGTAAAGCAGACCGTAAAGAAAAAATGGTTGGGTCTTTTGGTTATAAAGACACACACGGCATGGTAAATAATTTTATATCCGGCTACGATGGATGGATCCATTCCTGCCACGGGTTTACCAATTCTTCTACTGTTGCCGGTAAGGATGGCGATTCTATTACCATGGTATCAGGTAATACATTTCGTTTTAAAAAAGATGGCAGCCACGTAGAGCAAACTACTTTCGGGAGAATCAATCCTTTTGGTTATGCATATGATGAGAGGGGGTATTTGTATTCTGTAGATTGTCATTCAAAACCTATTTTTCAATTGATTCGTGGTGGCGAATATTTGGTGTGGGGAAAAAAAGAACCCGGCATTGGATATGCACCTGAAATGATGAGTTACGAATTGGGTTCTACAGCGCTCGCAGGGTTGGTATACTATACTGCAGAACAATTTCCCGAAGAATACCGGAAGGGTTTTTATACAGGCGATGTAGTTACCTGTCGTATTGACCGCAACACTACAACATACAAAGGATCAACACCCATCGCCAAAAAAGAAAAACCATTTTTATTGAGTGATGATCCATGGTTTCGTCCTGTAGATATTAAAACCGGTCCGGATGGCGCTATGTATGTAGCTGATTTTTACAACCGCATTATCGGTCACTACGAAGTAGCGCTGGATAATCCGTTGAGAGATCGCACCAGCGGTCGCATCTGGAAGATTACTTATACGGGTAAGAAAGATCATAAGGTTACTCCTGTGACAGATTGGTCGAAGGCAACCCTGGAGCAATTGATAGATGGATTGAACAATCCCATTTTTAATACCCGCACTAAAATTGAGGATAGATTAGTAGACGTGTGGCAGCAAAAAGCTATTGAGCCTGTAACAAAAATGGTAACTGCTGACAAGAATGGTGATGCCGCCTACATACATGGCTTATGGATATTACAACGCCTGAATGCATTGCCTGATGCTATACTCAATGCCGCTTTGCAGCATAGTAAACCCATAGCAAGACAACATGCCTTTAGGATATTATCAGAAAGAAAGCAGCTTGAACCGAAATATGAAGCAGTGGTAATTAGTGCATTACAGGATAAAGATCCTTTTATACAAAGAACAGCTGCTGAAGTACTCAATCGTTTTCCAAAAGCTTCCAATATAAAACCATTGCTTGAGTTGTATGAAAAAACAGATACTGCCGATTCGCATTTACGGTATACGGCGTTGTTAGCTGTCCGCAATAATCTCAGGGTTAAAGCTATTTTACCTTCTGCTATTGCGGCAACATGGAGTGAACTGCAGGTAAAAACATTAGCTGAGGCTTTGCTGGATGTACCTTCTGCAGAAGGCGCCGCTTTTGTATTGAATTATATCAGTACGCACGATGTAGCTGCTGAGGTATTTAAGGCAGATGTTGCCTATGTGGCGCAATATGGATTACCTAAATCGGTAAATCAACTTATACCGTTGATGATACAAAAGTTCAGTAACGATTACGAAGCACAGTTATCCTTATATCCTGTAATAAAAACCGGTATAGAAAAAGGCGGAACAGCCATTAGCCCTCAATTTGCAGCGTGGGCTACAGGTCTTGCGCCGCGTTTCCTGGCTAACATTTCAGATACATCAGATATATGGAAGAGCGTAGCGTTAGGCGAGTTAGAAAATGATGATTATGCCTGGGAACGCTCAGATGGATTTTTAACAAACGTTACGCCCGCATTCAGAATTTATTTAAGCGAAAATCACGGTTACGCACCACAGGCTGTTTTATATACCAAACCTTTTGTTTTGCCGGCCACACTCAGCATGAATGTGTTTGATAATGATATTCATAATAGCGAAGCAAAAAAAGGTGTTTCTAAAAATGTAGTTCGTGTACGTTTAGCTGATAGTAAAGCCATTGTAGCGGAGTACAGGCTGAAGATGGATAAGGCGATGGAGTTTAACGACCTTATAAAGCATACCACTTTCGACTTGAAAAAATGGCAGGGGCAAAAAGGATATATTGAAGTAATAGATAGCACACAAACAGGTTCAGTAGGTATTGGAAAATTAGAGCCCGCAGTGGTTGATATGCCGGAGCAAACACCATCAGATATAAATGAAATACGGAAGAAAGCAATTGAAATTGCATCGGATTATAAGATAGCATCACTACAACCTCAATTGCTTACTATAGCAAAAGCAAAATGGATGCCTGTAAATGTAAGAGTAGATGCTGCCAATGCGCTTGTAAGAATGGCACCTCAACAATATGCCGATGCGATAACAAATATTTTTTTAGATAAAGCAGAACATGCCGCGCTTCGTGAAAAGCTTGCGGTTATTGTAGGGCAATTGAATAATACTGCTTCCCTGCAAACGCTTGCCTCTGGCTTATCAGGCAGCGCCAGGAATGTGCAGATTGCCGCTGCTACTACATTGGCAGGTTCATCCGCCGGTATTGATCTTCTTATTAATGCGGTTAAAAAAGATGAGATAAATGCAGATATACTGGCTGAAGTAAGAGTAAACGAAAGACTGCTCGCCAACAGTAAGCCAGATCAGAAAAAGGTAATTGACGAAATGACGGCTGGCGGAGCAAAGGAAAGAGGAGAACGGAAAAAACTGATTGAGGCAAGGATTACTGCATTTAACAATACCGGTAAACTGGCAGATGCGGGTAAAGCGATATTCACTACCAATTGCGCTATTTGCCATCGTATAAAAGGCAACGGCGGAATGATCGGTCCACAATTAGACGCTATAGGCAACTGGGGTGTAAAGGCGCTTTCACAAAAAATTCTTGATCCTAACAGGAATATTTCCGAAGCATTCCGAACGTATATGATCACCATGAAAGATGGGAAACAAATGAATGGATTGTTGAGAAGGCAGGAAGGCGAAGTGATCGTATTTGCTGATAATACGGGTAAGGAGTTTTCAGTGCCTAAAAAAGATATGAAAGAATATAAACCTTCAAAATACACATTGATGCCCGATCAATTCAGGAACATAATACCAGAAAAAGATTTTTACGCATTGATGGAATATTTGCTGACAGTAAAATAATTTTTCAGGTAATACAATTTTTGCCCGTTATGGCAATAATTCCAGTACGTTTGTATAATTCATCAGTAAGAAAATAAAAATATCCCATTTATGATCAAGCGGTTGTTTTGGCTACAGATGCTTGCGATGGCTGTAGCTGCAAATGCGCAGAATAAAGCTAAAGTTCTCACATTTAAGAAAGTAACACTCACCAAACAATTTGTAAGTGAAGGCGCCACTGCAGCCGATATGAACAATGATGGTAAGCCTGATGTAATAGCGGGCGCTTTCTGGTTTGAAGCCCCATCATGGAAAAAGCATGAAATAGCTAAAGGAGATACATTTGATATTAAAACCTATGGCAATTCTTTTTTAAATTTTGCATTGGATGTAAACCAGGATGGCTGGATAGATTATATAAGAGTGGATCATCCGGGTCAGCCTGTTGTTTGGTTTGAGAATCCCAAAAATAAACCAGGGCATTGGAAAATGCGTGAGATCAATAATTCACTTGGTAACGAATCACCAATGCTGGTGGATGTAGATGGTGATGGCAGACAAGATCTTATTGGAAATGATGCCGTCGCCAAACAGATTATCTGGCTAAAATCTCCCACAAAAAAAGGCGACACTGCGTGGCAGAAAATTGTAGTGAGTGCGGATGAAAACCTGGCTACGCATAAATATACACACGGTATAGGTTTGGGAGACATTAATGGTGATGGAAGGAAAGACCTTATTATAAAAGACGGATGGTTTGAAGCACCTGAAAACCGTATGCAACCTAACTGGACGTACCATGCCGGAAAGATCAGCGAAGATTGCTCCGAAATGTTTACCATTGATTTAAATGGCGACGGATTAAATGATATCATCAGCGCTTCTGCACACGATTATGGTATATGGTGGCATGAACAGAAAAGAGATGCAACAGGAAATATAACCTGGCAAGAACACCTGATAGATAAATCAGTTTCGGAAACACATGGAGTAGCGTTGGAAGATATTAATGGGGATGGACATCCCGATATCATTACCGGTAAACGTTTTTTTGCGCATAATGGTGGTGATCCCGGAGGTTATGAACCGCCATTATTACTTTGGTTTGAGTATAAACCAGGTAAAACACCACAATGGATACGGCATGAAATAGATAATGATTCAGGCGTTGGTTTGCATGTAGTGGTAAAAGATATGAATGCGGATAAAATACCAGATATAGTAATAGGAAATAAAAAAGGAGTTTATATCTTTCTGCAACAAAGAAAGTAACCAGGAGAAGCTTAATTTTTACAACATACAAACATTATTAATAGTACAACATTATGAAATTCGGAATCAATACTTTTTTATTTACTTCTCCTTTCACTACAGAAAGTGTATCTCTGTTCCCCAAATTTAAGCAATGGGGTTTCGACGCAGTTGAAATTGCATTGGAAGATGCTTCGCATATAGATGCAGCAGTTGTGCGCAAAGCGCTTGATGATAATGGACTGGTTTGTGGTTCTATTTGTGCAGCCATGGGTGGCGACAGAGATTTCAGGGGAAGCGCATCTGACCAGGAAGGTGCGAAAAAATATCTCCAGGGTATTATAGATGTAATGCCTGTTTTAGGATGTTCATACCTCATAGGCCCCTTATACTCCGCTGTAGGTAGAGCTGATTATGTTCCACAGGATGAATATAAAAAACAATGGGACCTGGTAGTAGGACATTTAAAAGCTCTTGGTGATTATGCGCAAAAAGCTAATGTTACTTTATGTCTTGAACCGCTCAATCGTTACGAAACAGATTTCGTAAATACATGCGACCAGGTGTTGGCCCTGGTAAACGAAATAGATCATCCGGCGGTTGCCGTGCATCTTGATACTTTTCATATGAATATTGAAGAGAAGAACCAGGTGAAAGCTATTTTGAAAGCAGGTAGTAAACTTAAACATTTTCATGCCTGTGGTACCGACAGAGGTACGCCAGGAAATGACGCCCTGAACTGGACGGAAATATTTAAAGCATTAAAGCAGATCAATTATAATAACAACGTGGTAATTGAATCTTTTACACCCGATGTAAAGATCATTGCAAAAGCAGCATCTATATGGCGCAACATGGAACCTTCGCAGGAAAGCATCGCTACGGCAGGTGTAAAATTTCTGCGTGACACATACGCTTCTGTGTAAAAGGATTTTGCAAATACTGTATTAACAATAAAAAAGGATTATGTTTTTTGAAAAACATAATCTTTTTTTTTATTATTCTATACGTTTGTAGTGCTAAATATTACAGTGTTAAAAATATACACTTACTGTCACACGGGGCAAATACTAATCGGCTACACTCCTTTGCTATACTGGGTTTTACTTAATCTATGATAATGAGCCACTGCTCGTTTTTTGATATTTGTTATAACATTTTTCAAATCGCTTTTTATAGTTATCATAGGATTATTCTTTCCGTATTTACTTATCAATAGATACCAAAATTTCGTTTGGTTGAAGTCTTCCTGGCACCACTTTTGAAAATTAGTGTCGCCTTACTGATTAGGTCTTTTTTGAGTTTGAACGATAAATGACAAATGTTACTTGTAGTACAAATCAAAAGGATCAGCGGGCAATCAGAAAGACAACTTAATCCAATACCTGAAAACTATGAAACAATTAGACTTATCCCTAATTGAGCGTAAGCTTAAATTTTTATTTTTATTCTTTGCCGCTTTTTTTCTTTCGCAGTTTTCTTTTGCACAAAAGCAAACACAAACGCAGGTGCATACCAGTATAACTTCTAACATTGGTGGTTTCTATGAATCACTGCCGGTAACATATGCATCTCAGCCTACCAAAAAATTCCCGCTCATCATCTTTATGCATGGGGCTGGCGAAGTGGGTGATGGATTAACACAATTGCCACGAGTTTGTGCTAATGGAATTCCCAAGCTATTGAATCTGGGGCTTTTTCCTTCTTCTTTTACCGTAGGTGGAGAAGATTTTTCGTTTATAGTAATCTGTCCGCAATTAAAAACACCCAATAACCCAATTGATAATGTAACGTCTACAATTAACTATGCTATAAAGAACTATAGGGTTGATGAACAAAGAATTTATTTAACAGGGTTGAGTTTAGGTGGCTTTGAAAGCTGGAGATATGCCGGAGCTGCTAAAAGTTATTCAGATAGATTAGCGGCTCTTTTATTGGTTTGCCCTGGAATTGACACCAGTGTTAATGCCTCAACGCCCGATCCCCATGGATACGCGAAAAATGCAGCTAGTTCTAATCTTCCTATCTGGATTACAACTAACAAAGTAGATCCACAGGCATATACTTATAAAGCTGTTGCGTTGCAGCAATTCATCAATGAATATCAACCTACACCTCTTGCCAAGTTGAGCATTTTTGATGCCACCGGACACGATGCGTGGACAAAAACATATGATCCGAATTTTAGAGAGAATGGATTGAACGTATATGAGTGGATGCTTACCTATAAAAGAGGAAATATTATTACGCCAACTCCTCCTGTGGCCAATGCAGGTAGCACTCAAACCATAACGCTGCCA
>JBGALP010000364.1:0-3607 GCA_044223805.1 Agriterribacter sp.
CGGAACATCGGTTGCCTAATGTTACCAATATATCTTTCGGTAATGTTAAAACCGATAGACTTTTATCAGCCATATCAAACACCATTGCCGTATCATCGGGGTCGGCATGCACATCAGCCAATCCAGAACCATCGCATGTATTAAAAGCTATGGGCGTTGAAGATGTAGCGGCAAAAAATTCCATCCGTTTTGGGCTGGGCAGATTTACTACTGCGGAAGAAATTCAATACTGCATTACAACGGTAACAGGTATCGTAAATTCTTTACAGGAAAAATAATTACCAGTTCAACTCCAGCTTATTGTTCTTTCGGTTTATATCAGCCATACGCCATGTAGGATCAATTTCAATAGATTTAATATCGAATAATTTACGTGATACTTCGAATGTATAGGTTGGATGCGTCCATTTCCAGGGTTCTTTTATAGTGCGCATAATGGCATCTTCCGCCGGCTTAGTTCCAAACATGATCAACTGGGGAATATATACCAGCTCTTTTGAACCATCCTTATACTGCAACAATACATCAATGGGCATAGGCATTTGCCCAACCATACGCAGGCGAACATTCATCTTTCCATTTTGTTCCCACAAACTGTCAATGGCGTAATCAATAGTTTTGGTAGTATTCACCCAGTATTCTTTATACCAGTCCAGTTGAATGCCACTAACTTTTTCGGCTACACGCACAAAATCACCGGCATTAGGATGTTTGAATCTCCATTGTTTATAATATTCCAATAAGGTCTTATCTCTTAATGAATCACTGATGATATATCCTAACTGCGCTAAAAAAACCGCGCCTTTTGAATAGGCCGCCTGGCTGTAAGCGAAGTTGGTATTAAAGTGATCGGCATGTGTTGATAAAGGCTCTTCCAACCCACTCTGGGCAAGATTGAAATAACCTGCATAGGAATCATCCTGGTGGAGAGGAAGTGCTGGTGCGGATGTTTTAACGCCACCTGTTTTAGCAGTTTTGTAATCTTTGTAAAAATCAGATACGAGCGATTCCGCATAGCTGGTAAATCCTTCATCCATCCAGGCATATAAAGACTCGTTAGTAGCCAGCATCATCTGGTACCAGCTATGCATCCACTCATGAAAAGCAGTACCAAGGCTGGGGCCATTAATTAATGTTGCCATAGGATATTCCATACCGCCATCACCCCCATGTATAAACGAATATTGCTTATAAGGGTAAGCACCAAAATGCTTTTCAATAAAAGGTAAAACCACCACAGCAGCATCCGCTACTTCTTTCCACGCATTATCGTTACCAGTATCGTTGGGTTTATATTTATACAGCACGTTAATTACCGGACCTCCAGGAATATTCCGGGTAAGATGTTTAAAATCGGGATCGGCGGCCCAAACAAAATCATGCACATTCGGCGCATTAAAATGCCAGGTAAGTGTATTACCGGCAGGACGAACAACTTTCGCGCCTGCTGCTTCATAGCCATATCCGATTTGATTTGCATTTTGCAGGTAACCGGTTCCACCGATGATGTAACTTTTATCTAACGTAATATTCACATCAAAATCTCCCCAAATACCATAAAATTCTCTTGCCACATATGGTGTTGGATGCCAGCCCTCATAATCATACTCGCATAGTTTAGGATACCATTGGCTCATAGAGTAACGCACACCGGTTTTAGGGTTATCGCGGCCAGAGCGACGGACCTGCAGCGGAACCTGCGCTTCAAATTCCATATCAAATACTACTTTCGCTTTTGGCAGTATAGGTTTTGATAATTTCACTTCCAATATGGTTTCATACACGGTGTAGTCCTGCGCTACACCATTCATTTTTAAAGAAAGAATTTTTTGGTAGCCAATTTCATCAGGCTTTAAATTCTGTATGCGATCTTTTACACGTGGATCCCAATCGCCAACGGAACTACCATCTCTTCCTTTAAATAAAATTTTCCCTAATTCCCTGCTGCGGCTATCCATCATACTATTGGGCTGAAACGCGTTCCAGTATAAATGATAAAATACTTTAGCAAGCGTATCCGGAGAATTATTCCAATATTCCAGCTTTTGTTTCCCGGTAAACCTATTCGTTTGAACATCAAGATTGATATCCATATTATATTTCACTCTCTGCTGCCAACGATCGGGTTGAGCAAACATTGTTGATGCACTGCAAATAAGTAACAACAAGAAAAGCAATCTATACATCCGCTTAAATATTTACACTATTAAAAAATATCGCCAAAGGTAGGAAAGAGGTGGATATACACCTATTCCTTTAAAACAACAGGTGAAAAGATAACAAGATGTTTATCTTATTACCTCTTCACCTGTACTATTAAATACACTATAGCCTTATAAGGTCAAGTTGTCTTTAAGCAATTTGCCTTCCGCATTAAACAACAATATTTTCTTTTGCACGCTGCTTTTGGCTACATGGATGCGGTAATTAACCTGGTCTTCAGGCAGATCAACACTGTATACAGATTTGGTTTCCCAGTCAGTATATTTGCTTTTATCAAAACCGTCTTTCACTGCTGAAGGCAAATCGCTTACCTGTATTTCTTTTTCTGTGCTTTGCCATTCGCCTTTTTTATTAAAATGTGCTTCATATTTATCGCCCTTCCACTCAAACGTTGAAGCAAAATAACTCAACTTATCTTTCCATTCTACATTTTTAGCATCTGCATATTTTTCAGAAAACGCGTTGGTAACTTCAGCCGGGATCTTGCGTATTTGAGCTCCTGCTTTGTAGGTGAAAGCCAGAGCTGCCATTAACAATAAGAGGGAAAAAATCTTTTTCATATTCTTTAATTTTATATAGAAAGAAGATGCAATTTCGTGCCACAATAAACAACCATGAAATTACATTTTATAAAAAATTATTAAAAATGTGTTATTGCAAGCGGCTTATTATCACTTTTGGCTGCATTTGCGCTTATTTTTCAGGATTAGCCCAAATACAAGACTCTTCTCTCATAGCACGAGCCTATACGTTGTATGATGAAAACAAGTTCGATTCTGCTTTGATTGAAACGAATAAAATTATTGCCCAGGATTCTACAAATCCCGATTATTACGACTTACGTGCACATCTATACCATATGTTAGGCAAACCACGAATGGCTATTTGGGATTGTTCAAAGTCAATACAATTGCAACCCCAAAATAATTTATACTATAGCCACAGAGCGCTCTATTTTTTATTTTTGAAAATGACTGACAATGCAATTAAAGACAATGACAGCGCATTAAAATACGCCAATAATGATACCTCTATTATAGAGATGCTACTGTGTGAACGGGGAAATGCAAAAAGACAAAAAAGAGATTTTGAAGGGGCATATGCAGATTATATGGCTGCCTTAAAATATGACACCCTGTCTTATGGAGCTTTTGTTGGATTAGGCGCTACGTTGGACGACCTGGGAAGAAGCAAAGAAGCGATTGAATATTTAAAAAAAGCCATCAAGCTTAAACCGGATTCGAAAGAAGGATATGGTAACTTAGGCTTCCGCTACATGGACAATGGAGAATATGAAAAAGCAATTGAACTTTTTAACAAGGTACTTGAGCTTGAACCGGAAGATGCATTCGGCTTTAACAACCGGGGATTTGCAAAATACAAA
>JBGALP010000365.1:0-3591 GCA_044223805.1 Agriterribacter sp.
ATCCAGAAGGCAACAGGTTCAATAACACAGGGTAGGCTTTATCCTGCACCAGTTCTCCATTCGCCAACATCTCTTGCTGGAAATAGCCATTTTTATACAACACAAAAGCGGCAATACCGGGTATTACCACTATTATCGGCATCAACAATTTTAAAAAGGCCGCGAACAAAATACCACCCCGTGCTGTTTTTAAATCAGCACCCAGCGCTCTTTGTGTGATGTATTGATTACAACCCCAATAGTTAAGATTTACGATCCACATACCACCAACTAAAACTGTTAATCCAGGCAAACTGATATAATTTGGATTATCACGATTAAAGATCATATGAAAATGATCATCCGCATTTTTTGTAAGCAGCTTAAATCCATCAAGCATGCCCTTTCCTCCAAAATGCGTTGCCACAAGATCCAGGGCGAGATATGTTGTTACCAATCCCCCTAAAATTAAAAAGAAAACCTGCACCACATCTGTGTACCCGATGACCTTCATTCCTCCGAGCGTAATAATAATGGAGAACACAGCAAGGAACAGCATACAGGCGGTAAGACTGATACCAGAAATACTGCTGATAGCTAATGCGCCCAGGAATAATATTGAGGTAAGATTTACTACTACGTATAACAATAACCAAAACACCGCCATAATCATCGCTACAGTACTATTGTAGCGTTGATTCAAAAACTGCGGCATGGTATATATCTTATTCTTTAAATATACAGGTATAAAAAAAGTGGCTACCACCACAAGCGTTGCCGCGGCCATCCATTCGTAAGTGGATATAGCCAACCCCATGGTAAATCCATTTCCGCTCATACCAATAAACTGCTCAGCCGAAATGTTTGAAGCGATAAGCGAAGCGCCGATTGCCCACCAGGTTAAGGAACCTTCTGCCAGGAAAAAGTCTTTAGTATCTGTAGTTGCTTTTTTCTTACGGCGATAGATCCAGTATCCATAAGTAGCAACAATTAAAAAATAAACAATAAAAACAAAATAGTCTTTGGAGGAGAGATGATTATTCATAACAAGTCAATGCGTTTTAGTTGGGGGTTTGTTATTTGCCAAGCTGGTAATATACATCACTCCAGCGCAGTTCGTTTTTGAATTGATAAAGATTAGTGTTTTTGCCGATAAGAACAAATTCAATTCCGGCCATATCAGCAAAGTCTTCCAGGTGCTCAGCAGTTAAGTTCTGGCTGTAACAGGTGTGATGCGCTCCTCCCGCCAGTATCCATGCAGCACACCCTGTTTTCATATCGGGATAAGGTTTCCACAACACCCTGGCAACAGGTAGTTTAGGTAAATCATTTACAGGCTCTACCGCTTCTACTTCGTTTACCAATAGCCTGAAGCGGTTACCCATATCAACCACAGAAGCGTTAATAGCCGCACCCGCACCTGAATTAAACACCAATCGCACCGGATCAGCCTTACCTCCAATACCCAGCGGATGCACTTCGCATGAAGGTTTACCACTGGCAATAGAAGGACAGATCTCTAACATATGTGACCCTAATACCAATGCGTTGGAAGGGTCAAAATGATAAGTATAATCTTCCATAAAAGAATTACCGCCTTTAAGCCCTGTTCCCATAACCTTCATTGCTCTAACAAGAGCGGCTGTTTTCCAATCTCCTTCACCGGCAAAACCATAGCCTTCAGCCATCAGGCGCTGGGCCGCAATACCAGGCAATTGTATCATGCCATGCAGGTCTTCAAACGTATCTGAAAAACCTTTAAAATTTCCATCTTTCAAAAAGCTACGCAGTCCTATTTCAATTTTAGCTGCTTCTCTTAATGATTGCTGCTGATTTCCGTTTAATAAAGAAGACGCTATGGTATAGGTGTCTTTGTATTCACTGATTAATTCATCTATCTCCTTATCACTAACGGAATTGATCACACTAACCAGGTCACCGATGCCATACGTATTTACTGAGTAACCAAATTTATATTCCGCTTCTACCTTATCTCCGTCGGTTACTGCCACATAACGCATATTATCACCAAAGCGAACAAATTTCGCTCCCTGCCAATCGTTCCAACCGGCTGCGGCGCGACACCAGGTGTTTATACTTTCCAATACTTCCCCATCCTGCCAATACCCAACCACCACTTTCCGGTTCATGCGTAAACGGCTTACCATAAACCCAAACTCTCTGTCGCCATGTGCACTCTGGTTCAGGTTCATAAAATCCATATCAATATCGCTCCATGGAATATCACGGTTGAATTGCGTGTGCAGATGCAGTAAAGGTTTATGTAAAATCTTCAATCCATTGATCCACATTTTTGCCGGCGAGAAAGTATGCATCCACGCTATAATGCCAATACAATTTTTAGCGGCATTTACTTCCTGGCAAACCTGGTATATTTCTTCAGGTGTTTTTACCGTAGGTTTCCAAATAACGGTTACGGGTATCTGCGAAGCATTGTGAAGATAAGCAGCAATGGTTTGCGCATGCGCTGCTACCTGTTTCAATGTTTCATCTCCATACAAATGCTGACTGCCTGTTACAAACCAAACTTCCTGTTTTTTAAGTTCATTCATAATGATATGCTGTTAGAGTAAAGTTGATATTAAGAGGGTTAACTATTGTCCGTAATAACTATCAGGACCATGTTTTCTTTCAAAATGTTTTTTTATTAATGCGTTTTTAAGTCTCGGCGCATTGCTGTTAATCTGTTCTGTGAGATAGGCCATATGCGCTATACTTTCCAGCACAGCACTGTTATATACAGCCTTGGCTGGCGTTTTGCCCCAGGTAAACGGCGCGTGATTGCCCACCAGTATCATTTCAACTTCTCTGTAATCAAGATTCCTTTCTTTAAAACAATTCAACACCTGGAAACCTGTTTCATGCTCGTAATTACCTTTTATCATCAAATCATCCATCGGTTGTGCGCATGGAACATCTACGGTATTGTGATCTGCATGCGTGGTTCCGTAAATAGGAATGTCTCTTTGCGATTGCGCCCAGGCAGTAGCGTATGTGGAATGGGTATGTACTATACCACCTATTTCTTCCCAATGTTTATATAACACGGCATGTGTAAGTGTATCCGACGATGGACGTAAATTTCCTTCAACAGTCTTTCCATCAAAATCCACAATCACCATTTTACCAGGTGATAATTCATTGTAAGGAACGCCACTTGGCTTTATGGCAAACACACCAAGGCTCCTGTCCGCAGCGCTTACATTGCCAAAGGTGAATAGCACCAAACCCAGTTCAGGCAATTGCATGTTGGCTTTGTAGGCCTCTTCTTGTATATGATCGTAGTGCATTGTGAAAGGTTTCTGGTTTAGGGTTTAGGGTGTAAGGTTTAGGGTGGAGGGTGTATAGATTCACCCTTTTACCTTACGCCTCAAACCTTATACCCCTCTATAAAGTTTCCAAGTCTTTTATATGTCTCATACCGTTTAGCATATACCGCTACATTCGCAGCATTTGGTGCATAGGTTTTATCAAACCCCTGCCCCATGGCCTGCATGGCATCTTCTACTTTACTGTATACACCTGCCGCCGTAGCCGCGAACATTGCCGCACCAATGGCACAGGTTTGTTCAGACTTGTGTATGCGTATAG
>JBGALP010000366.1:0-3563 GCA_044223805.1 Agriterribacter sp.
TTGAAATCAGGTATTGGAAGATATTTTATTAAATCACCTAAACATTAGTGGTTAAGCCCGGAATTTATATCCGTCGCAGCGGAGATGGGTTCAATTCCCATCCTTGCTACCAAAGGTTCCATTAGAGCCTTTTTTTGTAGTATGGTTGAAAAAAATAGCATAAATTGATGTATTAATTACGATAATAACTGCCATATGAAGCCGGAACTGCATAAGCTCCCTTTAATTCGTGACACATCTTTCCTTTACAACAATTGGAATTGTGATTATTTCGATAAACCCTGGCATTTTCACGAAGAATATGAACTGGTAGCCATTGATAAAAGTAAAGGCACAAAATTTATTGGTGATAGTGTGAGTGAATTTAAAGAAGGAGAATTATTACTTATCGGCCCGAGAATACCTCACTTTTTCCGCAACAATGAGGAGTATTACAAAAAAAATGGCAAGCTGGAAGCCAGTTCCACCTTTATACATTTTACCCAGGGCTTTCTCGGTAAAAATTTTTTCGATATACCTGAAATGAAACTGGTGCAGCAGTTGCTCAATAGCTCAAGGTTCGCGTTGGAAATTCATGGTGATATTAAGATCTATATTATTGACAAGCTGCACAGGATGCAAAAAGAAAGCGCTCCCCAGCGGTTGGTAAGCTTGCTGGATATACTGGTGAAATTATCTGAAAGCAAGGAGATCGTTCCTTTACTCTCCGCGGAGTATGAAGAAAGCCAGCAACATGATATAGGAAATCCAAAAGATGCTTCGCGCATCAACAGTATTTTCGATTACATTATGAAGAATTTTCACCGTGAAATATATGTGCATGAAATAGCGGACATACTTCATATGAGTGCCGCTTCTTTCTCCAGGTATTTTAAGCACCATACCCGCAAAACATTTTCTGATTATGTTACCGAGGTTAGAATCAGCCATGCATGCAAGCTGCTGATGCGCGATGATCAGAGTATTTCTCAGATCTGCTTTGACAGTGGGTTTGAAAACCTCTCTAATTTTTATAAACACTTCCGCAGAATAACAGGTGTTATACCTAAGGAATACCGCCGTAGATTTCTTAAAGCGAGTGCATAGGATGTAGGTCGGTACGCGTAGCGTCAGACCTATACTAACACCGGCCTGACCTGGCAGTTTAACGATAAACAACAAACCAAAAACAACAAACAGTATATTAAAACTCCGGGGTGCTATATAGTGTTTTTCCCTTCACTTTTATTTCCACATCCACTAAATATTTTTGTAAAGCTTCCGTATCAACCGTAATGCCGAGTCCGGGTTTTTCAGGTGTGTGTATATATCCTTCACTATCCCGAAGAATTTTTTCTTTACCGATTTCCTGCGCGAGTAATTTAAGTTCCACAGGGTATTCGCTGATATGCGCTGATTCAATGCCGGCAAAGGGTTGCAATGAAGCGCTCAATGCCAGGTGCGATGTGAAAGTATGATTGACATAAGTAATGCCTTTGGCTGCTGCTATATCTGCTACTTTTTTTGATGAAGAAATACCGCCTATTCTTCCCGCATCTATCTGTATAAATTTAATGCCCGCATGATCTGCCATTGCCTGTGCCTGTACAAAATTGTTACAACCTTCGCCACCGGCAAGTTTTACTGAAGATAAAGTTGATAATGATTTATATGCATTAAGTCCGCCATTGATAAATGGTTCTTCCAGCCAATAGGCGTTGATGTCTTCCAGCGCCTTTAATCTTTTTTCAGCCGTTGCTACATCCTCACGCCAAACTGTACCCGCATCTATCATTACATAAGCGTCTTTTCCCATTCCCTCTCTTGCTGCATTCAAATGCGCTACATCATGTAGTACGTCTGTTTTGCCAAAAGGTCCCCAACCAAATTTTACAGCGCGATAACCCGCTGCTTTGGTTTGTATGGCTTTTGTATATGTTTCTTCAGCAGTGTCTCCAAATAGTTGCGATGCATAAGGAAGCTTAGGAAATGCTTTTTTATATCCCAATAGTTGGTATACGGGTGACTGTAATTTTTTGCCGAGTAAATCCCACAGCGCAATATCAATACCTGATAAAGTATGGTCTGCCTGCAACAGATCCAGTGAGTGTTCGTGTACAGCATCTGCAATGCGTTGTATATCTTTTACATCTTCTATACGTTTTCCTTCTAATGCATATTTCACAGGTTTGCATGCACTGTGCGACATAGGCGTATAATAACTCGCGATGCTTGTAAGAGGAGATGCCTCACATTCGCCCCAGCCTTCATAACCGCCGGCTCTTACGCGTACCAATAATGCATCCTGGCTTCCATCACCAATATCCAATATTTCGGGCATGCTTACATAAAAAAAATCAACTGATTCAATTTTCATATACTGAATTAAAATGTAATAGTTAGTCCGCCATCAACCGTAATTACCTGGCCGGTGATATAGGAAGCATCTTTACCTGCAAGAAAATAAGCAACACCTGCTATTTCTTCGGGTTGTGCGGCCCGCTTCATGGGCAGATGATGACTGTTTATATAATTGTCTTTAAACCATTGTCCTTCCAGTTCATTTTGTCCATCTACCACCGACATAGCAGTATCAACAAAACCAGGCGCGATGGCATTTACCAGAATATTTCTTTCTGCAAGCTCAAGCGCCATAGATCTGCAATACTGGTTGATAGCGGATTTTGCCATAGCATAACTGCTGGCATATTTTTCAGCTCGTGTGCCGTGAATAGAAGTAATATGTATCAATCTTCCGCCTGCAGGCATAAACTGAACGGCTAACCGCGAAATGAGTACGCAACCGTCTACCATAATGTCAAACACTTTCCGCCACTGGTCAAGATCCATTTCAACAGGATCAGATTTTTCAAACAACCCTGCACAGTTTACTAAAGCGTCTACGCTTCCCCATTTTTCTTTCAATAGCTTTTCACCTTTAACAATGGTGTGTTTATCGGCATAACTTCCTTCCAGTACGCAATGGTCACCAGCGGGTAATACTTTTAATAATGCATGTAATTTTTCAACCTGCACATCATTCAAACAAACATCGTATCCTTCTGCCGCAAACCTGGTGGCAGTGGCTTTGCCAATACCCGAAGCAGCCCCTGTAATTAAAACTTTTTTCCTGCTCATAGTGTAGCGTTTTGAGTAAGACCTGCAAAGATTTGAACAGTAGTTTCTAAAACTTCACCTGGTTGCAATATAGTACATTGTCTCAGTGCTTTCGCATCATTAACGCTCAAAGGCATAGCTGTACAGGGTTCCAGTATAGCAGTATAGTGATCAAGAAATCCGCCAAATGAAGCGAAATACCATTGATAAGGAAAAATTGCGTTGTCGTAAGTGTAGCTGAAGGTATGCGCTTTATTATTACTCAGCATTTTCATTTCAGCAACGGGTGTGTCATACAAAAAGAAAAAATCCATTGTATCTTTTTTAGGCGGCACAATGGAAGCATCTATGTCTTCAATAACCGGCCACGCAAATTCCTTGCTGTTTGAAAACCTTGAATAGGCAGGATCAACCACCTTTGCTTTTGTGGCTGATGTAACAAGCACATCGTCTTTTTGTATTTGTAA
>JBGALP010000054.1:0-24296 GCA_044223805.1 Agriterribacter sp.
GCAAAAGATTTGCTGGGCGCCATCTATGGCTTTATCGCGCCCTCAGAAATTCCCGCAAAGAATGCGGGCGATTGGCAATCGTACGACATAACCCTGATAGGCAAAATGATAACGGTGGTCTGTAATGGCAAAACCATTATCTGCAACAGGGAAATCCCCGGTATTACAGGAGGTGCGCTTAACAGCAATGAAGGAGAACCAGGTCCGTTACTCATCCAGGGAGATCACGGTCCTATTGAATACCGAAATATAGTAATTACGCCGGCAAAATAAATTCAACTTAAATCATTCTGAAAAAACGCCGGTAAACATCCGGCGTTTTTTATTTAGCGTTTAATTGTTTTTAATACTATCATTTAACTTTAGTCGAATGCACATTCCTCTTGAAACAGCGCTTACACAATTAAAACAGTCGGGCAAACTATTTGAGGAAGTCTTTATACATGGCACCCTAAGCATTGAAATATATAAACCAGTAGAAAGAGACTTTCAACAACCGCATGAAAAAGATGAAGTGTACATTATTATTTCGGGTAATGGTGAATTTATAAATGATGGCACAACTATACATTTTCAACCCGGTGATTTTTTATTTGTACCGGCAGGCGTTGAACATCGCTTTCTGCATTTTTCGCCAGACTTTGTTACATGGGTAATTTTTTATGGGCCAAAAGGTGGCGAAAAGAAAAGTGTTTAGTACAATTTGCAGAATTGCTTACAAAGTATTTACCTGATTATTTTGAAGTTTGCTGCGCATTGGAAGTGAAAAATAAAACACAGAACCCACACCAGGTTCACTTCGTAAACCTATTTTACCATTATGCCTGCGTATTATTTCTGAAGAGATAAATAAACCTATGCCAAAGCCAGGAAACGTTTTTTCATTTTTTCCTTCTACCCTGAAAAAGCGCTCAAATATTTTTTCCTGGTCATTTTTTCTTACGCCAATACCATAGTCTTCAACATAAACGGTGATATCATTATCCACTATAGCGGTTTCTACTTTAATTTCATTTTTGCCCGGCGAATATTTAACAGCATTGGTAAGCAGGTTTGTCAATACCTGTCCTATTCTTTCTCTGTCTGCATACATTATTACATCTTCACCTTTTGAAAACAAAATATTGTGTGATGGATAAATATGCTTTACTTCTTCAATTCTTTCGTCTACCAGGTGATTAATCTGAAACTCCTGCTCATTAAACAAGAGGTTACCCGATTTTATTTTAGACAGATCAAGCAGGTCGGAAATAAGAATAGTGAGCCGCTCAACCTGTTTGTGAATAACGCTAAGTGCATTTTTGAGAAAGACATCCTGGCTTTCCTGGTATTTATCCTGCAGAATCTGCGCATAGCCCTTAATTGAAGTAATGGGCGTTTTTAGTTCGTGGCTGGCTACACTGATAAAATAATCTTTCTGTTGATCCTGCTCTTTGATTTCATTAATATCTGTACTGGTTCCCACCCACATCTGTATAGCGCCATATACATCTTTTTGAGGTATGGCACGGCTCAACTGCCAGCGGTATTCCCCATCAAATCTGCGGAAACGATGCTCACAAATGAAATTTTTTCCTGTCCTTATCGCTTCCGTCCACAATTCATTACTGTGCTGCCTTTCATCGGGGTGTATAATCTGCAACCAGCCATCCTGTAGCATTTGCGCGGGTGCGAGTCCGGTGTAATTGTACAGCGACTGGTTAAAATAATCAAGTTTGCCCAATTCATCACCTGTCCATATAAACTGTGGCATTGAATCGGCCAGCAGGCGAAACTTTTGCTCTCTTTCTTCCTGTTCCTGCTGGTAATATTTTTCTTCGGTAATATCCCGTGTTGTTCCTACTAACTTTACAGGTTGTTTTGCTTCATCAAAAAATACTTTTCCTTTTACTTCCATCCAATGAATGGATTTATCATTCCAGATAATTCTCGATTCATAAAAAAGTGTACCATTCTGCATAGCTTCAGCTACAGCGCTGTTTCTTGCAGGCAGATCATCACTATACAATTGATTAACCATTGCAGAATGGCTCATCACAGTTCCTTTAGGATAACCAAAAATTTCAATATACCGGTCTGAATATATTATTTCATCTGTGATAATATTCCATTCCCATGTTCCCAACTCACTTGCCTCTATTACAATACTGAGGCGTTCTTCGTTTTCTTTCAGGTTTTTTTGGTAAATCAACTGATCATGTATATCCAAACAGGCACCGATATATCCTTCAAATACTCCATCGGATGTGAAGCGCGGAACACCGTGATCAGAAACAAAACGATATGCTCCATCATACCTTTTCAGGCGGTATTCCATATAAAATTCTTCCCGTTTATTAAAGGCCTCGTTATAAATGCTCATACAGCGCGCAAAGTCTCCGGGATGAATACCTGTGATCCAGCCTGCGCCACTCTCCTGCTCCATCGTGCGTCCGGTAAAATTCAACCAGGCTTTATTAAAAAAGTTACACGATTTGTCTGTGCCAGCCATCCATATCAGCACAGGTGCGCTGTCAGCTATATTCCTAAACCGCTTCTCACCTTCTTCCACCATTTTACGCGCCACTACTTTTTCGGTAACATCGTTTACGGTAACAATAATACCCGACACACTGCTATCAGGTTCAAACAATGGAGCGTATTCAAAATCAAGATAGAATTTTTTTATACCGTCGTCTCCTTCTACCAATGCTACAGATTCATTTTCGCGGTATGGCTTACCGGTAGTATATACCTGCTCCAGCAGTTCAGGGTATTTTTGATTATTAAGTTCTGGAAATACTTCCAATAAAGGCTTACCTACTATGTCACTTTCTTTTTTGCGCCATATTTTTTCAAACATGATCATGTTGGCCATTTCAATCTCATAATGCTTTCCCCTTAAAACTGCCATAGGTATCGGAGAATGTATAACCAGGTTGCGAAATTGTTTTTCACTTTCGGTTAACGTGTGCTTTGCTTTTACAGAGGCAGTAACTTCATTGGCTACCACAATAATCCCTGATATGGTACCATCTGCTTCTTTTATGGCATGATAAACAAAATTGAAATAAGTGAGCGTTTCAGCGCCATAGCGGTTAAGTTTTACGGGAAATTCAAAACCGTAATATGTTACACCTGTTTTAAGAACATTATTGAGCAAAGGTTCTACCGCTTCCTTTACTTCAGGCAGTGATTCAAATAATGTTTTACCCACAAAATCCTTTTCAGCCCTGTCAACCACCTGAAGATATGTTTCGTTTGCCATTTCAACCATAAACTCAGGTCCCCGAAAGATAGTAATGCCCAGGGGAGCCTGCTTTACAATATTTCTGAAACGTATTTCACTTTCGGCCGCTTTCCTTTGATAGTTTACTTCTTCAGTTACATCCTGCAGTGTGCCTGTAAAACGATATGCATTATTATCATCATTAAACCAGGCCCTGCCTTTTCCATGTACTATGCGTTCAGGTTTACCTTCAGGCTTAACCAAAAACTGCCTGTCAAAGTGCCCACCTGATGCATAATCCAATGCTTTGTTTATTCCTTCTGCTATAGCGCCCCTGTCTTTTTCGTCAATAACATCAAGTGCTAATGCAAGATCAATTTCATTTTCAAAAGGCAAACCAAACCATTGCTTTAATCTATCGTTAGCGGTAAAATTATTGGTAGCGGGATTATAATCCCAGGTACCCAATTCGGTTGATTCTATAGCGAATTCCAACTGATCTTTGCTTTCCTGAAGGTTTTTCATACTAAGCACCTTCTCTGTGGTTTCATTGCAGGTTACCAGCACGCCGGCTATAGTACCCGCCTCATCATGCACCGGGCTGTAACTGAAAGTCCAGTATACATCTTCCATTTTCCCGTTGCGGTAAATAGGAATAAGCTGGTCTTCATTCCACGTGGCTTCTCCTGTATTTAATACCTGGTCTATCAGCGGTTTTATTACATCCCATATCTCCGGCCAAGCCTCCCGCGCGCTCATTCCTAATATAGAGGGATGTTTTCCATCATTCCCAAGGCTAGGCCTGTATGCATCATTATAAAAACAAATCAACTCTTTTCCCCACCACAAAAACATTGGGAATTTTGAATGTAGTATAATGCCAATAGTAGTACGTAAGCTATAAGGCCAATTTGCAGGATGACCCAGGAATGTTTTACTCCAATCTTTTGCACGCGTAAGTCTGCCCATTTCTCCGCCGCCGGAAAGAAACTGCATATCACTATTTAATCCAGTTTTCATCTAATGCAATTCAACGCTTTTTTACAAAATTTCAGGAAGGTAAATTAAGCATTTTGTTTGAACCAACTGTATCGGGATGTTTGTTACGAATGCTGATAACACTTAAAACTTTCAGGCGTTTATCGTTTTAGTTGTTTTTCTTTGTAGCATTGGTCGAAATAAGCAAACAATTTCCGGTAATATATAATATTTTAGCTGACCCTAAATACAAAAAAATGAATACTTTGGCCTATCCGGAAGCACCAAAAAACTTTGACGACTCAATAACGGCTCCCTCTGCGGCATTTAAAAAGCAGGTAACCAAAGTCGTTATCTCCATTTTATTATTTTTTATAGTATACATTTTATTAGTAGCAGCAGCTGTTGTGTTGGCCTGCGTATGCGTGTATGCAGGTTTTTTTATCATAGCTCTTCACCCTTCTTTTTTAACTATAGTACTGGGACTAGGTGCTGCCGGCGTTGGAGTATCCATCATTTTCTTTTTAATTAAATTTATTTTTTCTGTTTCAAAAGATGAAAATGCCCAGCGTGTAGAAGTGTATGAAAAAGATCAGCCGCGGTTATTCGCTTTTGTGCGAAAGCTTACAACAGAAACGCATACCCCATTTCCTAAAAAAATATTTGTATCGCCCGATGTTAATGCCTGCGTATTTTATAATTCCAGCTTCTGGAGTATGTTTTTACCTGTGAAAAAAAATCTTGAAGTAGGTCTTGGACTGGTAAACAGTATTAATATCAGCGAATTTAAAGCCGTAATGGCCCACGAGTTCGGACATTTTAGCCAACGAAGCATGAAGCTGGGCAGTTTTACTTACAATGTAAACCGCGTTATATATAATATGTTGTATGAAAACACAGGGTATTCAAAATTTTTGGCTTCATGGGGACAGCTAAGTGGCTACCTGAGTCTGTTTGCCCTTTTAACTATAAAAATAGCTACGGGTATACAATGGGTATTGAGAGGCATGTACACATTTATCAATAAAAATTACCTGGCACTCAGCCGCGAAATGGAATTTCACGCAGACGCTGTAGCAGCAAGTGTGGCGGGTGGTAATAACCTGGTGAGCGGATTAAGCAGGGTTGAAGTAGCGCAAAGCTGTTATACATCTGCTTTAAATAAAGCAAACGAATGGTTGAAGCAAAATAAGGTATCCAAAAATATTTTTGATAATCAACTGTCCGTATTTTATTCCCTGGCAAATGAATATCAACTGCCCATCAAAGAAGGTTTGCCCGAAATCTCTTATCACTTTATTCAGTCTTTCTCAAAAACCAGGGTGAATTATAAGAATCAATGGGCCAGTCATCCTACGCTTGAAGAAAGAAAAGAACATCTTGATCAGATCAACGTTAATTGTGCACCGGATGAGCGTAAAGCCTGGGAAGCATTTGAGCATGCGGAAAAAGCCTATTTTGAAGACAGCAGGCTTAAAGAAAAAGATTTGTATACCTTGCCTGTTGCCTATAAAGGCTTCTACGACAAACGCTATATCAACATGGCAGAATGGAATTTTGAAGGGATGATAACCGCCGGGAATAACTGCAGTTTTAACGACTTATTTAACGAAGAAAATGGACAACTACAGGCTTCCGTAAAGAGCAATGAAGCAGACCTGGAAACCATACGTGCCATTAAAGACAAACAAATTGATATAAAAACTTTTGACTTTGATGGCGTAAAATACGCAGTGAAAGATTGTGACCGCATTATAACCCAACTTGAAGAAGACATTAAAAAAGAAAAAGAGCGTTTATCGCAGTTAGATAAAGATGCGTTTATTTTCTTTTACCAGGCTGCCGCAAACAATGGAGAACAGGTAAAAAAAGCATACCAGCAATACAATGAAATAAGCAATGAAAATGAAGAATACGTAGAGGTGGCCAATAATATAATGAAAAATATAGCGCCCTTTTACCAGGGTGGGTTAACTAATCAACAGATTGAATCAATTGTAGGAGATTTAAAAAGCGGCGATGAATTAAAGTTAAAAAGAATACTGCGGGACGTTCTGGAAAAGAAAATTGTTACTGAAACTTCAGCAAACGATCTGTTTGCCAAAATCAATCAATTTCTTGCCGGCAACTATTATTATTTTGTAGCAAATGATTTTCAGAACAACGAATTAAACCAGCTTAGGGAAATTATTATACAACTTGCAGATGAATGGAATGAATACCGCTTTACTTATTATAAAAAAATGCTTGAGCTGCAATTACAATATTATAAAGGAACTAACTAGTGTTAAGTTAAAGATGAAATGACAGAAACAAAAAGTGAGCATCTCACTTCTGTCGCCTCGCTTCTCACGGAGTAATGCGGCACATTAACGCAACACTAGCATACGATCATCTCTGCACCAGGTTTTACACAGCGCCATAATTTAGCAAATCAAAAAGAAGATACGGCTATCTTTTCCTCTAATTTTGCAGATTGATTACACCGGAAAATTTTTCCGGTGAGCGATTTGCCTGCCGTTAAACATAAAACAGTTAACAGCAAATGAAAAAGATACCATTATCTATACTTGACCTTGCAGTGGTAACTCAAGGCGGCGATGCGGCTGCAGCTATTGAAAGAACAGTTTTAGTGGCGCAGCATGCTGAGGCACTCGGTTACAAACGCATTTGGCTCGCGGAGCATCATAATATGGAATTTATTGCCAGTTCTGCTACATCTGTTCTTATTGGGCACGTTGCCGGAAAAACCAATCATATCAGGGTTGGGTCGGGAGGCATCATGTTACCCAATCACTCACCGTTAGTAATAGCCGAACAATTCGGCACACTTGAAACGCTTTATCCCGGTAGAATAGATCTTGGTTTAGGCAGGGCGCCGGGAACAGATCAACTTACCGCTATGGCGCTTCGCCGCAATAACAATGAAGGGGCTCATAATTTCCCAACGGATGTAAAACAATTACAAACTTATTTCAGTGCGGAAAACAAACAGTCGCGTGTACGCGCTTTTCCGGCAGAAGGATTAGACATTCCCATCTGGATTTTAGGCTCCAGCACCGATAGCGCATATCTGGCGGCTGAAATGGGATTGCCTTATGGTTTTGCTGCACATTTTGCTCCTGCTCAATTCCGTACAGCCATTCAAATTTACCGCAGAAATTTCCGCCCGTCTCCCTCGTTAAGCGAACCGTATGTATTGGCTTGTGTAAACGTAATTGCCGCTGATACAGATAAAGAAGCAAACCACCTCGCTACCAGTTTATATAAAATGTTCGCGGGCATTTTTACCAATAATAGAAAACCGTTGTCTCCGCCGGTGTCGTCAATGGAAGCGTACTGGACGCCGGAGATTGAGGCTGCGATCGCGCAAATGACGGCTTGCACATTTATAGGAAGCAGAGAAACATTGCAGGAAGAATTATCTCAATTTATTGATGAAACCAATATTGATGAATTGATGGTCAGCAGTAATATTTATGATCAGCAGGCAAAGCTTGAGTCTTACAGTATTTTAAGTGAAGTAGTACAAACAATGACACTGGTGTAATAAAATGTGGGAGGTTCAAAAGATTGGCAAACATCAGTGTTTTCACCTATTGTTCAACTAGTTATACTTAACTAAATTGCATCTCTTATCTCAAGGGTTTAGGGTTGAAACTAAGGGGCCTCATTTCTATGAGGCTCATTTTTTAAGTACCATTAATTTTGGAGAAGACGTTCCAATCATCCAGTTGATAACCTGGCTTACCATAACATTTTCAATACTGCCATGCGAAACTTTTATTCCATCAATACATTGTTTGGTAAGATTAATATTTTCAATTACAGTATCTGTACTTTCTGTAATAGCAGGCATGCCATAAGATCGTAAGGGGAAATTAGGTATGGTTTGGTATACATTGATATTCCGTTTTACATTGCCGGATACATCCCTGTTTATTTTGTGTGACCACGGACCGTTAGCGATATCAATAGTAATCAAAAGGGGAATAGTAATGTGATCTTTTAATTGTCGCGCAAGTTGCAATACTACATCACCACCTTTGCTATATCCATAAAGCGTTATTACCGGGGGAACGGAGAACTGATGCACATATGCCAGCAAGCGTTTGAGCGAACTACCAAAATCAAGAAAATAATTGTAGTTAAACGCTACGACATCATCAAAAGAATGTTTAATATTTTGTTGAATGATTTTTGTTCCGGCCGAAATACCCCTCAATCCTGAAAAGAGATCGGATCCACCCACCAAAATGGCAATGTGTTCAGGCATAGCAAGCGTTATATACTATTGATCAATTATAAACTTACGAAGCAGATTAAGTGCATTGTTGGTTGCCATTTCAATGTTTCTTATGCGGTCATAACGAAAGGAGAACTTCTCTGTAACCACACGCTCACGGTTACCCGCAGCAATCCATACCGTACCAACAGGCTTTTCAGGCGTGCCGCCATCCGGCCCCATAATACCTGAAGTTGCTACTCCAAAATCAGTACCCAGCGTTGCTATAGCTCCGGCAACCATTTGCTTTACGGTTTCCTCGCTAACAGCACCAACACTTTCCAGTGTTTCTTTTTGTACGTGCAATACGTTTTCCTTTATACTGTTGGCATAACTTACTATACTGCCTTTATAATAAGCCGATGACCCGGGAATGGAAGTTATTAAATGAGCGATGTATCCACCCGTGCAGCTTTCGGCGGTTGACATAGTCTGACCGCTTTCCGTAAGCATTTTTCCTATCACTTGCTGCAGGGGCATATCTTCTCCAATTACCAGCCAATCTTTTACAAGAATTTTCAACCGGTCAAACTGATCATCCAGCACCTGCCGCAATCTTTCCTTATCAATATCGCTGCCTGTAATGCGTAAGCGCACCATGCCATAATTGGGGAGATACGCCAGTTTAAGATGCTCCGGCAGGTTTTCTTCCCAGTCTTTTATTCTTTCTGCCAGAAACGATTCGCCTATATTGGCAGTAAGCAGTGTGCGATGATTAATAAAAGGAAAAGTAAAATATTGTTGCAGCTTAGGTATTACATAATCTTCCATCATTCCCTTCATTTCATGAGGCACACCCGGCATGCTAACAACTATCTTCCCATCTTTTTCAAACCACATACCCGGTGCTGTTCCTCTTTTGTTAGGAATAACCGTGCAAACATCCGGCACTTCAGCCTGTTTCAAATTGCGTTCAATCATCGGGCGGTTGAGCCGTGCAAAAATTGCTTTCACATTTTCTAATGCACCATGGTCTATTACCAGTTTGCCGCCGAAATATTCGCATAGCACGGGTTTTGTAATATCGTCAGCCGTGGGGCCAAGGCCCCCAGTGATGAGGATGACAGAAGCGCCAAGGCTTTCTTCACGCAAAGCGGTAACAATTTCATCTTTACTATCGCCAACCGCTACCCTTCTTTTTAACCACATACCAGCTTTATTCAATTCCTGGGCCATCCAAGCACTGTTCGTATCTACTACCTGGCCAATGAGCAACTCATCGCCGATAGTAATAATAGAAGCATTAATGCGGGGAATATTATTTTTTATTTCAGAGTCCTGTGCCATCGTATATGTCCTGTAAAGTAATGGTGAAGCCAATGGTTTGAATAGTGAGCGTATTATTTTCATCAATGTTTTCAAACACCCAAGAATTGTCAGCCTGCTTTCGGGAAACTATAACCAATTTTCGCATCGTATCAATCATGATGTATTCTTTAAAAGAAGGTATCTCGCGGTAAAAGAAAAATTTCCTTCCTTTATCAACACTTGCAGTAGAAGGAGATAATATTTCAAATATCACCGAAGGATTCAACAAGGTATCAAATTGATTGTCCTGCAATTCAGGTTCACCGCAAACTATAACGGCGTCGGGATACATATAGTAATCATGCGAAGGTGTGGTAACACGCATTTCGGAAGGCAGCACCTGGCATCCCTTTCCGGCAAGAAAAGAAAAAAGATTACCGATAAGATTTCTTTGAATGATATTATGTCTTAAGCTAGCTCCCGACATTGCAACAATATGCCCATCGTAATATTCATGCTTATTTTCCGAAGCCCTTTCTTCTGCAAGATAATCTTCAGGTAAAATATAGTTGTATTTAGGCGCCGGTTCTTTAACTTCATTTTCCATGTTGTAAATGTACTTATTTCGTAAGAGCTGTTTAAATATTTTTAGTAATGAAAACCAAATCAATCCATATAATTTTACCATTACCACCGCATAAAAAATGGCATATTTTATTCCTTACCTTCTGGTCGTTTGGCATGCATGCAAGCGCACAAACCATCACTCAAAAATTTCAAACAGCTTTCCAGTATTTTGAAAAAGACAATCAGCTCAAACATGCCATCAGCTCACTATATGTTATTGAGGCCAATACCGGCAATGTGATATTTGACAAAAACAGCCAGGTTGGTCTTGCACCGGCTTCTACCCAAAAAGTAATTACCAGCGTTACCGCATTTGAGTTGTTAGGCAATCAATTTAAATATACTACGTCATTTGCAACAGACAGTCTGAAGAAAATATTCTACATCATCCCTTCAGGAGATCCTACTTTAGGAAGCGACCGATGGGAAATAACAAAGTCCGAAAAGGTATTAAAAAGAATTACTGAATCGCTCCCTGCAAAAAATATTCAAACTATTATAATCGACAAAAGTAAATGGGAGCAAAATGATATTCCCGATGGATGGATCTGGCAGGACCTGGCAAACTATTATGGGGCAAAAGCAGAAAAACTGAACTGGCGGGAAAATCAGTTTGACATTATATTAGAATCCGGCGGTAAAATCGGAGACCCGGTGCAGATAGTATCTACCAACCCGGCTTCGTTAGGTATGTATAAATTACAGAGTATTGCTACTGCTGCTTTTTCAGGCAGTGGCGATAACGCTTATTTGTATTTTCCGGTAAATGGTAATACTGGATTTATAAAAGGCACTATCCCTGTTAATCAAAAACGTTTTACTGTTTCAGGCGCATTGCCCAGCGGCACCGATCAATTTATAAATGAATTAAAAGACACATTACTTCTATTAAAAGCCATTACATCTACTGCAACAATTAATACAGCAGACATAATGGCTAATCAATATAAAATTTTTCACACAGAAACCTCACCTCCCCTTGATTCCATAATATATTGGTTTAATAAGAAGAGTATAAATCTGTACGGCGAAGCATTGATAAAAACAATGGCCGCTCAACAAGGCAAATATGCATCAACAGATTCGGGTGCAGCAATTGTAAAAACATTCTGGAAAGAAAAAGGAATTGACCCCTCCGAACTTAATATCGTAGATGGATCTGGTCTTTCGCCTTTAAACCGTATTACCACTCATGCACAGGTAGAAATTTTAAAATACGCTAAGAATAAATCATGGTTCAGCTCTTTTTATAATTCCCTGCCCATATATAACAATATCAGTATGAAAAGCGGAACCATAAGAAACGTAAAGGGCTTTGCAGGATATTATACTGCCGCCAATGGCAAGAGTTATATTTTTTCTTTTTTGGTTAATAATTATAGTGGGTCATCAGCGGCTTTGGTAAGGAAAATGTATTTGGTGCTGGATGTATTGAAATAAAGGTTTGTGGTTTCAAAAACCATAAACCATCAACTATAAACTTCAAACTTCTCTACCTTCCTGTCATTGCATCCACACTCGCTCTTCCGGGACCCACCAATAAGACACTTAAGAAAATCACAAAATACAAGGCGGCTTTTTCGCCTGCACCAAAAAAATCGGCATGATGCGCTTTGAATAATGCTACGCCCATTGAAATTACCAAAGGCAATACAGCAAAGCGTGTAAACAAACCTGCAATTACAAAAATAGCGCAAAAAAATTCGGCAAAAATTACCAGCGAAAGTGAAATGGCGCTTCCCATTCCCAGGAAATTCATGAACACATCCTTCTTTTGTGCAAAATGCACCAATTTATCATAACCATACGGTAGCGTTAATGCACCTGCAGTAACGCGGAGTAATAAAAGGGCAATATTAAATGCCCAATCTGTATAGCTGGTAGAAAGCAGTTTCTTCATTTACTTTTTTTGAGTCGCAAAAATAGGTGATACCAACCTTTTATCCACATGTGAATTGGAATGGTTATTGCAAAATGGCTTTAGCAGTATCTTGCAGCGCATTGCTACTTTAAGAAAACTGTAACAAAAGAGAGGAGAACTTCGTGCAATCCAAATCGTCTTTAGATCGTTGTACGACAACCACTACACAAATATGCAAAAACGTTTTATTGCTTTAACAATTATGGTTGCTTGTATTACCCAACATGGGGTATCGCAACAAACAGCCATTTTTACCGACCCACAGGGAACTTACAAACAGGCAAAAGAATTTTTTCAGAACGAACAGTTCAGTCTTGCCTATCCCATATTTAAAGAATTAAGACAGCAAACAAGATCAACCGATCGAACCAATGATGCCATCGCTACAGATGATATTCAGTTCTATACCATCGCCTGCGGTTTGCAACAGAATGAAACATTCTCGGCCAAAGATGCGAGGGAATTTATTGAAGTGAACTATAATCCTTCCCTTAAACAAAGGCTTAGTTTTTACCTGGCTGAATATTATTTCAGGAAGAACGATATGAAAAACGCGCTTGCCTATTATGAGCAAACCAGCGCTGAAAATCTCAGCAACAGGCAGGTGGCGGACATGAAGTTTCACCAGGGGTATGCCTACTTTACATTACAACAATACGAAAAGGCACAACCCTTACTGCAAAGCATAGCCGCTATACCTTCGGACCCTAATTATAAAGATGCCAACTACTATTATGGTGTAATTGCTTATTCAAAACGCAATTATAAAGAAGCCCAAACCGCTTTTCAAAAAATTGAAAATGATGCTGATTATAAAAATGTAGTGCCGTTTTATGTTGCCAACATTTATTATATACAGGGACAAAAAGATAAAGCCCTGACTTATGGCGAGAATGCGCTTAAAAAAACCAAAGGACAGAATGATGTACCCATGGAAGAATTAATGGGACATGCGCTGTTTGAAAAAGGAGATTATGCTAAAGCGCTTCCTTACCTGGAAGATTATGTAAATAAATCAAAAAAAGTAAGCAGGGAAACATTATACGAACTAAGCTACTGCTATTACCAGGCAAAAAATTTAAAGAAAGCAGTAGAAGGATTGAAACAATTAAGTGGCGGGGAAGATTCCTTAAGTCAGAATGCGATGTATATTTTAGGTGACGCTTATCTTAAATTAGGCGACAAAGCTAATGCAAGGAATGCTTTTTCATTTGGCGCTACCAACAATGTAAATCGCTCACAGCGGGAAGTATCAAAATTCAATTATGCTAAATTATCGTATGAGCTGGGCTACCAGGATATAGCGCTTACCGAATTTAAAAAGTTTTTAGAAGAATATCCTGCATCAACATATCAAAAAGAAGCTGCTGAAATAGCTGCCGGTCTTTTAGCCAATACAAACAACTATCGTGAGGCATTAAATACGCTGGATAAAATTCAATCGCCTTCAGATAACGTAAAAAAAATGTACCCGAAGATATTGTATGGCAGGGCGATGGAATTGATTAACGACCAGGATTTGAATGGCGCGAAAGTATTATTGGATAAAACGTTGAAAGACCCTAATAATGCACCTGTGTTATCTGTTACCAATTTTTGGGAAGGTGAAATTGCTTACAGGCAAAACCGTTTGGATGATGCCATTCGCGCTTATAACGATTACCTCAGCAATGCTGCTACCAGTGGTGAAGTGAGCCCGGCAAATGCAAAATACAATCTTGGCTACTGCTACTACCGCAAAGAAAACTATAAACAGGCATTGCCATTTTTTGAACAGGTTGGCAAAAATACATTGAGTGCAAAGCCGGTAGAACAGGATGCCTTCATACGTTCTGCTGACTGCTATTTTATGAATAAAGATTTTTCGAGAGCTCGTACAATGTACAGTACCGTAATCAATAACTCATGGCCGGCTGCTGATTACGCCACTTATCAAAATGCCATGATTGCAGGCGTAAACAGTTCGTCAGAAAAAATAGGATTACTGAAAAGCTTTGATAAAAAATTCCCTACATCGCAGCTTATAGCTGATGCTAACCTTGAAATAGCAAAGACATACCTGGCGGACGAAAAGTACCGCGACGCCGTACCCTATTTAAACAACGTAATTAATGCCCCTGTAGCGGGCAATCTTAAGCCTGAGGCGCAATTAAAATTGGGATTGAGTTATTATAACCTTGATAATAACACAGAAGCGGTAAATCAATTTAAAAAATTGATCGCGCAGTTCCCTAACTCACCAGAAGCAAATGAAGCTATTGAAAACGTAAAAGCCATTTACACTGCTGAAGGAAAAACAGATGAGTATGTAAGCTTTATGAACAGTGTGGGCAGATCGGTTACGGTTAACGAAGAAGACAATCTTACTTATAAAGCTGCTGAGAACAAATACATAGATAAAGACTTTAATGGCGCATTAACGGCTTTTAATACTTACCTCACTAAATTTCCTGATGGCGGCAAAGCATTAGATGCATGGTTTTTAAGAAGTGAAATATACAACCAGCGTAAGGATTGGCAGAATGCCGCAGCCGGTTATGCAGAAGTAGCGGGGCGTGGACCAAGCAAGTATGCTGAGATGGCGGCTTCACAAGCCGGACGTATTTATTATTTTGAACTGCAGGATTATGCTAAAGCGGAAACGTATTTTTCAAAATTAAAAGAATTAGCCGCTGGTGGCGAAAACCGTATTGAAGGCATGAGGGGATTGCTCCGCAGCCAGTACCAACAAAAAAAATGGGCTGATGCCGTTGCCAATGCGCAGGAATTATTGAGAGAAAAGAGTACAAGTGTAGATGATAAGGTACTTGCCTATATGGTAACCGCAAGATCACTGCAGAATAAATCACAATTCTCAGAAGCGATCCAAAACTTCAGAAACGTAGTTAATATCAATAAAGCATCATTTGGAGCAGAAGCAAGATATGAGATAGCGAGTTGCTATGCTTCGCTCAACGACCTAAAAAATGCTGACAAGGCCGCATTTGAAACGATCAACAAGTCTGGCTCTTACGACTACTGGATCACTAAAGCTTACATTTTGCTCGGCGATATATATTTGAAAGAGAAGGATTATTTCAACGCGAAGGCCACGCTGCAAAGCGTAGTAGACAACAGCAAAATCACAGAATTGAAAAACGAGGCGAGTGAAAAATTACAAAGCGTAATAGCGGAAGAAAAAACCAACAGTAAAATCGGGGGATAGAGCGGCTGCTCCAATCACGATAAACATATTCATTCAGATTCGGAACATTATTCCAGTAAAATGATAAAACAACACAATACTTACTTAAGGATCGCTGTAATTTTTGGGATAGGAATTTTTTGTTTATATGGATCGGTTACAGCGCAGGATGGTTTGAAAAAACAAACCATTGACATTACATCATCATTTAAGCCATCATTAAAAGACGCTGCAAAAATAAATTTTAACGCGGCGCCACCGGTGCCTGATTCCAGCAAACCAAAGTTTACTTATAATATTCCTGTAAATAGTCTTGCGCTTGCTTACCAGGCTGCACCGGTAAATGCCATAGGTTTAAATATAGATTCCGGTGCAGGCACCAAATGGGCTGCTTCTAATTTTGTAAAGCTGGGTTATGGAAATTTTCAGACACCGTTTGCACAGGCAGGGCTCACTTTCAGCAATCGTGATAATTCAACGCTTAATATTTTAGGACATTATATTTCCTCTAAAGGAAGCGCGGTAAAATACCAGCAGTATTCAGACTTTGGCGCTGACTTATATGGCAGTACTACCAATTCCAAAAAGCAGGAATTGTATGGAAGCGCGGGATTCAGCAATAAAGCATATTACCTGTATGGCTACGATCAAAACCAATATCCCAATTACACCAAAAATCAATTATTACAGCGTTTTATAGATATTAAAGGGCATATTGGTTTCAGAAATGCGGAGCTAACCGGCTTCGGGTTAAAATACAATCCTAATGTTAAGGTAGACTTCTTTAACGATAACCATAGTGGAAAGGAATTTAACGCCATAGCAGATGTGCCTCTGGAAAAAATAATAAGTGATGAACTAAGCATTAAGTTGGGCATTAATGCAGATTACACGCAACTGTCTGTAGGCTCAAATCCTTCAATCAACAATACCATATTTACTATACCTATCTCTATTAATTATAAAAATGAAATACTGAATATACATGGAGGAGCCATTCCATCATGGGATAATTCAAATTTCAAGTTACTTCCCGACCTTATGGCCGATGTTAAACTAAGCGGCGAAGAAGCAATACTGCAGTTTGGCTGGTTGATGCACTATGATAAGGGCTCTTACCAAAGATGGTCGTCACTTAACCCTTACATGGCTCAACCTGGTAATTTATTTAATACACGCATCAATGAAACCTTTGGTGGTATTAAAGGAACTTTTTTAGAGCGTTTTTTCTATAATGTAAAAGCAGGGTTGGTACAATTCTATAACATGCCTTTGTTTACCAATGCTTATGGTATGATTGACCCGCTTGACGGCAAATCATTTTTGATTTTACAGGAAGAAAAATTAAACGCATTTCAAATGCATGGAGAAGTTGGTGTGGTCCAGGCGGAAGACTTCTCACTTACTGCAAAGTTCAATTGGTTATTGTTCAGTAAACAGAAAACATATATAAAACCATGGGGCGTAATACCAAGAGAATTGGATGCATCTCTTCGCTGGAAAATACTGAAAGACCTTTGGTTTAAAAGCGACCTCTTCTTTTTTGAAGGAGCTAAGTTTCCAGATCGTTCTGGCATAAGTCAAATAGAAAGAAGCCCCGTAGATTTGAACGCCGGTCTTGAATTCAGGATTACTAAAAGATTCAATCTTTGGGTACAGGCTAACAATATCTTCAACAACACATATCAACGCTGGAACCAGTATGAAGTATATGGCTTCAATTTACTCGGCGGCGTTACGTTCAATTTCTCAAAATAAACACCTGTAGTTAGCTTTTACAATTGGTTAACCGTAAAGCTATTTTTACCGCTGTTTAATAGTTTATTTTAGCAGGCAATAGATCGGGCGCATTCCGGTATTAATTTTGATCCAATATTGTAAACTATTAAAATTTAACCATATGAGCGTAAACGAAAAACACATCGCCACATTTCTGTTAGGTGCAGCAGCAGCCCTGGGTGCATACAAATACAGCAAAATGAGCGATGAAGAAAAGCAGAAATTATCTGACAACATTAAAGACAAATTTCATAAACTGAAAACAGAGGCAGAAAATTCAGCCGATACTGCTAAAAACTATTTCAACGATCTGAAAGATAAAGCCAGCAGTATGTTTAAAGAGCATTTTCCTGATGTAGAACAGCATTTCGAAATTTCTTTAAAACCAATTCAGGCGACAATACGGCGAAAAGCGAATCGTCTTCATCCGCTAAAGCGTAGTATTGGCGTGAAACGTGAGACGATAGATGAATAGATTTTATTTACTATCTTATCAAAACCGCTCTAACACCTGTCTCATTTCCCCTTCGTCAAGGTAGTTTAGTGTCTTCTAACCTTCGCGGAGGAGGGTTGGCACCATAGGTCAAACCATGTCTTTGTGAACATGACATTTCAACGGCTTATATTTATGTTGCCTTTCCACCTCTTGCCTTATCAAAAAATGAGCAATGAATATTTAATGAAGAAATAAGGTATTTAACCGTGATTTTCTAAATTGTTACTAAGGTTATAAAGTTCGAATCCTGCAAACTAGGTTTAGCGTATGCCTCATGCGTCATTTAGCGAAGTTGCCTGTTCATATACTTGGGCGAGCGTTTTCAGCATGTTTATCAGATCATCCTGCAGCTTTGAAGTCCGACGGCGTTTACAGTACCGACCTTATTCAAATTATTTAATCGTGATTAGTGCTACATCATTTATCTTAGCGGTATAACCGAATATATACCGTTGGCATGTTTCACATTCTTTATCAATATCTCATACAAAACAAATCACTGAGTTTACCCGGAGTAGGCACATTGCAATTGCAGAATATTCCGGCTATCAGTAATTTTTCCAATCATGTTATACAACCGCCGTCGCACAAGATTGTGTTTGATGATGCACAGGACGCCCCCAATAAAAGCTTGTTCCAATACATAGCGTTTAAAATGGGATTAGAAGAATGGGAAGCCATAAAAAAAGTAAATGATTTTTCCTATGAATTAAAAAATCAACTGAAGCAGGGAAATGAAATTACATGGCAGAACGTAGGCGTATTGCACCTCGAACCAGGCGGCGAAATTTCGCTCGATTCCAAACCCATTGTATATAATTTTATGGAATCAGTTCCTGCTATCCGTGTAATCAGAACCAATAGCAGTCATACTATTTTAAGAGGCGATACGGAAGTAAGCGGCAGCTTTATAAAAACAACACTCGAAGAAGAAGAAACTACAACCGTAAGTATTTTTAAAAAATGGTGGGCGTGGGCTATCTTTCTTGCCGTTGTAGCTATTTCAGCATTGTTGATGCATTTTTATAACCACGGTTTTGATATGGATCATTTTTTTAACACGCAGAAAACGCCCGTTAAGGAGGCGCCTGCTACATATAAATAAACAATGTGTTCAACTACAAATAATTCATAGTTGAACACATGTTGATTTTGATCACTAATTTTCACCCGGTTTTTGCCACCACCAAAAGTTAATCAACTCCGCACGTGTTACCCCATGATCCTTCAGCTCAGTGTCGCTTAATTCTGCTCTCTCCAGTTTGATCATTGGAGTATTACTTTCAATAACTCCAGAAATAATATATACCTCAGCCAGCCTTAATCCTCTCTCTTCTACAGGCAATCTTTCTCCTTCATCCAGCATTTCATCTGGATTGGCAGTAGCTATTCTATCCCCGATATCCATCTCCGAAAAATTGTCTTCGGTTATTTTTTCCCAATGCATATTGCTAATAAATGTGGTAAGTGAAAAGGGAACCGATAGAAAACAAACTGACCTTTCACGTTTATCATTTCACATCTCACGTTAAAAATTATTTCCCTTCTAAGTCTTCTGGATTTTGTGAACCAGAAAACGCCTTTTCAATGGAATGCATAAGGTTAGATACAGGTCCCTGCATTTTATTGGTTCGATCATCAAGACTGTTATCGTTCAACAACTTTCCTAATCCAATTGCCGCGGGCAGGTGCGATAATATATTGGTACGTTGATCAGTAAACAGTTTTTTTATGGCAGTTCCGTCTTCACCTGGTACATTTTCTTTAATAACACTAATAGACTGCATAAAAACATCTTTCAGCTTTACATCAGCTTCTTCAACACTCACACCTGCATAGGAAGCTACTTCTTCTTTAAGACTATCAAGGTTATCACCAAACAGTTTTTGTTCCCAATCATTCACAAAGTCCTGTTCTAATATATTATCAGCCTGGTGAACATCCCGGCTGTAATTATATATCCCTGTAAGTACAGAAGGAATTGCGGCTTGCGCCAGTTTATCTGTATATGCATCAGCAGCAGCAGAAACATCCTGCGTATTAGGGTCAATAATCGGCAAAGCTGAAATGCCTTCTTTTTGTGCTAAAGTTTTAATTAAATCTACTGACATATAGTTGTTTTAGTGTACTATAATTACAAAATCATACCAAATGCTGCTTTTATTTAGTCCCCATTTTTCTGCATGCTTTAGCGCATGCTTTACACGACGCAGCACATTCCTGGCAATGTTCATTGTCGTGCTTCGCGCATTCTTCACTGCATCTTTCACAAGCATCAGCACATATAGCACAAATTGCTGCGGCTTTATCACTCCCCATACTCATTAATTGAGCAGTTGTATAACAAAGTGCAGCGCATTCCATATCATTTCTTATGCATGCTGCCATCATATGTATATGTTCCTCCTGGGTACACGAAGCAGCACAATGATTACAAATGGCCGCACAACGCAAACAGGCTTCAATACAGTCTTTATATTCATGATATCCTTTCATAACGATTGATTTTATTTGTACTATTAATGGTATTCAAAGTACAAATACCATGCAACCCGCATTCGCGTTGAATTTTAAAAAGCAAAACTTCAGAATGAGACAATGGGAAGAAAACCGGGGAAAAACTTACTCAATTGTTAATGCGCAGATAGTGTTTAACAGACAATGGTGATTTCCATTTTAAGAAGGTTTGCCAGCTTTTGGATTTTGCTGCTTATATGTCCTACGCCAACAGCACAATGATGTGCGGGGCCATGTATATTCCAATTGTTCACAAATTTTTTTGCGCCGATACTGAATTTATACCTACTGTTGGTATTACCTATTTGCAATATAGGACCAGCAACTGATTCACCTTCTGCCACCAGCAGCATCAGGCTTCCATCACGTTTTTGCACAACCGATAATAAAGTAACAGGACCATTCTTTACAGACATTTCTACTGAAAGCCCATTCCCTACTTTTCCATGATACACATGCAAAGGACGAACTTTTGTTTTGCCTTCCGCTATAGCAATATGCCCCGGTCCATCATGTCCCATCAATACTATGTCATCATTATAATCCATTGCATAATACTCCGTAAACGATCCGCCTGCACCAAAGCTATCCATGATCTTCATAGCCTGTGCGTTTTTTATTTCATACTCACCTGCCACGGGTATACCATTCGCGGTTAATAAAATAATGAATTACCTAAAATAATGGAGGCAATCGCATCTTCATTTTCAATATTACCGGTGCCTTTATAATAATACGCCATTGAACCAAGCTTGTACTGCTGCACCAATCTGTCGAGCGCAACAGACGTAACAGCAGCTTTTTTTAATTCATCTGTCGAACAATCCTGCTGCACATCAAACGCATCGTAAAACAATTGCACCCGTTCATTCATTTCATTGACCGTTACGTCTTTTCTCAATGCAGCCAGTTCCTCCACTTCAATTAATTCTATATGTCCGCCAAAATGCGCATACTGTTGTGTGAGATCAGAATAAATATCCAACATACCACTGTAATAATGCCCCATACACCCGAGCCTGTTGTTAAACATGATATCAGCCACTTTCGCAGCTTCAATCCAATCCTGAATTTCTTTCCAGCATTCAGGATCATTATGCAACATTCCGGTGATCTGGTGAAACTGGACGTTTGCCCTGTTGAATACGTTGGCAATCTCCGGAACAGGGCAAGCAGAACAATAGGCAAGCCATTCGCCTGTCATTTTTGTTCTGTCTGTCATTGCATTGAATGTATTATAATCAATGGCAGCTTCCGGCGAAAGATTCAGAATAATTACCGGCACTTTTGCACGCTGTACTACCGGTAATACCGTTGAAGACAAAGCATAAGTAGTAACATACAAAAAAATAATGTCCACATTTTTTTCGCGGAACATCCTTCCTGTTGTAAAGGCTTTATCTGCTGTATCTACCAATCCTGCATTAATAATATTGGGATGAATGTCAGTAAGTTTTTGATATGCTGTATCAAGATAGCCCTCCAGGCGCTCTTTCAAGCCATCAAATTGAGGCCAGTATGTATCCAGTCCAATACCAAATAATCCAATCGTTAATGTAGAAGCAGGCAATGTCATATCAATATATTGAGGTAGTTATAAAGATATGGCGAATTGAGCTATCAGCAGCCAGCTAATGAGCCGGTGCTGATGGCGGATAACTGATGGCGGTTAGCTGCAACAAAAAACCCGGGCTTTTGAGCGCCGGGTATGTGTATGGGTTAGTAAGAAAGTTTTTTATCATCTGGCTTTTCCGAAGTTGTTGCCGCAGATCCGCCGATATTAAATACCAATCCAAATCTTACAGTATTCGACAATGGATTTCTGTTTACGCCATTACCTGATGGAACGAGGTAAGAAAAATTCAATCCAAAAATATTATAGTTAATACCTGCACCTACTGTAAAGTAACTGCGCTTACCCATGGTTCTGCTGTCGGCATAATATCCGGCACGTAGGGCAAACTGGTCGTTATACCAATATTCCAATCCAGCGGAATAAGCCATAGCGCTGCTGCTGAATGATTTTGCCCAACCTGCAACCACACCATCACTATTGTATTTAGCGTAATCAGCAGAGTCAGCATCCATTCCCGGAGGAGCAGGAACCAATAATTTATTGATTTCCCCATTAACGGAAATTTTATGCACTTCATTAGTTACCCATGTATGTCCTACGCCAATGCCAAAGTTTGAGGGAATATAATTTTTTCTTGAAGCATCTGAAGTATAAGAAATTTTTGAGCCGAGATTGCTGAACACTGCGCCTGCATGCCAACCCTGACCATCTTCATTAGCTGTAGTGTAGTACAATCCAACATCACCAGAAACTGCATTACCTGCTTTGTATGCGCCGCCGTAAGGAGAAGAAGCGCCCGCAGCAAGATTGCTATAGATATAACGCAAGGCAACGCCCAACGATAATTTATCAGAAAGTTTGCGTGAGTACCCTAAGTCAAAACCCATTTCGCGGGGACGACCCTGGTTAAGATCGTTACCGGAAGGATCTGTGAATTGAATTGAACCCAGGCTAAAATATCTTAGTGACGCTGATATTACCTGTTGACCATCCAGCTTATAGTGACCGGAAAGCGAAGTAAGGTATACATCTTTAAGACCGAGATCTGTTAACCAGGGAGTATAAGTAGCGCCAACACCCCATTCAGTTTTAATAAACGGATATTTAGCCACATTATAAAACTGTGCATTAGCATCCGGAGAAGTAGCTATACCCTGATCGCCTAAACCACCTGCACGTGCATCAGGAGAAACCCTGAGAAAAGGAACAGCGGTAGTTACGATATTAATTGTTTCTGCCGATTGAGAAAAACCTTCAGCCACACCTGTAAAAAGAAGTAGCGCGGATAAAAATATTTTGTTGTATCTGGTTTGCATAACTGCTTTGATTATGGGTTGAGTAAACTATAAATTATTTTACTGGGAGGGATACATAAGTAAGCTGCCCGCCGTACGTAGGCAGACAGCTCACATTGTATATTATTTTACTTTTACTTTTTGTGCATCTTTAAATTTCTCTGCCATTACACCCAGCACGTAAGTACTTGAAGCAAGGTTACCTGCATATATGGAATAACTATTAATACCTGCATTCAGTTGCTTCTGCTCAATGATCACTTTCTGACCAACTTCTGTGTATAAAGTGATAGTAGCTTTTTGTGCTACTGCACTGTATATTCTTACCTGAATCACATCAGGACTGCTGCTCCAAACTTTCATATTATATTCTTCGCCGCCTGCAGGTGTTACAGTAAGTTTTCCGTCTTCATAAGTAATGGTATAATCGTGAGATGCTGCACCTTGCGCCTTGATATCATAGCTTCCTATAGGAGAGCCTGTTGTTGCATTGGTGGAAGCCACTGGTAAACTATCAAGATCTGCCGCTGCATCACCTTCTGCCAGTCCATCGTACGTAAAGGAGAATACAGGATTAGCTGTGCCTTGTTTTTTGGTTTTACTATCTACCTTTATTACTAAAGGTGCAGGTGTAATTACAAGTGCAGCGCTGCTGAAATCTTCTATTTCATAATCATCTCCACCCGAAAGTGTACCGATGTTGATGGCATACGTTCCAACATGTTTTCCTTCTTCTCTTCCAAGACTTCCAGGGAGCACATCTTCTTCCAGCTTTCCTTCAGTAGTATAAGAGAACACAGGATCTGCCGCGCCATATACCTTGGTTTGCGCTTCAGCGCTTACTGCAATGGCCTTCTTTGTAATTATTCCCACTTCAGCGCCTGTTCTGGCAGACTCCAACTTGTAATCATTTGCATCTTCGCCTGATATAGCAAGACCGGTAACTGTTACCTTTTTATTGATGCCACCGTGCTCTGTATCATATATACCTGTGCCAGGATTATTCAGTAACACATTATCTTCTCCTGCTATTCCATTGACACTATAGTTTTCGGGTGCGATTGTTGCATCCCTGTTTCCATCATACTGCTTGGTTATAGCAGGGCTTGCAAGTAAGGATACAGTCAATGACTTTTGAGTGATAATACCCGTTGTAACCGCTGAAGTAGTTTCGAGTGAATA
>JBGALP010000367.1:0-4011 GCA_044223805.1 Agriterribacter sp.
CGTACAACAACTTAATAAGGGACAATACTATATTGATATGTTTTACAATGGAAAAAGGATAAAAAGCGTATTTCAAAAGTTGTAAACAACTACAATTAGGAAAAATAAAATCCTTATCGCACCACAAAAAAATTGATATCTTCCTGTTCCTATAATTGTCGTAATAATTCTTTCATGGAACACACAAAATCTATCCGTCCTTTTATAGGCGCTAAAAATTTTGAGATTTCACGGAGCTTTTATCGTGATCTCGGTTTTGAAGAAGTAGTATTATCTCATGACATGTCGTTATTTAAAACACAGAATGGGTTGGGATTTTATTTGCAGAAAGCATATGTGAAAGATTGGGTTGACAATACGATGTTGTTTATGGAAGTAGACAGTGTGGATGATTATTGGAAGATGCTCCAGGCATTGAATCTACCTGCCAAATATGAAGGAGTTCGATTAACGCCACCAAATATTTGATTGGGGAAAAGAATGTTTTCTGCACGATCCCTCAGGAATTCTGTGGCATTTTGGAGCGTTTTCTGATAAGAAATGATAATAATGATCTGTTATCCAGGTCTGCGTTAATCAGAAAATTTAACGCATACATTTATCTTTCAGGCACCAATAAAACAGCATCTGCTATTACTGTTCCATCCGCATTGGCGTTGGTAATTTCTACATAATTTTTTGCTCCCGGTTTAAAATCATATTCACCTATATACACCCATTCGCCGGAAGTTTGTCCTTCAACTTTTACGTCTTTATTATTTACTTTAACAATACTCTTTTTTACCATCAAAAATGTTATATACAACGAATGAAGAAGGATTGTCAGCCCGTGTGTATAACTGTATACTTTATATTTACCCTTTTGCTTAATAACCGGAGCAAATTTTACAGCCCTTAATTCAGCTCCATTGCTGCTATCGCTTTGTAATGATGATGATGCATAACTGCTCCTTGAATTCGCATTCTTTTTCCAGGCGCCAGTAATTTCAATGTTATCATCCTGTTCATTATCTATCAAAATATCGGGTATACTGCCATCAGCAAGCGGATTAGTGCGTAACGCTTTCTGCAATTGCTGAATATTGATGCCTTGTATTGTGCAATGCTGATCAATAGACTGAACAGCGGCTGTAGCGGCTGCCCGCCCCATCACCATAAATACCGGTTCCATGCGTATGGAGCCATATGCAATATGCGAAGCGGACAAACAAACAGGCACGAGTAAATTATTACACTCCGCTTCTTTTGGTATGAGCGACCGGTACGCTACAGGATAAGGAGGGAAACCGCCTACCTGCACATCTCCTTCGTTCTTCACCATCCTGGTTCCATTTTTTTCTATAACCACACGTTGGCAATTATGCGAATCCATCGTATAAGCCGCCATACCTACTCCATCCGTTACAATTTCTTTTCCTTCACAATTGGCTGCGTCATTACATATTCTCCAATCATGCGACGGGCTTCGCGGATATACATTTGTGGTGACCAATTGCCGTTATCTGTATACTCATCTTTAGGATAACCCCATTTCAACATTTCATCCCTGAGATGAGCTGGTATGCGCGGATCGTGGCCAATAAAATATAAAAAGCCTTTAGTATACAATTCATGTGCTTTCTGAATTAGTTTTCTTTGTTCATAGCTGCCATCTGCATAATTGTAATTCATACCAATCATGTCTGTAGAGAAAGGCCCATTGTTATTGATGTCTGTTTTATGATTGGGCATGAGGTCTGGCTTCATTATAAGATCAAACGGACGCTGCGGTTCTTTTTCCAGCACTCTTAACAACAATTCATATTTTTCCGGGTCGTATCCTTCAGGCTTTGTAATGGGCAATTGATTATTGGGATCGCTGCTGAGGCAGATCCTGAAATTATAGGTTTGTACTTTTGAATCGCCGGAACCCTGAGCTGCCAACTGTGCATCACTTATTCCCCACAGTAAACCACTTTCAGGTTTGCCTTTTATTCTATACGGATCAATCCCATCTACAAACTGATGCTTATCTCTCATCTGCACTCCATTGTATAATTCGTTGTAACGGCTGTTGGGCTCACGGCCAACCATATACGAAACATCAGCCTTTGCCATCAGGTCGCCTTCATACGTACAATCAATAAATACTTTAGCGCTTATTGTTTGCTCGCTTTTAGTACCGGGGAAGGTGTTTTCAAGCGTGATTTCTTTTATCGTATTTTTTTCTTTCTTTACTGATTTCAACCGTTGCGAAAAAAATACTTCCACCTTTGCTCTCGAAATATATTCCTTAAATAAATTTTCTGCTACATGTGGCTCAAATATCCACTGTTCAAACTTGCCATAGTGTTTACCTATACGCCTGTAGTAATCCAATGCTAATCCTGAGATTGCGAATTTGTTACCAATATCTGTATACCCTAATCCTCCTGAAGTAAGTCCACCCAGGTGCTTTCCAGGTTCTATCAACAAAACAGATTTACCTGATTTTTTGGCAGTATATGCGGCAATTACACCCGACGATGTTCCACCGTACACACATATATCAACAGTGCGGCTTTGTTGCGAAAAAGAAATTACGGAGATGGGAAATAAAAAAAGCAGCGCAACTAAACGTTTGACATGGCAATGCATAAGCAATATGTTGAAAGTGGATTATTTTTCCTTTTTATCAGGGCGTATGATCAGGCGCAATGTTGGATCGTTTGTAATAAACGACCAGAACCAATTGTAAGCTAATTTAGCTTTATTTCTGAAACCCGCAATGGGAATGATATGGATAAATAACCAAACCAGCCATGCGGTAAATCCTTTAAAAAATCCACGGCGTGGCAAATCAACTACAGCCTTGTATTTTGAAATGATTGCCATGCTGCCTTTATTAAAGTAACTGAATGGCTTCATAGGTTGCTGCCGGTTTAGCCGTTTCAAATTCGCAGCTAATGTTTTTCCTTGTTGAATGGCTACCTGTGCCAACTGCGGATGGCCGTTGGGGTAATCTTTATCGCTGGTTTGAAAACATTGGTCTCCTATGGCAAAAATATTTTTAGTGTTTTTTACCATATTGAATTCATCCACCAGTATTCTTCTTCCTCTTCCTACACTTTCAGTTGGTAAACCCGGTGCCTCTACGGCTATTATTCCCGTTGCCCATATTAAAGTATTGGTATTAATTGTTTCACCTGTAGAGAGTAATACTTTATTGTCACTAAAGTCTTTTACTGCGGTTCCGGATTTAATATGCACGCCCAATTCTTCCAAAACCTTGTGTGCTTCGTCCTGTGATTTTTTACTCATTGGGCCTAGTAATACCGGACTATTGTCTACCAGGTAAATCGTATCTCTTCTTCCACCTAATTCAGGATAATCTTTTTTTAATATGAATTTTCCCATCTCGGCTATCATACCAGATACTTCAACGCCGGTTGGACCTCCACCGGCTATAACAATATTGCGCCTGACTTCTTTCTCTAATGGATCGGTTGTTCTTGTCAGCTTCTCAAGATTAAGCAGAATATGGTTACGTAAATTCAATGCGTCATCAATGGTTTTCATGGGCAACGCATTTTGCTTTACATTTTCCATTCCAAAATAATTACTCTCCGCACCCATTGCTAAAACAAGGTAATCGTATGCTAAAACACCACTGGTAGTTTCAACAGTGTTGGATTCAATATTAATGCGCACTAATGCGCCTAAATGAAAACGTAAGTTATTTTTGTGCTGAAACATGCGCCTGAAAGGATAGCTGATATTGGATGCTTCGATGAATGCTGTAGAAACCTGGTACAGCAAAGGCGGAAAAAAATGATAATTATTCCGGTCTGCTAATGTTACTTCTATATCCTTATCACCTGCCAGTTTTTTAGCCAGATTTAAACCTGCAAAGCCACCGCCAATAACAATAACTTTCATAGTGCTGTTTTATTCATTAAAGTATAACTGCATTTCTTCGTTGATCTCTTTTCTCATATCGCTTAGCCTGATAGCATACTGGTGTAATTTTTCTTCTTCAGGCGTTTGTGGTTT
>JBGALP010000055.1:0-22874 GCA_044223805.1 Agriterribacter sp.
ACTCTATCTTTTATCTCCGTAAACCAAATCTGCTCAACGATATTTATGCTTCGGCTTTTGCAAGCACAGGTATGGTTTTTGGTATACTCGGCTTAATAACAGGCGCTATTTGGGCCACCTACACATGGGGGAAACCCTGGAGTAATGATATTAAACAATTAGGTGCAGCAATGTCGTTGCTGATATATGCGGCTTATTTTGTATTAAGAAATTCTATTACTGATATTGATAAAAGAGCGAGAGATGGAGCGGTATATAATATATTTGCTTTTACCATGCTTTTTCCCGCGTTATGGATTGTGCCTCGACTGGTTGAATCTTTACATCCAGGTGGAGCAGGTAATCCCGGGGCTGACCCAAGAGATATGGACGCCAGGATGAGATTTGTCTTCTGGTTAGGCGGTGTTCCTGGTTTTACTTTATTAGGCGTTTGGATCAGTACTTTAATTATTCGTTTCAGAAAAATTGCAGATAAAAATCTCTTCCATGTTTAATTTTATTTTTAAGAAAATCTCTTTTCTTTCATTATTTCTTTTTTCTATTTTATCTGCCGCCCAAGCCCAGGAAAAAGTAGATATGGCAGATGCGATGCGTAGCAATGGTAAGATTTACGTTGTTGTAACCGTACTCACTGTTATATTAATTGGATTGTTTATTTTTTTAATCAGTATTGATAGAAAAGTAAGCAGGCTTGAAAAAGAAAAGTCGAAGCAATAATTACTGCTTTCCCAAAGTTATACTGCTGTAACGATTTAAACCAATAAAACATTGCTATATGTCTACACAACAGGAGTATAGTTTCTTTGATGCTGTTTCAGCAAGTTTTGATAAAGCCGCAAGATTTACTTCATGGGATCCGGGGTTACTGGAACAAATAAAACAATGCAATTCTGTTTACCGTATGCACTTCCCGGTTAAAATAGGGGAAAAGATTGAAGTAATAAAGGCATACCGCGTACAGCACTCTCATCATAAAACGCCTTGTAAAGGAGGGATAAGGTTTGCCACTACAGTAAATCTTGATGAGGTAATGGCGCTTGCCGCCTTAATGACCTATAAATGTGCTATTGTAAATGTGCCCTTTGGTGGCGCTAAAGGCGGAATTAATATTGATCCCCGCAAATACACACCTTACGAACTTGAAAAAATTACCCGGCGCTATACCCATGAGTTAATCAAGAAAAACTTTATCGGCCCAGGCACAGATGTGCCCGCACCGGATTACGGAACAGGTGAAAGAGAAATGTCATGGATACTGGATACCTACATGAGTATGAAGCCGGGAGAAATAGACGCATTGGGATGTGTTACAGGCAAACCTATTACACAAGGTGGTGTAAGAGGAAGACGTGAAGCAACCGGTTTAGGTGTTTTTTACGGCATTAGAGAGATTTGCTCTATGACTGATCTTATGAAAAAGATCGGGCTTTCTACAGGAGTACAAAATAAACGGGTGATTGTTCAGGGATTGGGAAATGTGGGTTATCATGCCGCTAGATTTTTTAGGGAGGGAGGAGCAAAAATTATTGCATTGGCTGAATTTGAAGGAGCGATATATAACCCTGACGGATTGAATGAAGAAGAAGTTTTTCAACACAGAAAAAAAGAAGGAACCATTCTTAATTTTCCAGGAGCAGAGAATATTCTTTTTTCGGCTGATGCTTTGGAACTGGAATGCGATATACTGATACCTGCTGCTTTAGAAAATGTAATTAATGGTGAAAACGCGCCACGTATAAAAGCTAAAATAATAGGTGAAGCAGCTAACGGACCATTAACGCCTGAAGCAGACGAAGTATTTATTAAGAAAGGCGTACTTGTAGTGCCTGATATGTACCTGAATGCAGGCGGGGTTACTGTAAGTTACTTTGAATGGTTAAAAAATCTGAGTCATGTGCGTTATGGACGAATGGAAAAAAGATTTACAGAAAACCAGAATAGCAGTATACTGGAACAAATAGAACAACTATCAGGAAAAAAGGTAAATACAAAAGACAGAGAATTCATTATGCATGGCCCTGATGAGGCAGACCTTGTATATAGTGGACTGGAAGAAACAATGATAGGCGCTACGCGTGAAATTATTGAAAGCTGGAACAATAACCCCACAATACCGGATATGCGCACCGCAGCTTATGTAGTGGCCATTAATAAGGTAGGTACCAGTTACGCAGAGTTGGGTATATTTCCGTAAGTAAATCTGGAAATAGAAACAGTAATGCAAGAAGAGATTATGGCGATCTTGAATCAGCTATCTATCCTGTATCAATGAGAATCTCTCGTTACTTCACTACCTGAGCAACCTTTAAGAAAATCAAAGTCAGCTCCTTTGTGGGCTTGCTCTACATGATTAACATACATACTTACATAACCTCTTTTGTATGGAGATGTGATTTGTTCTTTTTCTTTTTTTCTTCTTTCCAGCTCCTCATCACTTACAGCGGCATTTAAAATGCGCTTTTCAACATCGAGCGTAATGATATCACCGTCTTGTATAACCGAAAAGTTTTGTCCGGCCGCGGCTTCAGGAGATACATGCAGTACAACAGTACCAAACCCTGTTCCACTCATTCTTCCATCGGAAATACGTACCATATCTGTAATGCCTTTGTCTAATACTTTTTTAGGCAATCCCATATTTCCAACTTCTGGCATACCCGGATATCCCTTAGGTCCAACATTCTTCAACACCATTACACTGTTCTCGTCTATATCCAGGTTAGGATCATCTATACGGTGCTTATAATCCTCAATATCATTAAATACAACCGCTTTGCCGGTATGCTTTAATAAATGAGGGCTTGCGGCTGATGGCTTTAACACAGCACCCTCCTCACACAGGTTTCCTTTCAAAATCACAATGCCCGATATTTCATTAAAAGGTTCCTTTACACCTGCAATTACATTGGCATCATAACACTGCGCATGTTTTGCGTTTTCTTCAATGGTTTTGCCATTTACAGTAATGCTATCACCATGCAGTAATGAAAGCATTTCCTTTATTACAACAGGCAGGCCACCTGCATAATAGAAATCTTCCATAAAATGTTCTCCGGAAGGCTGAAGATTAGCTATCAACGGAACGTTAGCAGAGAATTTATCAAAATCTTCCAGTGTCAGGTCTACTCCTATCCTACCGGCTATTGCCAGCAGGTGCAATACAAAATTGGTTGAACCGCCAATAGCCGCATTTATTCTAATAGCATTTTCAAATGCTTTTCGGGTAAGGATATCCGTCAGCCGAAGATTTTCCTTTACCATTTCCACAATCCGTATGCCTGATAATTGGGCTAATACTTTTCTTCTTGAATCAGCCGCCGGAATAGCCGCGTTCTCCGGCAACGAAAGTCCTAACGATTCTACCATACAAGCCATGGTAGATGCGGTACCCATTACGGCGCAATGCCCACGGCTTCTTGCCATGCAGGCTTCACTCACCAATAATTCTTCCTGGCTCATAGCACCTGATCTTACAGCTTCGCTAAAACGCCAGATATCGCTTGTACCAATATTTTTACCACGGAATTTGCCGGTAAGCATCGGACCACCGGATACAACAATAGTGGGAATATTTACGCTACACGCCCCCATCACAAGCGAAGGTGTTGTTTTATCACAGCCACATAACAATACCACACCATCCATCGGGTTAGCACGGATAGACTCTTCCACATCCATACTGGCAAGATTACGGTAAAGCATAGCCGTGGGCTTGAGCAATGTTTCGCCGAGCGACATTACCGGAAATTCCACAGGAAATCCACCTGCTTCAGAAATGCCTCTTTTTACAGATTCTGCCAGTTCACGAAAGTGTGCATTACAGGGAGTAAGTTCAGACCATGTATTACAAATACCGATAACAGGCTTACCTTCAAATTCATAAGAAGGAATACCCTGGTTTTTCATCCATGCTCTGTAAATAAAGCCATCCTTTCCTTTTTTGCCGAACCAGTTGCGGCTGCGTAGTTCATTGCTCATCAAAAAATGATTCTTTGGCTAAAGATATTGATTTTGAGAATTCTTCAGCAAGGATAAGCTGTTTTTCGTGGTATTTAATGTAGCAAATGTGTAGCCAGCATTTTGTGGTAATTATAGAAATAAAACAGTAGGACAAATGGAGCATACTATTCAAAATTGTAATAATTTCCTGTTCTATTATCCGCCTGAGATACTCACTAAATAATTCTTGCACATGAACCATAACTTTTCTTTTCTGCGCCTGCTGTTTACCGTAACTATCATCCTGCTCATTATTCCTGTTTGCAAAGCACAACTACGTGCGGCAGTGGTGAAGGTAAATATTACTCCTTCCGATAGCCAATACCTCCTGGGATACAATGAAAGAAAATCAAATGGCGTGATAGACAGCATCTATCACCGCATCATTGCGCTTGACGACGGCGCTACACAATTTTTTATCATCTCGTCAGACATATGCCTCTTCTCTCCTTCAGAATATGATAAGGTAACAACCGAATTACAACAGCAATACGGAATAAGCCCGTTGAATATATGGTGGACGGTAACACATACGCATTCCGCACCTGAATTTGGTGCAACGGGCATATACGGTATATATATGGGAGACCGCATTCAGCATAGCGTTGATACGGTTTACACCAACATGCTGGAACAAAAATTAATAGATGGAATTGTAACCGCACGAAAAAATCTTGAGCCTGCAAAACTCGGTGTTGGCTGGGGATATTCGCAGGCTAATATTAACAGGCGAGCCATAGATACCAATGGCAGAGCATCATTGGGAATAAACCCTGATGCTCCTGTAGATCGCCGCATTGGTTTATTGCGTATTGATAAAACAGACGGGAACCCACTTGCTTTGATTGCCAATTATCCTATACACGGAACGGTAATGAGCGGCGCCAACCTTAAAATCAGCGGAGACGCGCCAGGCGTAGTGTCGGCATATGTAGAAAAAAAGATTGGAGCGCCAGTATTATTTATTAATGGAGCCGCTGGGAATATCGCTCCAATTTATAGTGTTTATCCAGATGCACGTTCGGGTCATCTGAGCCAGTTTTGTGTGTTGCTAGGCGATAAAATACTGGAAGCAAATCAAAAAATCAAAACCGGCAATGATTCAATACATCTTTTTTCGGGAGCATTAACCGTAGAAACCCCCAGGAAGCCAGGATTGGGCTGGCCGGCAGATATGAATAAGTATACAAGAACCATAAACGGGCAAGAAAATATAGTAAGATTGCCAGTGCGGTTTCTAAAGATCAATAAAGACATTGCCATATGGAGCGCTCCTATAGAATTATTTTGCGAGGTATCTAACGAAGTGCGTGACCGTTCTCCTTTTGCCAGTACATTTTATTTTGGGTATACCAATGGTTGGTTTGGCTATATGCCAACAGCAGCAGAATGGCCGCACGGAGGATATGAAGTGGAAACGGTTTGCCCTTTTACAGCTTCCGGTGCAAGAGATCTTACTGAAGCAGTAGTAAGTTACCTGCAGGGCGAAATGCAGGATCCGAAACTCCCGGTAAAGAATAAACGAAATAAGTAGTTTTTGGCTGACTGAAAGATACCACATCCATTAAAATAACATTTCAACATGTATTATCCCTTTCTCTTCAAATCAAATCTTTTTTACGCGGCAATACTATTAATAGCGCTGACGGGATGTAAAGATACAACACAATCAACATCTGTTTCACATGGCCTTGCTGCTGCTGAAGCACTTGCTACTTTGCAGGTGCCTGAAGGATTTACGGTTGAAATGATTGCTTCAGAACCTTTGATTTCTGACCCTGTAGACATGGAAATTGATGAATACGGAAGAATGTACGTGGCAGAAATGCACGGTTATCCGTTGGATAAAAGTGGCAGTGGAAATATTGTAATGCTTGCAGATACAGATGGTGATGGCAAGATGGATAAGCGCACGGTTTTTAAAGATGGCTTACTATTACCTACCGGAATATTGCGATGGAAAAAAGGAATACTTGTTACGGACTCTCCTAACATGATTTACCTGGAAGATTCAGACAATGATGGTAAGGCAGATATTGTAGATACCGTATTAACTGGATTCGCACTTACCAATCCGCAACATAATCTAAATAACCCTGTGTATGGATTGGATAACTGGATTTATGCGGCGCATGAGGGTGTTGTAAAAACCCGTGACTACATGAAAGAATTTGGTGATGAAGGAACAGAAATTTATTACCCATCTGATACTGCTGCTGTGCGGTTACCACAAAATGCCCACGGAAAAGCTGTTCGTTTCCGCCCAGACCGCAAATGGCTGGAGATGCTTTCCGGCAGCTGCCAGTTTGGACAAACCTTTGACCAATGGGGACATTGGTTTGGTTGTAACAATTCTAACCAGGGTTACCAGGAAATAATAGCCAACCGGTATTTTGAACGCAATCCCGCGTTGCTGGCTTCTGATGCTGTGCAATCCATGTCTGATCACCTGAGTGCGGCTGAAATATTTCCAACTACGGTTAACCCAGACCGTCAGTTACTCACCAATGTTGGCGTAATGACATCCGCTTGCGGACTTACCGCCTATATGGGAGATGCTTTTCCAGCGCCCTTTAATACCAATATTACTTTTGTTGCGGAACCTGTAAGTAATCTCGTACACGTTGATGTGCTTAGAGATAGTGGCGTAAGTTTTGTCGCCAGCCGTATTTTCCCCAATAAAGAATTCTTTACTTCTACCGATGCATGGTCGCGCCCGGTAAATATGTATGTTGGGCCAGACGGAGCGTTATATATAGTGGATTATTACAGAAGGGTTATTGAATCGCCGGAATGGATGTCTGAAGAAGCCATTGCTGGCGGAGGTTTGTATGATGGCTCAGATAAAGGGCGCATATACCGCGTTACACCCACAGGCGCAAAAAAAGCTGAATGGATGAAAGGACTGCATTTGGGTGACGAAACCAGTGAAGCACTGACGAAAAATCTTTCTAACGCTAATGCATGGTGGCGAATGAATGCCCAGCGCTTATTGGTTGATCGTGCAGACAAAAAAGTGATTCCTGCGCTTGAAGCGGCTGCAAGCGATACTACTTCCGCCATGAGCAGGTTGCATGCTTTATGGACATTGGAAGGCATGAGTGCACTTACACCACAACTTATTATAAAAGCGTTGGCAGATCCCGTTGCAGGTATTCGTGAAAATGCTGTAAAACTTGCAGAATTGCATATGCAAGATGCACCAGAAATGGCCAAAGCATTGTTACCAATACAAAAAGATGCAGATAGTAAGGTTAGGCTTCAGCTACTGTTAACCTTAGGAAATCTATCTACCGTTGAAGCCGCTCAAACGCGCAATAATCTGCTGTTTACTAGTATCAATGATAAATGGATGCAGATCGCTGCACTTTCTGCTTCTGCATCGCAGGCTGGCGGTTTATTGCAGGTGGTGCTTCAAAAATACCGTAGCGAAATTCCTGCATACGCTTCATTGGTACAGCGGTTAACTGCTATGATTGGCTCAAGCAACAGCACAGGTATAATACATCACTTGATTCAGCAATCTATAGCCGGGCATCCAAAGAAAGTAGAATCGTGGCAACCGGCTATTTTAAAAGGATTGGCACAAGGCTTGCAAAACCGGAAATCTTCTACACCTGTTATTCAAGAAGATCAACAATTATTGATCAAAACATTTTTTGAAACACGATCTGATGAATTGCGGAGAGCATCTTTCAGATTATTAAAAACTACGGGTATACCAGATGAGGCTTTAAAATCCACCTCAATATCAAAAGCTTTATCTATTGCAACCGACTCTAAACAAAGTGATGAAAAGAGAGCTGATGCCATAGATTTTATTTCGGTAGGGAATGTTACCCCACATTTGCCCATGCTTAAAAAATTATTGGTGCCGCAGGAGCTGGTATCTGTTCAACTGGCTGCGTTAAGAACAATAGGCGCAGAGCCATCTACGGCGGGCTGTGAATATTTGATACAACAATGGCCAACCTTAACAACAGAAATAAAAGAAGCTGCTATAAATATATTTCTATACAACCAGGAAAGAATGAAATTGTTGATTGATGCCATGGAAAAAAACAAGATCTCCACCAGCAGTGTAAGCTTTAATACAAGCGTTGGGTTGATGATGGTAGAAGATGAAAAATTACGGATGCGTGCAAGAAAATTATTTACGCAAAATGCAGCCGAGGCTAAAAAAATAAATAAAGCATACCAGGCTGCATTATCGTTGAATGGAGATATTGAGAAAGGCAAACAGGTATACCTGCAAAACTGTGCAATCTGTCACCAGGTGAGAGGAAATTTGGGTGTAGCATTCGGCCCCGACTTAGGAACTATTCATAACTGGAAAAAAGAAGATATCCTTGCAAACGTGCTTGATCCCAATCTTTCTGTATTGGCAGGATTTGATTTGTGGGAGGTGGAGCTTAACGGTGGTGAAAAGCTGCAGGGTATTATTGCCAATGAAACCGCTTCAGCCATCACACTCAAAAATAATGGTAAGCCTGAAAAAACGATAAACCGCCAGGATATCAAGTCTTTGAAATCGCTCGGTGTTTCTCCCATGCCCACAGGTCTTGAAAAAAATATCAGCAAAGAAGCGATGGCTGATCTGTTGGCATTTTTACGGCAGAATTAAAAAATTGTTTTATGATTGTCAAAATAATTCTCTTCTTCAAAATCAAAGCCTTCCTGTAACTTGCAATTGATTTACCAAAATCATTTTCAATTGCACTAAAACTACAGTATATGAAAATTAAACATCTGCTTGCAACGGTCTGTTTTGTATTTGTTGCATTGATTGCTAAAGCACAATCTTCTACCGACTACATCGTAAAAGAATGGGAAAGAGCGAAAGCTTATACCAAAGAATACCTTGATGCTATGACCGACGCTGGTTATGCCTTAAAGCCAACCCCAGAAATGCGTTCGTTTGCCCAGCAAATGCTGCATTTAACGGACGCTAATTATGGTCTTGGAGCATTAGCTACAGGTGAAAAAAGTCCCTATGATCAGCCGGGCACGCTTGAAAAAACAACAACCGATCTGTCTAAAGGCAATGTAACTAAAATTGTGCTGGCAGGTTACGACTTTGTTATTAACGCCATTAAAAAAATGACACCTGCACAACTCAATGAACAAATAAAAATGTTTGGCAAATTTGATGTAACAAGGGGGCAGGCAATTGAAAAGTGTTTTGAACATCAAACCCACCATAGAGGGCAAACAACGGTATATCTGCGTTTAGCAAAAGTAACACCTCCGCAGGAAAAATTGTTTTAGAATACAGGTATTGGAATTAAGGTTTAGGGCTTAAGCTGAATACATTGGAGGTCGGTACCCCAGGTCAGACCACTTTGTATTGACGATCTTTAGAACTTCTGTAAAAGCAAAAGCGAATTGAAAGCTGTTTCAATTCGCTTTTTTTATAATTGTAAAAAAGATCAGCGCATATATTGTACTTCTATATCTCACGTTTGTCGTGTCACTTTTCACGTGAGGTGGTCTGACCCCTCGGTGCCAACTGCAATCTTACACAACAACGCCTTCTTCCTTCATTACTTCTTCAATAGCCTTTAATAATCCTTTTACATCTTCAGGAAATATCTGACCAATATTGCCAATACGGAAAGCATCTGCTTTACTGAGTTTACCGGGATAGATCACAAAACCACGCTCATTCAGCTTCTGGTAAAAACGGTCAAATTTAAAATCGGGAGAATCAGGGTATAAAAAAGAGGTAATAATATGCCCCTGTATCTCTGGTGATAGATATTGCTGAAAGCCCATTTCATGCATGCCTTCGTCTAATATTTTTTTATTGGTTTTGTACCTTGCTTCTCTTGCAGATACACCGCCTTCTTCTTCCAGTTCTTTCATTGCCTGCTGAAAAGCCATGATGCTTAACGTAGGGGGTGTAAACCTGAACTGTCCGCTGGCTTCCAATCCTGCCCATTGTTCATACAAGTCAAGACTCAGGCTTCTCGCCTGCCCTTTTGCTTTTTCCAGTTCACTTTTTTTACACAAAGCAAAAGCAAACCCGGGTACACCTTCAATGCATTTATTGGAAGAAGAAACCAGGAAGTCAATGTTCATGCTTACCATATCCATTACCACCCCACCAAAGCTACTCATTGCATCTACTACAAATACTTTATCATGTTTCTTACAAACTTGTCCAATAGCAGTTATGGGATTAAATAACCCTGTAGTTGTTTCACTGTGGATACAGGCAACGTGGGATATATCTTTATGTGCGCCTAAAAACGATTCAACCGCTTCAGGAGTTACAATAGCGTCTTCATCAAAGCGCAACACTTCATGATTGAGCTTATGAATCTTTGCCATTTTTACTATGCGCTCGCCATACGCGCCATTAACCAACACTAACAGTTTGTCTTTTTCGCCAACTATACTGCTTATTACACTTTCAACACCAAAAGTGCCGGAGCCTTGAACAATCACACATTCATAGCCCGCATCTTTTGATACATGCGCCAGTTTCAACAAACCATTTCGTATATCTTTTACGGCGGTCATAAATGCATGATCCCTTGAGCCCATGTCTTTTAACATAGCCTGTTTAACCGTTAATGATGTTGACAAGGGACCGGGCGTAAATAATAAAGCTTCACGTGACATAATATAATTGTTTTATTTTCCTTTATGCATTTTGTATCTCGGGTACTATTACATCATCAACTTCCTTTACCTTGGTTTTAATTGCCAGCCTGAAAAAGAATATGCAGGCAACTGCAAGTAAGGTTAATGATAACACAGATTGCAGGTATGTAAATTTTATTAATACCAGCGACCATTTGAGATCTTTCATAAAAAATTCTTTGTACAACATTAATACCACACTTCCCATATAGCCAATGGAATCGCACATATACACAAAAAAACCCGCGTTGGCTTTTACTCTGAAGAATGCGATCATTCTTTCAAAAAGCGCAATCTGCATAGGCATATATGCCAAAAACAAACCTGTACCTAATAAAAACATCCACCAGAAGGGGCTGATTTTGCCTGACTGGAAAAGCAAGCTGGCAGAACCGCTTATTAAAAAACCTAAACCGATTATACCATTTACCGACCAGAATCCTTTGAGGTTGCTGCGAATAGCAGATAAACTCCCAATGGCGATTAAAACTACCACGCTGGTAATAGCTTCTGTTTGGGTGAATACATTTTTGTTCCAGCCAGGATCAACTTCATTCCATATTTCAACAGCGAAATTATCTCTGAAATCGCGTAGCGTAGCAAGAAAAGTATATAAGATAATATAACATAAAACACCCCAGCCATATTTGCGGAATACATTCCTTTTGTCTTCACCCGTCATAGGTAATCGTGGCGAGCGTGCCAGCATATCTTCCTTTGATGGAGCGGGAATTACAGACAACATCCACACAAAAACAAAAAACAACGGAAGAAATATCAAGCCCATTACAAATGGCATCCAGAATTCAGTGATAGCCGGGAACCATTCCCGTACATCGAAATACAATGTTTTTAAAATACCTGAAGAAACAATCAGACTTATGCTTAAGCCAATAGCTAATACCTCTGTAAATCTTCTGCCCTCAAGGTAACTGAAAACTATGCCCCAGATCATACCCAATGGTAATCCATTTAAAAAAAGAAAAAAGAAATTATAGGGATGTGGAACTAGCCCAAACAGTAATAAGGCTGTTTCAGCAAATAGTATTAATCCAATGATCAGTTTGGTACGGCTTGTTGATTTCAATTCAGAAATCACTTTAATACCAATAAACTTTGAAAGCATGTAACCAAATACCTGTGAGATAATGAGAATGGTTTTGTAATGAATATCCCAAAGCGTTAAACCTTCATAAGTACCGGCGTTAAATGGTTTTCTGAAAGCATACATGCAGAAATAGGTACCGAAAGCGGCCAGCATACACCAGAAAATAAAGAAAGGCTTTGAGGTAGCCAGCAGTTGTTTAATCGAGTTCATCAGAAATACGTTTTTTAAAGATGAGGCAGGCTTTCAGCAATTACAATTATTAAACCATTGTTTAGTCTTTGTAAATATATTCAAATTCCTGAGCAATACAATTCTCTTAACAAAAAGAAAAAAAGAACGGTTTACTTTTGGGCATGAATCAAACCACTAAACTTTCCGTAAACATAAACAAAATTGCCACGTTACGTAATAGCAGAGGCGGCGACAAGCCTAATGTACTACAAAGTGCAAAAGATATTGAGCGGTTTGGCGCCGATGGCATAACAGTACACCCCCGCCCCGACGAAAGGCATATCCGTTATGATGATGTAAGAGCAATAAGTAAGATTATTACTACGGAATTCAATATTGAAGGCAATTGCCGCGAACAGAAATTTATTGATCTGGTACTGGAAACCCGTCCGCACCAGGTTACATTAGTCCCGGACGAATTGGGTCAACTGACCAGCGATCACGGATGGGATACCAAAAAACATAAAGATTATTTAACGGAAATGATCAACGTGTTTAAACAAGCAGGCATCAGGGTTTCCATATTTGTAGACCCGGATGTAGAGATGATAGAAGGAGCGGCACTTACCGGAACAGACAGAGTTGAGCTGTATACTGAAGGATATGCAAGAACTTTTTTGCAGGACAAAGAAAAAGCCGTTGCTCCATACGTTGTGGCTGCTGAAAAAGCCAGAGCACTTGGGCTTGGTATTAATGCCGGCCATGATCTTGACATGAATAACCTGAGTTTTTTTAAACATCATATTCCCTGGGTGAACGAAGTATCTATTGGGCATGCGCTTATTGCCGACGCATTATACCTTGGTCTTGAAAATACGGTTCAATTATACAAACGGCAATTGAAGCAGATCTGATGGCATGAATATTGATTTACATAGCATACATTTTAAAAACTACAACTATATGAAAAGGTCATTTTTTTTACCGTTATTAGCTTCAACGTTGCTTGTTGCAGGAACAGTAACTGCGCAGGATAAACCGTTAAGTCCCCCGGCAAAAGCAACTGAAAAAATTAGCAGCGGAGCTACTATTACCATCAATTACAGTCAGCCTTCTGTAAAAGGAAGAACTATAGGAAAAGACCTGGAACCAATGGCTGGAAAAGTTTGGCGTACCGGTGCCAATGAAGCTACCGTTTTTGAAACAGACAAGGATATAATGGTAGAAGGCAAAAAACTACCTGCCGGGAAATATGGTTTGTTCACCATTGCCGGAGATAAAGAATGGACAATTATATTTAACAAAACATGGAAACAATGGGGCGCTTTTAAATATGCAGAAGCAGACGATGCTTTACGTGTGAAGGTTCCTGTTACTAAAGCTCCTGCCTTCGCAGAAAAATTCACCATTAATATTGACAAGAGTGGTAAAGTAAGTTTATTGTGGGGATCAACAGAAACTGATTTCGCAGTGAAATAATCCAGTTCACTATTAAAGAAGATCCCTGGTTGTAAAACCGGGGATTTTTTATTAGAAGCCCCTCCCGCATCTCCGCCGCGGCGGAAGGTGAGCTAAACACAGATCCATCATTTCAACTCGGTTAATAAAGGACATCACCTTTAACTTCTCTCCGTGAAACTTTGTGCCCTTGTGCCCCGTGGTTCAAACCTAATACGGATTTGACGGAACCAATTCCCAAGCTTTTACAGAAATCACTTTAGCATTTCCACCATCAGCAAAAAGCTTCACTCCTTTACCGCCCAATTTTGGGTATACTGCTCTGCCAATAGCCTGGCGATCATTAGCAAAAACTTCTGTAATACCCTTATCTACAAATATTCTTAGTGTAAGCAGTTCTCCCTTCTTCAAATCTAAAGGTGCACTTTCTACATTTCTGCGGCCTATATCAATGCTCGACCTGGTAGCATCAAACTGTAACTTTTTTGCAACAGCATCATAATATATTTTCACCTGCTCACGTCCATCATCAGACGCTGAAACAATTACACCAGCTTGTGAAGCTCCATTGAGTTGCAGCGTAACTTCAAGCTCCATTAATTCACTTCCAAAACCTTCTAACGGTAAAACTGAACCACTTGTCAGAGACAAATTATTTTTTTGTTGTAACCGCCCTCTCAAATTTTCTAATTCTTTCACGGGTTGTATCCCTAAAGTACCATCCTTGTTTGCCCACAGGCTGCGAGGCAGGCCATATATACCATTCCAGCCATAATAATTAATCAGGCTATCAGGTCTGTCATCAAAAATCCACGACCACATAATCTGCCGGCCTTTATCATCCACCAATGCTTCCGGCGCAAAATAGGCATTATCATTCCAGGTCATTCTGCCATGATTTTCGGGAGAGAAACTATTATCCTTATAATTACCTACATAGTATTGCGCGCCTTTATTGTGGCTGATAAATAACAGTAAATGTTTACCACTGAATGCGCCACCATCAGGCGAAGAAGGCAGAGGCAAAAAGCTGGGGCACATATTGTCTTCCGTCTTTTCTGTCCATTCTCTTTTGCTTTGATAAAACTCATTCATATATTTCCAGCTTTTCAAATCCTGCGATTCAAAAAGAAATAACCTGTCTCCCTGGTAGTTTACCGAATCCTGGGGCAACGGATTACTATAGTCTTCACCGGCAGGCAATCCCTTTCCTCTTGACCCATATTTCCGAAGCAGGAGTAAATTGCCGGTAAGCACATAGTATTTGCCATTCTTCTTCCAGATATTAGAAGGGTCAGCACAACCAACAAATTTTTCTTTCCCTTCAGCATCTTTTACCGAAGTAATGCCCCACTCCGTTGACTTTATGACAGGGTTAGAACTAAACTTTTTCCAATGATCAAAATTTCCGTCTGTGCTTTTTGCAAGACCAATCCCTTTATCTCCCCATAACATCCAGTAAGATAATACAGCAGACCCATCATCATCCACAAAAGCACCACCGCTAAAGCAACCATCATCTCCATCGCCAGGTGTAATAGCGTCAGGGTGATAACGCCAATGCAACAGATCTTTACTGGATGCATGCCCCCATGCAAAACCAGTACCAGTACTTCTGTATAAAAACATCAGGTGATATAGACCGTTATGATAAAATGCTCCGTTGGGATCGCCGGGGCGTCCATCATCCTCAGGAAAAGCAAAATGAAAAGCAGGCCTGTAAGGATCGCTCAATAATCTTTCCCTTAAATCGCGGGAAGCTTTTATAGCAAAGTCAGGTACATTTTCTCCATCACGGATCAATGCATGAACTGAACTGGGCAATTTTTGCGCAAACGCATTGGAGGATATAGAAAGAAAGATAAATGCATATGCACAAGATGACGACAACCAAAATATCTTTATTTTTTTGAGCATGAGTGAAGCAATGATCATTGCAGGAGGTTTAAAGAGTGATGAACTTTTAGAAAGTAGAAGATAAGGAAATCTTTCAATTGTGAAGCTATCAATCAGGTATTCTTCGCAAAACCAATATTACTGGGGCCTATGCCGCTCACTCAGTATCTTAATTACATCTGCCAGTTTATATCCCTTTGCGTTTAGTAAAATAAGGTAGTGAAATAACAGATCTGCAGATTCATTTAAAAACAATGATTCGTTATTATCTTTTGCTTCAATTACTGTTTCAACCGCTTCTTCTCCTACTTTCTGGGCAATTTTGTTAATGCCTTTTGAAAATAATTTTGCTACATATGATTCATCAGGAGAAGCTTTTTTACGAAGCTCAATAATATCTTCAAGGTGATTTAAAAAATTATCAGCATGGTTTTTTTCAGACCAGCAGGTATCAGCGCCTGTGTGACAAACTGGTCCCAGGGGATGCGCTTTTATTAACAAAGTATCGTGGTCGCAATCAACAGCCATTGACTTTAATTCCAGGAAATTACCACTCTCCTCCCCTTTTGTCCAAAGCCTTTTTTTGCTGCGGCTGTAAAAAGTTACTTTACCTGTTTGCATGGTGGTATTCACCGCATCCTCATTCATAAAGCCCAGCATTAATACTTTTTGGGTATTGTTGTCCTGTACTATAGCCGGCACTAGCCCATCGCTGTATTTCTTAAAATCAATCTTCATTGTCTGTAGATAAATGTTGCAAGTTACAGCATTAAGGTTTTATGATACAATTTGTGTAATATCTTTTAAAGTATTGGTAATTAGGTTACCGGCTTTATAACTTAATCATCGCCTGTTGCGTCGCACTCTTGTACATTTGGTAAGACTATTCAGCAACCGACTTTGATATACTTATAGCCTTATAGAAATCTCCTTTTTCTGCAGGTATGATTTCAAGTCCTGTATATCAATTTCCTTAAAGTGAAATATGCTTGCCGCCAATGCAGCGTCCGCCTTGCCTTCGTCAAAAACAGTAACAAAATGCTCCATAGTTCCACCGCCACCGCTGGCAATAACAGGAACGGGTAACTGCATAGAAAGCGTTCTGGTAATATCCAAGGCGAATCCCTGCTTCGTTCCATCGTGATTCATCGAAGTAAGTAAAATTTCTCCAGCGCCCAGATCAACCGCTTGTTTTGCCCAGTCAACACATTTGGTATTTGTTTTTGTTCTGCCACCATTAAGATACACATACCATTCACCATCTTCTTCTTTCTTTGTATCTATTGCCAACACCACACATTGACTGCCAAATTCTTTTGCAAGCTCATTTATCAACTGCGGATTTTTATACGCTGCCGTATTTACAGAAATTTTATCGGCACCATTTTGTAACAGCACGCTTACATCCTGCACACTGCTGATGCCACCACCCACTGTAAACGGTATATTAATATGATGAGAAATACGATTAGCCAGTTCACTCAAGGTTTTTCTTTTCTCCACCGTTGCCGTAATATCAAGAAATACCAATTCATCCGCACCCTGTTTTGCATACAATGCACCCAGTTCAACAGGGTCACCCGCATCACGCAGGTTTACAAAGTTTGTTCCTTTAACGGTGCGTCCGTCTTTTATATCGAGGCAAGGGATGATGCGCTTTGCTAACATAAAGAAATTTATGATGTATGAATTTTGATTTATGATTACTCTATACTAAAAAGGGCTGTAATTTAAATCTCAAATCAGAAATCCTAATTCAGAAATATTTATCCTTCCTTCATAAATCGCCTTACCTATAATGGCTCCTTTGCAACCGGCATCACGTAATTGATAGAGATCATCTTTATTGCTTACACCGCCACTGGCTATAAAATGCAGATCAGGAAATTTATCAATGATGTTTTCATATAGCGCTAAAGCCGGACCTTCCAGCTTTCCATCCTTACTTACATCGGTACAGAATAATTGCTTGATTCCATAACTGATATATTTTCCAATAAAATCATAAATCCATATGTCAGTTGTTTCGAGCCAGCCACCGATAGCGATCTTTTCATCCTTTACATCGGCACCTAACATAAACTTTTTCAGCACCAAATACACCAAACCATCTAACCAATTCTTCTTCATCTTTAACCGCTATACTTCCTACTGTTGCTAAAGCAGCGCCTGAATCAAAAACAATCTGCACATCTTTTTCTTTTTTTATTCCACCGCCAAAGTCAATTACTAATGCTGTTTTACCAGCAATGGCTTCAAGCACTTTCCAGTTTTTAACTTCACCGGCTTTAGCGCCATCCAGGTCAACCAGGTGCAGGCGCTTCAATCCTACATCTTCAAATTGTTTAGCTACTTCTAATGGACGTTCATTGTATATTTTCTTTTGCGCATAATCGCCCTGTGTGAGTCTCACACACTTTCCGTCTATAATATCAATCGCGGGTATAATTTCCATGCCGTTTTATTTTATATCCTCTGCTTATATTATTTCAACAAAATTTTTTAAGATCTGTTCACCTACACCTGCACTTTTTTCGGGGTGAAACTGTGTGCCATAAAAATTGTTTTTATGAAGCGCGGAACTGTAGGGCAAAATATAATTGGTGGTAGCGATAGTATGCTCACCCAGCGCGGCATAATAGCTATGTACAAAATAAGTATAACTATTGTTGGGTACATTGTTAAATAGCGGGGTCTTCAAATCATAAATGTTGTTCCAACCAATTTGAGGAATTTTCAGCTTATTATCCGCATCCTTTGCAAAAAACTTTACATCTTCATCAAAAATATTCAGGCAATCCACATTGTTTTCTTCCGAAAATCTGCACATTAACTGCATACCTAAACATATACCTAATACCGGTTGCTGCAAATTTTTAATTACGGTGTCCAGACCTCTTTCCTTCAGGTATCGCATAGCACTACTCGCTTCTCCCACACCAGGAAATATTACTTTATCAGCCTGTTGAATTGCTGCAACATTGTCTGTAACTACAGCGCTTACGCCTATTCTATCTAATGCATACAAAACCGATTGAATGTTGCCTGCATTATATTTTATTATTACCAGATTCATTGTAACTTTAGTTTCGTGCGGAAATAGCTCAGTTGGTAGAGCATCAGTTTCCCAAACTGAAGGCCGCGGGTTCGAGCCCCGTTTTCCGCTCTATCCATTTAATATATCTCCTAAAAACTTTTTTGTAGTTGACTTTACATCGTTGTTATCCTGTAATGCTTTTATATAAGCGGTGCCTATAATAGCGCCATTAGCGTATTTACAAGCTGATGCAAATGTGGCTTTGTCTTTTATGCCAAAGCCAACAAGAACAGGGTTTTTAAGCTGCATATTTTTCAACTTGCCGAGATAGATCTCTACATCAGAAAAGGTTTTATCCTTTCCGGTAGTGGAAGAAGACGACACTGCGTAAATAAAACCTGTGCTTAGTTCATCAATTTTACGAATGCGTTCTTCAGACGTTTCAGGTGTAACAAGGAAAACAAAATCCAGTTTGTACTTTTGAGTGACAGCGCGGTATTCCGTTTCAAATTCCCGCATAGGAAGGTCGGGTAAAATCAATCCATCTACCCCGCAAGCGGCAGCATCAGCACAAAACTTTTCAAACCCATACTGTAACACAGGATTCATATATCCCATTAATATTACCGGAACCTGTATAGATTGCCTGAATTGTTTCAATTGAGTAAACAATACTTTTATGGTCATACCATTATGCAGCGCTACGCCACCACTTTCCTGTATTACTGGTCCATCAGCCAATGGGTCACTGTATGGCATTCCCAATTCAATAATATCGGCACCATTTTCCTGCAGCGATTCCATAACAGTTAGTGTACTATCCAATGCCGGAAACCCAGCCGTGCAGTAGATATTCAATATACCTTCATTCTTCTTTTTAAATAATTCCTGTATACGACTCATTAATTTGAGATTTGAAATTTGAGATTTGAAAGTCTTCACCATACTTTCTGCGCACATTCACTATTCACCATTGACTATTCACCTTTCTTCATCCTCTCCATATATGTCGCCATATCTTTATCGCCTCTTCCGCTCAGGCACACCACTACAGTATCCTTTGGCGTTAGTCTTAATTGCTTTAACCCTGCAATAGCATGCGCACTTTCCAGTGCAGGGATTATTCCTTCCAGTCTTGTCAGTTCAAAAGCAGCTTCTACCGCTTCGTCATCTGTAGCGCTTAAAAAAACACCACGTCCACTTTCATACAAATGTGCATGTAAAGGACCTATACCGGGATAATCCAATCCCGCGGAAATGCTGTGTGGTTCTACTACCTGCCCATCTTCCGTTTGCATCACCAGGCTTTTGCTGCCGTGCAACACACCCGGTTTTCCCAGTTGAGTAGTAGCTGCACTCATGCCGCTCTTCACTCCATGTCCTGATGCTTCAACCGCCACTAACTGTACTGAAAACTCTTCCAGATAATGATAAAAAGTTCCCGCAGCATTGCTTCCACCTCCAACACAAGCTACTACATGGGTGGGCAACTCAGAACCTGTATGTTCTTTTAACTGCCAACGGATCTCTTCACTTATCACACTTTGAAATCTTGCCACCATGTCAGGATAAGGATGTGGACCGACTACACTACCTATTATATAATGTGTATCTACAGGATTATTAATCCAATCGCGTATAGCTTCATTGGTAGCATCCTTTAATGTTTTACTGCCGCTCACAGCAGGTACTACAGTAGCTCCCAGCATTTTCATTCTTGCCACATTCGGCGCCTGGCGTTCTATATCTTTTTCTCCCATATACACAACGCACTCCATATTCATCAGTGCACAAACAGTAGCTGTAGCAACACCATGCTGACCAGCACCTGTTTCAGCTATGATGCGGTGCTTACCTAAACGTCTTGCCAGTAATATTTGCCCGATAGTGTTATTAATTTTGTGCGCACCAGTGTGATTCAGGTCTTCCCGTTTGAGAAAAATAGTTGTGTTATATTTTTCACTCAGCCGCTTGGCATGATATAACGGTGAAGGACGACCGACATAGTCTTTCAACAATGCCCTGAATTCTTTTTGAAAAGAATCATCATAAATAATGCGGAGGTATTGTTCCTTTAATTCTTCCACATTGGGATGCAACATTTCAGGAATATACGCGCCACCAAAGGATCCGTAATACCCAAAAATATCAGGCTGTTGAAATGTGCCTTTATATTTTGCCAATGCTATTGTTCTGTTGATCATTGATTTCGTTTTATGCTGTCCGAAGTCTCCGACTTCGGGCTTATTATGTTCTTCATAGTCTGAGACTATGATTAAATTAATTCCACTTTGATAACACCCGGTTTTCCTGCATAATTTGCAGCACTTGAATAAATATAATCTTCCGCATTATATACGATGCCAGCTCTCACAGGATTTTGATGAATATAATCCAGTTTTGTTTGTATAAAATCATTTCCGAAACATTCTTCGGGATGATTTCCATTTGCCCAAATCTGGTATTCTTCATTTTTACTATTTCGTGTGCCATAGTATTTAAACTGGTGCAACATCCATAACCTTCTGCTTTCTTGCTCACTTTGAATAATAGGCATCATCGTTTTATGCGTATACTTTTTAAAATCCCTCACTATATCACTCAGTGTACATTCTTTCGTTGTTGCTCTTGCAATTAAATGAACATGATTGGTCATAATAACAAAAGCATTTAAAATAAACCCTTTATGTTCCTGGCAGTGCTTAAAAGAGTCTATCAAAATATCTTTGTACACACTCCTGCTGAATAAATCAATCCAACCGCAAACAGTAAAAGTTAAAAAATGTGTGGCATACTGATCTCTGATCTCATAGCCACCTCTGAACATGGTGTTATTCATAAAGCAAAGTTTAAAACTTTGAAGAACATAGGTGGTACGAAGTCAGAGACTTCGTACAGCGTATAGCGACATCGCACAGCAATTCAACTCACAATATCAACTGCATAAATTTCAAATCAAGCCATTTATCAAACTTCCAGCCTACCTGCTTAAAATGTGCTACTTCAGTAAATCCAAACTTTTTATGCAATTGAATACTTACTACGTTATCAGCATCAATGCCTGCAACTATCGTATGTATCCCCAACTCTTTTGATGCATTAATCAAAGGCTCCATCAGCAGCCTCCCTATTCCCTTTCCCTGAGCATCATGTTTCACATAAATGGCATTCTCTACTGTATACTTGTAAGCCGCCCATGCTCTGAAAGGACCTAAAGAACCAAAACCAACCACTTCCCCACCTTCTTCCGCTACAAACACTGGAAAACCCTGTTGTTTCTTTGTGTCGAACCACTGTTGGCGCATTTCTATATTGTGCGGTTCATAATCATAAACGGCAGTGGTATGTAGGATGGCATAATTATAGATTTCCATTATCGCCTGAACATCGCCGTTATGTGCTGCTCTTATAACCATGCAACTACTTCAATGCTTCTGTAAATTGTTTTACTTTAATTAAATCTTTCACGCCCGGACTTGTTTCAAACCTGCTGTTAATATCTACCGCGAATATTTCATTCGCATGTTTGCCTTGCGAAAACGTTTTTATCACTCCGGCATCATCAATATCAATACCGCCACTTAGTAAAAACGGTTTATTGATCTTTGCTTCTTCCAGTATTTTCCAGTCAAATTTCTTTCCGCTGCCACCGTAATTTGCCCAGTCTGTATCAAACAAAAACAAATCGCTTACATTACCATAATCTTTGATTTTCCAACCCACATTATCACCTTCCTTAATCCTGAATACTTTAATCACTGGCACCTGCTCACTCAATTTTTCACAAAGTCTAGGCGATTCATCGCCATGCAACTGCACCATATATAAACCATATTGCTCCACATATTTCATCACTTCATCGTAATCCGCATTTACAAAAACGCCTACCTTATTTATTTTAAGCTTAGCTTTTTTTAATTGTTCCGCATTAATACGATCCACAACATATCTTGGGGATTTATGATAGAATATAAACCCTGCGAATTCAATTCCCATTTCATCCAAAGCATGTACCTGTTCTATTTGTGTATTACCACACACTTTAATTCTCATATCGTTAGCGTTTAAGTTGCTCAACAAATGAGGCAAAAGCAATCGAAGGGTCTGAGGCTTTCATAAAATTTTCGCCAATTAAAAACCCTTTAAACCCATATGTTTTTAATTTTTTTATTGTATCCACATCGCTTATTCCACTCTCCGAAATTTTAAATTTATCTGATGGAATTTTTGTACTTAATGCAATAGATGTATCAATGCTTACTTCAAACGTTTTCAGGTTACGGTTGTTTACACCCACAATATCTACCTCATCACAAATATGATCCAACTCCTGCTCATTATGTATTTCAAGCAATACTTCCAACCCCAAACGTTTTGCTGACAAAGCAAGATTTTTTGTTTGTGGTATACTCAGATTTGCAGCAATCAACAATATCACATCTGCCCCAATTGATTTTGCCTCTATCAACTGGTATTCATCAATCATGAAATCTTTGCGAAGAATGGGAATATCATTCACTATTGCTTTTTCGAGGTCTGCAAAACTTCCTCCAAAGA
>JBGALP010000056.1:0-23247 GCA_044223805.1 Agriterribacter sp.
CTGATTTCTTCGGAATGCCTATTTACGTAGCAACTGCTGAAGATTTACTTATCTCAAAATTAATATGGATACAACAATTACAATCTTCGTTACAAAAGGAAGATATTCTGGCTTTAAAAGAAATAGAAACACTTGATTGGTCGTATATAAGGTTTTGGATAAGTAATTTGAAATTGCATACTTTTGAACTCCTGAATAATGAGTGATACTCCTGATCATATTAGAGCAATACAGCTTCAAATTTGGCTTTCAAAGTCTCCCGCTGAAAGGCTGAAGCAATTTATGTTAGACAATGACATGCTTATGCAATTCTGGAGAACGGCAAAAGGCAATATGAAAGAACCAGAATTTTTGATTAAGCCGTCATTCAAAAAAGATGATCAGTTATAGCTTTTCTTAGCACATTCCTCTTTGCAAATATCAGGATGGACTATTGACTATTAAACTTTTCAACCGACCTCCAGTATTTATCTTTATAAATATCCATCTCCATTTTAAAATGCTTTGCATATTTCTTTTGAATATTGAAAAACACTTTTGACGGCTTACGAAAATCCTTGCAGGCAAAATAAATATTCCGTTCTCCTTTAGCCGTTTCCCTGCCAACATTTAAGTATCCCTCATTATCCTTCAGTTCGGTCATTATTTCATCTTCCATTTCGTTCATCAATTGGTAATCGTCATTACCAGGCAATCCATTGTTATTACTGCCATCATACTTCGTGGTTAATATAGCCATCCAGGGGTGAGAAGCTTTGCTGTCCCACTGCAACAGTTCCGTATTTATAACAGCTACTAAAGGAAATCCTCCTTCCAATGTTGCTTCAAGACTGGAGTATGAATCGCTTTCGGTATCATACCTTATACCTTCGTACTTTTCTATAAATTCTTTTTGTCGCCACATTAAAAAATCTTTCAGCTTTTCAATGGGAATGAGCGGCTGCTGTACTTCTTTTTTACCGGCGATATTCAAATTGTCAATATTGTTCAAAAAATCGAGTTCACCTAAATAGTTATCGAGGAATATGTAAACGCCGTTGATTAATTCTTTTTTATTTTCTTCCGTCAAATCATGGTGTACAATGGTTATATCAATTTCATCAGGATACCCGGGTAATTCATTGCTGTAAAAACTTAAATTTTCAACATCAAATTTATAACCGCCCATTACAATGTTTACATTTTCTATATCAAGCGAAGGTTTTAAAGCAGTAAATTTCCAACTATTCATTTCAGGCGCGGCTGCAACCAGTTCTTCAACAAATACAACATTTTTGGCAATGCCGTCAGCAGTTAAAATCAATTCAGCGGTATGGTCATCATCCATACCCGTTACATAAAAAAAGCCCTCTTTAAGTTCCGCAAGCTTTGGTGACAACTTAGCAAAAAATTTCTTTTCAATATCCTGTTTGGCTTTAACCACATTAAAAAAATCTTTTTCATTTTTTTGAAACCAGTTCCAGAAGTCTGAATAAGATTTTATGGGTTCGTCTTTGGTTTTGAAAATGTTTTTCAGAAAACTCATTAGCAAATTTTTTTTAATGATTTTTTTGTAAATGTATGAGTGATTTATAAGTCTCCGATGTTAATCATTTCAATTGAATGTGTATGTGATCGTCATGCCTTACCGCCGCACATCCGTGAAATCTTATTTTACCGGAAGTTAAATTCAATCGTGTTTTCAAATGAGGCTCAATAAATAACTTCTCAATATTCGTATTCGCTACAAATAAATTCACCAATGCTTTTGTTCTGTTACTGTCAAAAATAAATTGCTGTTTATTCCTCTGAGATATAATCTTCATTAAAAAACTATATTGCCAGAATCCCTGGCTTGAACAAAATTCAGCAGTATTTTTTTCACCAGGCAATGGCTCTTCGCTTACGCCATAGCCTATAAACGATGGGCACTTGTTGGTGATTGCTTTAGTCTTACTGTCGAGGTAACAAAATGATAAATCAAGCTTTTTACCATCATTATGACTAAGATGAGGGATAAGTGGAAAACCATTTAAAAAAGGGAAATCAGCATCCAGGTAGTTGATATTAGTGCCGGGGAAATCCTCACTGATTTGTTGGGAAACTTCAAATACTGTTTGCTTCAATCTTGGTGCTACATAGTTGCGGTTGAGAAAACAAGTTAAGAAATTTAAAGGTTGCAAATGGTTGGTCTCTGTTAATGGTAATGGAACCCGGCCAAATGGTTTTGCAATTACAGGAACAATTAAAAATGTTGCCAGGCAATAAAGCACCATAAATAAAACAAACCGGTATGCCTGCCTGAGTACTATTTTATTTGCCCACTTGTTTGTATATCTATGCGTAAAAAGCGATAAAAGATAAACGATCCCGCCTATTTGTGTAAGCAAAGTGAGAGAAGAGCATATTAAAATTATACAAATAACCTTTAAAGTATACACGAACAATTATAATTCATTGGTTAACTGACTTACAAAAGTTTTGGTCATGCCTGTAAAACTGGCGTTATAATCCGACAAATACTCTGAAGTAGCAGATTTCCACGATTGAAAGAACCGGAAGCCTTTATTCTTATCAGTGTTTTTAACGGTAACTCTTCCAGCTTTATCGCCTTCAATACCTGTTACTTTATAGGCAACTATTAAATCTTTCATATCTGGTTGAATGTACACTTTAGCCCAACTAAACGCGTATATCACCCATATCATATTTTCTTTTGCTACCACTGAAAATGCTGACGGCGCTTGTTCTACGGTTAATTCCAACCTTCCGCCTTTCAACTTATCTATCAACCCCTTTGTTGCGGCAGCATTTAAAGCATTAGAGAAATTTGTTACTGCAATAGCAGGATTCAGTGAACAGCTTTGCTGATGGTCATATTTCCAATACACAAGTAAAGGCAAAAACTTATCAGTTTTATGCACGGTTGTTGAAATCTGTACGCTGTCTGCAGGTATTGAGGAGATTACTTCAATTTCGGTTTTCTTTTTCTTACCAGGCTTGGGAAGCTCATTATTATATTGTGAGGCTACAAATTTATCAAGATTTTTAGCGGTTAAGCAACCTGAAAGCAGCAGTGAGATACATGCGAAGTAAACAAGAAAAGAGCCTTTGGCGTGTTTCATACTATTCATAAGTAGTTTAGTTTGTATGAGCTAAAAATAGCTAATCAATTTATTTTGGCGGAAAATATTTTGTAATTAATTATGCAAACGCAATTTTCCCAAATACCAAACTCAAATAGGTCCAAAAGAAAACGGTGAGCGTTCTTGAAAGTTTGTCTCCTAAAATACCTGCCACTATTTGTTGATGCCGGGGAACAAAGTTCATTACTTTACAAAAAAGACCGTTTGTTAGCCAGATAATAGCAATGCAATAAGTAAGCAGTTTATGAATGGTTTTGTATTTCATTATTTAAGGATAGCTCTACTGTTAATAGCAATTATAGATTAGATATTTGAAACATAAAGCCGAAAGAAAACCACTGTAAATTTAACTTTAGTATGCTCTGTTGGCAGATGTTTATATCCGAAGCTTAAATTATGATTTTGTGAACAATTTTTGGGCGTTTTGTTTTGTAAATAAAAGAGGTAAGCGCAATAGCGAATAAAAATCCAAAAAACAGCAAAACATTTGTTGTTCCTATAGCAGCAATTGCCAACACAATACCAGCTAATGAATTTTGCTTACCCACAACTGTATACTGATTACCTTCCTCCATTCCAGTAGAACATAAAATGTCCATATACAAAGTGCCAATACTATACACATCGCAATTATTGGCTTTTTCCCTGCTCTCATCTTTGAATAGCTATCAGTAAGAAATGTAGTGTTCGGTAAATTATTTTTAAAATATTCAAATATTTCAATTCGTTTTGAAGGGTCTTTTATTTTTAAATGTTCGTAAGAGTCTTTATTAAATAATACAACAATGTACTCTTTGCCATCTTCCAAATTAATTTCTCTAATATAATTTAGAGGAATGGCTATGAAATCTTTTTCTGGAGCTTTATTTATTGTAAAATCATAAAGCACCTGTTCAATGTCGCCAGGTTTAGGGTTTACCCGGTAAATCATGTTGTCGAAATAGGCAATTATTTTATCATCTCCCTTTTCTTCACTTCTCCAAATGTTCATAAGTTTTTAAATTTAGGGGTGTATTTAATTAAGCGCTAAGAAAAACTGTTGACTCGTAAATTCATGTCATACCTCAAATCAAGCAGCAGCTTCATAAAAATAAATGCAGACTACGGGTTGTTGGAGTAAGTCAAAAGATATGGTGGATTGAATGTGATAAATATAAATATTTTTCAAATACAGAGCGTATCGGTGCGTTACAAATTGTCGCAGGCGGGTGAGACACCCGCCTGTAGCGTCCGCTATCTGGCCTTGTCTATAACGACTGGTAGCTATGTATGTCGCCAAAGCTTGGAATGCACCGGAGCATATGGGCTATGGGTTGCATGTTAAGCAGAAAAATACAAAGGGTTGACATCTTAAAAACGTCAACCCTTTGTATTTGGTTTTGAACAGAAATAAATTATCCGGTTATCGCTTCCATGGCTTTCTTAACACTACCATGTTGCAATAAAATCTCCTTTGCATTACTGTAATCCGTCAGCCCAGCTTTCTCCATAAGTATCTTCACCGCCCTGTCGGTAATTTTATCGTTAATGAGCAATACATTTACCATGCTATTGTCTTCTACTCTTCCGAGCCTGATCATGGTGGTAGTGCTGATCATATCAAAGATCATTTTTTGCGCGGTGCCACACTTCATTCTTGTGCTGCCGGTTACAAACTCAGGTCCTGTAATTACTTCAACCGGTATGGCTGCTGCCGCCGCAATGGGAGAATCAGGATTACTTACAATGCAGCCGGCTGTAATAGTATGATTTCTGCATTGCTGCAATGCGCCTAATACAAATGGCGTGGTGCCGCTTGCAGAAATACCAACTACTATATCCTTTGGGGAAATATTATATTCCAATAAAGCATTCCATCCGGCATCTGCATCATCTTCTTTCTCCTCTGGCGCTTCAATTAAATGCTCTTTGCCACCTGCAAGTATTACATTTACTATTCCTTTTTCTATACCATAAGTAGTGGGCAATTCTATAGCATCTAATACCGAAAGCCGGCCACCACTGCCTGCTCCAAGGTAAAACATGCGTCCACCCGCTTCCAATTTGCTTACTATTGCACTAATTAATTTATTCAACTGCGGTAGCGCTTTTTCAATAGCGATGGCTACTTTTTTATCTTCGTTATTGATATTGGCTGTTAGTTCTTCTACAGACATTTTCTCGAGGTGCCTGTATAATGAGGGTTGTTCGGTAATCCTTGTCATAAAAGATTTCTGATTTGAGATTTTTGATTTGAGATCCGGAGCTTTAAGAATGCCGCCTATTTGCAAACATTTTTACAAGGCCACTAGTTACAGCTTCGCGGTCTGACCTTCGGTACCGCCCCCCCTGAAAGCTGACGGCTGATTGCCGAAAGCCTAAACACTCCTGCCATTAAAGAGGCTGTTCATGCAAGCTCATACTACCCTTTACGTTTAAAATAATTCCGGCTGCTGATTGTCCGATCCTTTCTTTTTCTCCCATTCCATTTCTGTGCTCTTGGTATAATCTGCAAGCTTGGCGCCTAATGCTCTCCAGCCCATTACTTCAACCACTTTGTTCACTTTTATTTTGGCTTTGCGCACCTGCTGTCCTCTGCCACTCTGCATCAGCAAAACAGGTTCTTCATCACTGGTAACGGCTTCCAGTTGGTTGCCTTCACCTTCTTTAATAAAAAAGAATTTGTTGCGAAGTGTGGTGGTTTCAATTTTAAACCGCTTGATGGTATACTGCAGTTTTTCTTTATCAAGATAAACCGCGGTAATTACTTTTTCCGGATCAAACTTTTCAATCATCATCACTTTTTCTCCGTCAAACCGCTGGCTTAATTCCGTATCTGAAATTTCATAATTGCCATTATTATATACTACCAGCAAGCGATCTTCATTATCAAAAGATCCAAGGTAAATTCCTTTCTCTTCCGTATTCAGTCTGCCAAAAGTATTGTCAAACCAAAGTTTTCTACCACTCAAAGTAGATTTACCCGCTTCTTTAAACTTTACGGATTTTACAGCATACTTAGTTACCTGGTTCCCCATGCTGCCTCGACTCTTTATCTCCAGCTCTTCAAAATAAAATTCAAATTCCTTATTACGGGCAGATGAGTTTGGACTCAATACTACTCTTACTGTTTCCGCTTCTCCGTTTGGATTAACAGAGAAATAATGCACTTTGCTTTTTTCCGAGCCTTTGGTAAGATCATACTCTTTATCGCGGGTAATGCCGGTTACATTAAAGCGTTTAGCATAAGTAACTCCCGACTGACCATCTACATACAACATATTATAGGTAGTGCGCTCATCGTTCTTTTTAAAAACAGCCACGTGCAATATATCTTTACCCATAAACACTTTATCTGCCACCCTTACTACTTTCATCTTACCGGCTTTGGTAAATGCAATCACATCATCAAGGTCTGAACAATCTTCAATAAACTCGTCTTTCTTCAGCCCGGTTCCTATAAACCCTTCCGCACGGTTTACATATAATTTGGCGTTAGCAATAGCCACCTGTTTTGCCTGTATGGCTTCAAACAGTTTGATCTCTGTTTTACGCTCTCTGCCTTTACCATATTTTTTTAACAGGTTATCATAATACGCTACGGCGAAATCAACCAGGTTGTCTAAATCGTATTTCACCTGTTTGATGTCTTTGTCAATCGCTTTAATCTGATCGTTCAGTTCATCAATATCCAGTTTATAAATACGGCGTACAGGCTTTTCCGTTAGTTTTACTATATCTTCACGGGTAATGGCACGCTTTAATTGTTTCTTAAATGGAACAAAGGCTTTATCAATTCCTTCCAGCACTTTATCCCAGGTATCATACCGCTTCTCGAGCTCCTTGTAAATCTTCTCTTCAAAAAATATTTTTTCCAGGGAAGTATAATGCCATTTCTCCTGCAGCTCCGCCAACTTTATTTCCAGTTCACGCTTCAACAGTTCTTTAGTATTATCGGCAGATACACGCAACAATTCATGCACACTCATGAACCGGGGCTTATCTTCAACTATCACACATGCATTAGGCGAAATGCTTACTTCGCAATCAGTAAATGCATATAAGGCATCAATGGTAATATCGGGTGATATACCGGGTGCAAGATCAACCTGCACTTCCACGTCAGCGGCAGTATTATCAGTTACTTTTTTTATTTTGATCTTACCCTGGTCATTAGCTTTTACAATAGAATCCATTAATTGCGCCGTAGTTACACCATAAGGCACATCTTTAATTACCAACGTTTTTTTATCGAGCTCTTCAATATGTGCTCGCACTCTTACTTTACCGCCGCGCTTGCCTTCACCGTAGTTGGTAATATCAATCATTCCACCGGTTTGGAAATCGGGATAGAGCTCAAACTTCTTACCACGTAAATATTTTATAGACGCTTCTATGAGTTCACAAAAATTATGAGGTAGTATTTTAGTAGATAATCCAACCGCAATGCCTTCTGCACCTTGTGCCAACAGCAATGGAAATTTCATGGGCAGTGTAACCGGCTCATTCTTTCTTCCGTCGTAACTTAATTGCCATTCCGTAGTCTTAGCGTTGAAAGCCACTTCGAGCGCGAACTTGCTGAGGCGGGCTTCTATATATCTTGCCGCAGCGGCATCATCTCCTGTGCGTACATCCCCCCAATTCCCCTGGGTTTCTATTAAAAGGTCTTTCTGCCCCATGTTTACCAATGCATCACCAATGGAAGCATCACCATGTGGGTGATACTGCATAGACTGACCAATAATATTAGCTACCTTATTAAAGCGTCCATCATCCATTTCCTTCATGGCATGCAAAATGCGGCGCTGCACAGGTTTCAATCCATCTTCAATAGCAGGCACAGCTCTTTCGAGTATTACATACGAAGCATAGTCGAGGAACCATGTTTTATATTGACCATGAATGCCACTTTCGTTCTTTACAATATCCAATCTGTCTTTGTTCTCCATTTATGATATATAAATGTTATTATTTAAGTACTGAAGTAATCTACTGCTACATTCATTATCAAGAAGCACTCACCGTTTCCGCATCGCCGGTCTTAACTTTCACCTCAAAGTCTTTCATGTTTTTTATTTCACCCTGCACATCAAACTTGTCATCAGCAAGCAACGTTTTTAACCGCCACAAAAGATACATATCTCCCGTAGTTTGTTTGTTCTTCGATAGAAAATGAGCTATCACCTTGCTGGCTTTCTGCCAGTCTTTAGTGATATATTTTTTTAGATCGGCATCATAATAGTCATAGCCATATTGTATCAGCTTTTTTCCACCTTCCAGTATACGCACTCCTTTATCTTCATTGCAGATTCTTGTCCATTCATCCGGATCAATTTCGAATTCACTCAGCGTAATAGGGCTCGCCAGTTTTTTTGCTTTAATAAATTCACGCGGAGGAATAGTGTGCAACCATTCAGGATAAAAAATATTTCCCTTTTCATTAATGAAAGGAAGGTTATTTAAATAAAGAATAAACACCCTTCCCTGGAATTCTTTCATATAATGCAACAGCCAGTAATAACCGCTGACGTCATGTTTATTCTGCGCTGCCCAAATCCATACAATTTCTTCAGGGTTGCGGCGCAGGTTACCTACTAATTCTGCAACTGTTTTATAGTCATCTATTGACCCATCTTCAACCTTACAGTCTAAATCACCGCCCGCCAACACCGTTGCCCACCATGCTTTGCGTACAGCAATACCTTCACCCACGTACACATTCAACAGTGGTCCTACCGCATAGTCATCTTTAATCTGTATCACTTCGCCAGCCATTGTTTCATCCATTTCTATGGCTTTTTTGAGCACTTCAACATCTGCCTCGTTAAAAACTATATGTATCATTTGTAGTTTGAAGTTTATTGTTTGTTGTTACAGGTTACAAGTTGCAGGTTACGAGTCTCACATCTCACATTCACCATTGACAATTCACCATTCACTACTCCCCTTCTGCCAGATCAATCTCTACCCGCAGGTTATCAATAATAAACTCCTGCCTGTCGGGTGTGTTCTTGCCCATATAATATTCCAGCAGTTGCTGCAGGTGTGTTTCGGGCATTACCAATACAGGCTGCTTACGCATATCAGCGCTGATAAATCTTACAAACTCATCAGGCGAAATTTCTCCCAATCCTTTAAAACGCGTGACCTCTGGCTTACCACTTAATTTTTTTATAGCTGCCTGCTTTTCGCTTTCATCATAACAGTATATGGTTTCCTGCTTATTACGAACGCGGAACAATGGCGTTTCCAATATATATACGTGACCGTTCTTTACCAGGTCGGGAAAGAATTGTAAAAAGAAAGTAAGCAACAGCAAACGGATATGCATACCGTCCACATCGGCATCTGTAGCAATAACTACATTATTAAAACGCAAGCCTTCAATTCCTTCCTCAATATTCAATGCATGTTGTAACAAATTAAATTCTTCATTTTCATACACCACTTTTTTGGTAAGACCAAAACAGTTCAATGGTTTACCACGCAAACTGAATACCGCCTGTGTTTCTACATTGCGTGCTTTTGTAATAGAGCCACTGGCCGAATCACCTTCCGTAATAAAAATGGTGCTCTCCAACTGCAGGGTTTGAAATTCTTCCTTGCCTTTATTTGGTGGCTCGTCATTAAAGTGAACACGACAATCACGCAGTTTACGGTTGTGAACATTCGCTTTTTTGGCTCTTTCATTAGCGAGCTTTTTAATACCGGCTAATTCCTTACGTTCTCTTTCACTCTGCTCAATCCTTTTCTTCAGCGCTTCTGCAATGGTGGGATTTTTATGCAGGAAATTATCCAGCTCTTTCGACAGGAACTCCAGCACAAAATTCTTCATGCTCATTCCACCTTCCTGCATGTACTGCGATCCTAATTTTGTTTTGGTCTGGCTTTCAAATACCGGCTCTACCACTCTTACTGCAACAGCCGCAACAATACTCTGGCGGATATCGGTAAAATCATAATCCTTCTTATAAAACTCTCTCACCACTTTTACAAATGCCTCGCGAAACGCTTGCTGATGCGTTCCTCCCTGTGTGGTATATTGCCCGTTTACAAAGCTGAATATTTCTTCGCCGTAATCGTTATTATGCGTGATTGCTAATTCAATGTCTTCTCCTTTCAGATGAATAATATTATATCTCAATTCATCTTTATTGGATTTACGTTCCAGCAAATCGAGCAACCCATTTTTGCTCACGTACTTTTTGCCGTTGAAAGTGATGATCAACCCCGCATTCAAATAACAGTAGTTCCACAACAGGTTATCAATATACTCCGGCTGAAAATGAAAGCTGCGAAAAACCGTATCATCCGGTATAAAGCTTACCAATGTGCCATTGGTTTCATCGGTCTTTGCTTCCTTATGCTCTTTTATTAGTACTCCTCTTTCAAACTCGGCTGTTTTTTGTTTGCCATCTCTTATGGCCGTTACTTTAAAATAATGACTCAGCGCATTTACCGCCTTTGTACCCACTCCATTCAAACCAACCGATTTCTGAAAGGCTTTGCTATCGTACTTAGCGCCGGTATTTATTTTACTTACAACGTCTACTACTTTTCCTAATGGGATGCCTCTACCATAATCTCTCACCGTTACAGTTTTGCCTTCTACCTCAATGTCAATCTGCTTTCCGTAACCCATCATGTGTTCATCAATGCAATTATCCAGCACCTCTTTTAATAATACATATATGCCATCGTCAGCGCTGCTGCCATCGCCCAGCTTACCAATGTACATACCAGGGCGCAGGCGGATATGCTCCCGCCAGTCTAAGGATTTGATGGATTCTTCGTTATAATCAAACAGGTTTTGTTTTGTTTCAGCCATAATTAAACTCCGCTATTATACAATTTTACCGCAAATATGCTAATAATTTTAGTATTTACAGAATGCGGCAAATATAGTAAAACGAAAGGACAGAATATTTTTATGATATGCACTGTTGTGCATAAGCTACTTCCGTTATGCATTATTCAGCTTTTGTATGCTTTTCATTAAAAAAGAAATAAATCCATACCAACCAATATTTACTCCGCAGAAAGTTGATTTTAATGTAACTAACGTATAAGTATAACCGAAAATATTTTAACTAAGAATAATCGCTCCAACAGATGATTTTAATGTGCATAAAATTGCTGTGTTAAATTACTTTAACATTGCTGATCACTGGTTTTTGGCATAGTAGTTGTCTTTATGCGTGTATCCCTCCAATCACTTACTCTGGAAAAGATTTAGTAGTAAACATTTATTTAGTAACCAACATTTATTTTGATAATTAAAAATTCCAGAAGTATGAAAAAAGCAAGATTAACACTGGCAGCCTTAGGTATAGTTACCGCTGGTTTGTTCGCATTTAATGTAATTACAAATGGATCAGTAAAAGGTACAGTGAGCCCGGCAGATGCGGCAGTTAGAGCATGGGCAATTTCAGGAACCGACACACTTAAAGCTGATGTTAGCAGTGGCGCATTTGAAATTTCAAACGCAAAACCAGGCACCTACCAGGTAATAATTGAAGCAAAAGCTCCATATAAAAATGCAGCTAAAGAAGGTGTTGAAGTAAAAGACGGTTCCGCTACCGATATAGGTGAAGTAAAATTGTCACAATAAATAGCGCAGGGATTCACAATTGATGTTCATTAGTTATTTATGCACGAGGCATAAATAAAACAGAGGCAGTGCATGTGCACTGCTTTTGTTATGTAAGGATGTCATCTTTATATACTCAGCATAATAATGCTCATCAATATCCTGAAGTAACCGGAAACCCTTCTTCTTTAAAAAAATATTTTTAATGCTATATAGGTTTTATTTTTGAAGAAGGATGCATACTGCATCTGTACAAATCATCATACCAGAAATTTACTAAAATGAAAAAAATTATTGCTATTATCGCTGCCTGCTTTTTGGCAGTTGTTATTATTTCCGCAACCAACAAAGAATCAAAAATGTTAAGACACGTTGTGCTTTTTAAATTTAAAGACGATGCCACGCCGGCTCAAATTAAATCGGTTGAAGATGCATTTAAAGCGCTTCCTTCTCAAATAAAAGAAATAAAAGGATTTGAATGGGGAACCAATAATAGTCCTGAAGGGCTTAACCAGGGATTGACCCATTGTTTTTTCCTAACCTTCGCGAGTGAAAAAGATCGCGACGCTTATTTACCTCATCCCGCTCACAAGGCTTTTGGAGCAACACTCAAACCTTATCTTGATAAAGTAACCGTAGTAGATTATTGGACAAAAGACTAGACTAAAACACCGCATATGAATATTGAAAACAATAAAAACGAAGACGTTTTAAAACTGGCGTTTAGCCAGGTTAAAACAAGATTGGAAAAAATATATGCGGGTGGTGGAAAAAAAGCGACTGAAAAACAAAGAGAAAAAAATAAGCTTACCGCAAGAGAGCGCATTGACTATTTGTGTGATGCCGGAAAGCCGTTTGTTGAAATTGGTGCTTTTGCAGGTTATGAAATGTATGAAGAGCATGGTGGATGCCCCGCAGGAGGAACTGTTGCAGGCGTTGGTTATATAAGCGGCAGGCAATGTGTGGTAGTAGCAAATGATCAAACGGTAAAAGCGGGAGCATGGTTTCCTATCACGGGCAAAAAAAATCTTCGTATGCAGGAGATTGCGATGGAAAATAATTTACCTGTTATTTACCTGGTAGATAGTGCCGGCGTATTCCTTCCCATGCAGGATGAAATTTTTCCTGATAAAGAACATTTTGGCCGCATCTTCCGCAACAATGCCCGCATGAGCGCTATGGGTATTGTGCAGATAGCTGCTGTAATGGGCGCTTGTGTAGCAGGTGGCGCTTACCTGCCTATCATGAGCGATGAAACTTTGATGGTAAAAAATAATGGTTCTATTTTTTTAGCCGGCCCATATTTAGTGAAGGCAGCTATAGGTGAAGATATAGATGCCGAAACCTTAGGCGGCGCAACAACACACACGGAAATAAGCGGTATTGCCGATTATAAATTTGATACCGAACAGCAGTGCCTGGATGAAGTAAAAAAGATTGTTTCCCGGCTGGGTGCGAAAGAAAGCGGCGGATTCAGCAGAATAAAAAGTAAGCCGCCTAAAAAAGACGCGGCTGAAATATATGGCATGCTCCCTTTAGATTCGTCGAAGCCATATGATATGCTGGAGATTATTGAACGGATAGTGGATGACTCATCCTTTGATCAATATAAAAAAGATTATGGACAAACTATATTATGTGGTTATGCCCGTATTGATGGTTGGGCTGTTGGTATTGTAGCCAATCAGCGTAAAGTAATCAAGAATAAAAAAGGGGAGATCCAGTTGGGCGGCGTAATTTATAATGATAGCGCCGATAAAGCTGCACGTTTTATAATGAACTGCAATCAAAAAAATATTCCGCTTGTTTTTCTGCAGGATGTAACAGGATTTATGGTGGGCAGCAGAAGTGAGCATTCCGGTATTATTAAAGATGGTGCCAAATTGGTGAATGCAGTAGCTAATTCCGTTGTGCCTAAAATTACTATTATTATCGGCAATTCTTTTGGCGCAGGCAATTATGCTATGTGCGGAAAGGCGTACGACCCCCGTTTTATTTATGCATGGCCTTCAGCTAAAATTGCGGTAATGGGCGGCGAGCAGGCAGCAAAAACATTATTGCAGATACAGGTAGGCGCATTAAAAGCAAAAGGTGAAACGATTGACCCTGAAGTTGAAAAAAAATTGCTGACCGATATAAAGGAGCGTTATGAAAAACAAACTACTCCTTACTATGCGGCAGCACGGTTATGGGTAGACGCTATTATTGACCCAGGAGAAACCAGGAACCTGATAGCGGAAGGAATAGCGGCGGCCGATCACAAAAGCACACCAAAAGATTTTAGTTTGGGCGTGTTTCAGGTATGAAGAATAGTGAGCAATAAGTAGTAAGAAGGCAGAAGAGAGCGTTTGCCATTTCACAATTCACCATTGCCAATTCACAATAAGAATTATGATCATCCCCATATACCAGGCAGATGCCTTTACACAAAAAGTTTTCGGTGGCAATCCAGCTGCTGTTTGTCCTTTGGATGAATGGCTGCCTGAGGAATTGATGCAAAAAATCGCCATGGAAAACAATCTTGCAGAGACCGCATTTATCGTAAATGAAAAAGAAGGTTACCGCATCAAGTGGTTTACACCGGCTGTTGAGGTAGATCTTTGCGGACATGCTACGCTTGCTACAGCACATATATTTTTTAATCATCTCGGCTACCAGGGAAAAGTAATCAGCTTCAACTCCAAAAGCGGATGGTTGAAAGTAACCAAAGAAGATAATGGCCAGCTTACATTAGATTTTCCGGCAGATAAATATGAATTAGTAAGTGAAATTCCCGAAGCTATAGCTAATGGCATAAAAGTACCTGTAACCAAATTATACAAAGGCCGTTTTGATTATATGGCGGTAGTGGATGATCAATCTGTGGTAGAAAATCTTAACCCCGATTTTAAAACACTGGCAACTATTAAAAGCCGTGGACTAATAGTAACTGCACCAGGAAAAGAAGTTGATTTTGTATCAAGAGGATTTTTTCCGCAAAGCGGTATTGATGAAGATCCGGTAACAGGTTCTGCACATACATTGCTTGTTCCCTATTGGGCTGATGTATTTAAGAAAAATAAACTCAAGGCTATTCAGTGGTCTGCGCGCAAGGGGCATCTGGATTGCGAGCTTGCCGGCGACAGGGTTTTGATGAGCGGCTATGCGGTAACTTTTTTGAAAGGAGAAATAATGATCTAATGCATGGCTGAACCTACACTGATTATTTATACAGATGGGGCGGCCCGTGGAAACCCTGGACCCGGTGGATATGGCGCAATTTTGAAATGGGGCGCTAATGAAAAAGAATTATCTGCCGGCTACAGACTTACGACCAATAACCGCATGGAATTACTTGCTGTTATTGCTTCCCTGAAAGCATTAACCAAAACAAATTTAAATATCACCATTTATTCTGATAGCCAATATGTGGTAAAGGCTGTACAGGAAGGCTGGCTAAAGAACTGGATCAAAACCGATTTTAAAGGCGGCAAAAAAAATAAAGACCTTTGGAAAAAGTATCACCAGCTTTCTTTACAGCATAATATAAAATTTGTGTGGGTAAAGGGACATGCGGATAATGCATATAACAATCGCTGTGATGAGCTGGCAACTGCAGCAGCCGATGGGAAAAATCTGTTGATTGATGAAGAATATGAGCAGGGTAAAGCGTAGGTTTAGGGTATAAGGTTATGGTGAATAGTCAATTGTGAATCAATACAGTTCGCTGCCTTCTTACTACAGCCCTCTGCCTTACATAGAAAAATGATATTCATTAAAAAAAAATTGATGTATAAACTCAAAGGTAAAGTACAGCATTACGCATGGGGTGGGTCAGCATATCTTCCTCAACTATTAGGCGTAGACAATACAGAAAACAAACCATTCGCTGAATACTGGATGGGAGCACACAGCAGCAGTCCTTCATTGGTAGAATGGGATGCCAAACACGCAACACCATTACATGAGCTGATAAAAGAAGATCCCAAAAAATGGCTGGGAGAAATAGTGGAAACAACATTTGGCTCATTGCCATTTCTATTTAAGGTGCTTGATGTAAAAGACATGCTTTCTATACAGGTGCATCCTACAAAAGAAGAAGCGGCCAAAGGTTTTGCAAAAGAAAACGAAGCAGGCATTCCTATAAGTGCGCCTCACCGCAATTATAAAGACGACAACCACAAACCGGAAGTAATGGTGGCTTTAAGTGAATTCTGGCTGCTGCATGGTTTTAAGGAAAAATCTTTATTACAAAAAACATTGAGTGAAATACCGGAATTTAAAACACTATTGCCCATATTTGAAAAAGATGGTTACTATGGATTGTATAAGCACGTAATGGAACTTCCGCAATCATCAGTTGATGACATATTAAAACCTTTACTGCAAAAAGCAGAGCCAATTTACAAAGCCAACCAATTATCAAAAGCTGATCCTGCCTATTGGGCCAGCAAAACATTAGAAGGAAACGCTGATAAATACAGCGATATTGACAGAGGTGTGTTTTCTATCTATTTTTTTAATATTCTTCAATTACATCCCGGTCAGGCTATATTCCAGGGAGCCGGTGTGCCCCATGCGTATCTTGAAGGGCAGAATATAGAATTGATGTCAAACTCAGACAATGTGTTGCGCGGGGGACTAACGCCAAAGCATATTGATGTACCTGAATTATTAAAACACACTTTATTTGAAGGAATAGTACCGCAAATAATGGACGGAGAAAAGCGTGGATTTGAAACTACATACCACTGTCCCGTACCAGATTTTATAGCAAGCAAAATTGAATTAAATAAAGAAGATAGTTACACATACCAGGCCTACTCTTCAGAAATTATATTATTGACCGAAGGAGAGGCGACCATAAAAACAGCACAGCACGAATTGAAGCTTCAGCAAGGAGAGTCCGCCTTTGCAGGCGCGGGAGAGGCATACACAATCAGTTCAAGCAGCAGAGCGGTATTGTTTAAAGCGGGAGTACCAGAAAATAGTGAGTAGTAAGCAGGCAGCAGGCAATAGTGAGACGTGGATGAAAGGAGTGGAAGAGTAAGAGGAAGAAGCCATTACTTCCTTCATCGCGAGCCGCAACATGAAGATTTGACTTGAGTGACTATTTCGCGGCGTGGCGATCTCCAGCCAAAGTTTAAAAGGTTACCTCGACAAGTAATCATATAATTTGTCCGTCGAAGATTTTTAAGAGATAGTTTTCATTTTTAAATACATCCATACCATGCTTGGACTTAGAACTGTTATCTACAAAGTAAGCGATATAGTTAAAGCAAAAGAATGGTATGCCAATGCTTTTAACACAACCCCATACTTTGACGAACCCTTTTATGTTGGTTTTAATATTGCAGACTATGAGCTTGGCCTGCAACCTGATGATACTCCTGCTAAAAGCAAAGTAGAAACAGTGGCAGCCTATTGGGGTGTAGATGATGTGGAGAAGGAATACAAAAGATTACTATCGCTCAGCGCAACAGAAAACGAAGCGCCACAGAACGTAGGCGGAGAAATTGTTGTAGCCACTGTAAAAGATCCATGGAATAATGTAATTGGGCTGATATATAATCCTGAATTTAAATTGCCGGAATAATTAAGGCATTAGGAGGCTCCATTGTATTGACCCATTTGCAATAGCTTTGCATTTATAAAACAACCATGCAGGGAAATATTTTGGTTATAGACGACGAACCAGGAATCCGGGAGCTAATGAGCCGTATTATAAAGCTTGAAGGTTTTACCGTAGAGCAGGCAGCATCATTAAAGGAGGGGAAAAAAGTGTTGGCTCAAAAAGATATTGACGTTATTTTATGTGATGTAAAACTACCTGACGGTAACGGTGTTGATTTTATTACAGATGCAAAAAAATTATATCCGCTTCCAGAAATTATTTTACTTACCGCCTATGGTAACATTCCCGATGGTGTTCAGGCTATTAAGAATGGTGCCTTTGATTATATAACAAAGGGTGATGATAACAATAAGATTATTCCGCTTTTATATCGCGCAATAGAAAAGGTTAAGCTTAGTAAACGCGTATATCAACTCGAAAAACAGGTTGGAAATCAATATTCGTTTGATAATATCATAGGCAAATCAAAAGCAATTCTTTTCGCTATTGAATTGGCAAAAAAAGTAGCCGCTACCGATACCACTGTTTTGCTTACAGGCGAAACAGGAACAGGCAAGGAAGTGTTTGCCCAATCTATACATTATGCGGGTAAGCGCAGAGATAAACCCTTTGTGGCAATTAACTGTTCTGCATTTACAAAAGAGCTTTTGGAGAACCAGCTTTTTGGTCATAAGGCAGGTGCGTTTACCGGGGCCATCAGGGATGAAAAAGGTTTTTTTGAAGGAGCCGATAGTGGAACGCTTTTTCTTGATGAAATTGGCGAAATGCATGTGGAACTACAAGCGAAATTACTACGCGTAATTGAAACCGGAAGTTTTATGCGCATAGGCGAGACAAAACCCGTTCAGGTAAACGTACGTATCATAGCAGCTACTAACCGCGATCTGAAAAAAGAAATTGAAGCAGGCCATTTCCGGTCAGATTTGTATTACCGCCTTTCCGTTTTCCAGCTACCCCTACCCTCCTTACGGGAAAGAGTAGCCGATATAGAGCCATTAGCATTATACTTCGTAGGTGTATTTGCTAAACAGACCAATAAAAAAATAACCGCTTTACAGCCCGCTTTTACAGAAGCCCTGAAGCAGTATACCTGGAACGGTAATATACGGGAATTAAAGAATGTTATAGAGAGAACCGTGTTACTGGCTGAAGGAGATACGTTAACTATAGATGACCTGCCATACGAAATACAACACAACCAACTAGCCGGTAGCAAATCAGCCTTTGAACTTGCCGAAGCGGAAAAGATTCACATCCGGAAAGTTTTGAACTATACCAATGGCAACAAAACTGAAACTGCCCGCCTGCTCAATATAGCATTAACTACCTTGTACAGGAAGCTGGAAGAATACGATATCAGGTAATACCCTTTCAAAACGATAGTATATACCCTTTCAAAATGAAAGGGTTTTTTGTTGCGTGAAATGACCGGAATGTCTTAATTAATTGCAACTGTTACATTTACACGAGGTGCCGTGTTTGCGGAATAGATTTTGGCATACCGGGTGAAACTTCAAACAATGCTTACAATACTTCTACTCATCTGTTCACTGTTGTGCTTTTGGTTGTTATTTAAATCCATCCACTTTTTTGAAAAAATATAATATGATGAACTTTTTATTTCTACTCTCCATTGCAGTGTGCGCATACCTGTTATACGCTTTATTAAAACCAGAAAAATTTTAATTGCTCGTGTTTAATATCATTTTATGAATACTGAATTAAGTGGCCTCATCGTTACATTTATTATAACCCTTATAGTAGCTTACCCTTTAGGAAAATATATCGCGAAGGTTTTCGGAAATACTGCACCTTCCAAAGGAATAATGGGCCGTTTTGAAAAATTCATTTACAGAATCAGCGGTATTGATGCTACTAAAAGCATGGACTGGAAACAGTTTTTGTCTGCCATGCTCACTATTAATATGCTTTGGTTGGTATATGCCTTTTTCATGCTCTTGTTCCAGGATAAATTGCCTCTTAATCCTGATGGTAATCCCGGGCAAACGCCTGACCTTGCTTTTAATACTGCGATTAGTTTTTTGGTAAACTGTGATCTGCAGCATTATTCAGGAGAAACAGGCTTGACCTATTTAACGCAACTGCTCGTAATTACTTTCTTACAGTTCGTAAGTGCAGCCACAGGTATTGCGGCAGCCATTGCAGTATTTAACGCATTAAGAGAAAAAACAGTTGAGAAGCTCGGTAACTTCTGGGTAATTTTTATAAAGTCAATTTTCAGGCTATTACTGCCATTATCATTTGCGGTAGCTATAATACTTGCGTTTAGCGGCACACCGTCTGGCTTTGAAGGGAAGGATACCATTACTACCTTACAGGGCGACACAGTGCAGGTATCAAAAGGACCTGCCGCAGGTATGATAGCCATAAAACATATCGGTACTAACGGTGGCGGGTGGTTTGGCGCTAACGCTGCGCATCCATTTGAAAATCCTACTTATTTCACCGCTATGGTTGAGTTGATTGCACAAATGATTATTCCTATTGCGATGATCTTTGCGCTAGGATTCTATATTAAAAAAAGAAAACTGTCCAATATTATTTTTGGTGTGATGACAATTGGAATGTTGTGCCTGCTGATACCAACCATAATAAGTGAAGTATCCGGTAATCCTGCCATACAAAAAATGGGGGTAACACAAACCACTGGCGCTATGGAGGGGAAAGAAGTAAGATTTGGACCAGCCATTTCAGGCTACTGGAGTATAGTTACTACTATTATTTCTACAGGTTCAGTAAATTCCATGCACGACAGTGCCATGCCACTTTCGGGGTTAATGCAATTGTTAGGTATGATGATCAATGCATTTTATGGTGGTTGTGGTGTGGGCTTGCTTAACTACTATATCTATATCATTATCGCGGTATTTATTTCGGGTTTAATGGTAGGCAGAACGCCTGAATTGATGGGACACAAAGTAGAAGCAAGAGAAGTGAAGATAGCGGCCCTGGTTACTTTATTATCTGCATTTTTAATAAAAGGCTTTACAGCATTGGCAGCATATATGGTGGCGCACCATCCTGAAAATGGTTGGGCTGTACAGCCAGGCGCATGGTTAAACAACCCTTCTTATCATGGTTTTTCAGAAATGCTGTACGAATACACTTCTGCCAATGCCAACAATGGTAGCGGGTTTGAAGGATTGGGGGATAATAATATTTTCTGGAACGTAACCACCGGTTTTGTTTTACTGATGGCAAGGTTTCTACCCATCATTGGGCCGGTAGCCATTGCCGGTATATTGGCAAAGAAAAAATACATACCCGAATCACCAGGAACCTTACGTGTTGATTCTGTAACCTTTGGCATTATGACGTTTGGTGTCATCATTATCATCAATGCATTGTCTTATTTCCCGGCACTTACATTAGGACCGTTGGCTGAATTTTTTTCACTTAAATAACAAATACCTGTATGCTCCTGTGAGAGGAGAAAAGATAGAAGTGAAAATTTGTCACGTTTATCGTCTCACTTTTCACGTTGCACCGGGAATCAATAAATTAATTAAAAGTTTATGAAACAGCATAATGCATCAAATAGTTTATTTCAACCGGAATTGATCAAAACAGCTTTAGGACAATCGTTTGTAAAACTAGACCCAAGGCAGATGATTAAAAATCCTGTGATGTTTACTGTAGAAATAGGTACACTTGTAATGCTTGGCGTAATTGGATATACCATTTTAAGTAAAGGCAATTCGGAAGGTGCCTTATGGTATAACATCACCATCTTTACCATTCTTTTTCTTACACTCCTTTTCGCCAATTTTGCAGAAGCTATAGCTGAAGCAAGAGGTAAAGCACAAGCTGAAAGCCTGCGCAAAACAAGACAGGATACAGCCGCGAAAAAGATCTTTGCAGCGGGGGAAATATTTGTTGACGAAATAAAAGTTGTACCCTCTTCTCAACTGCGCTTAGGCGATAGGTTTGTGTGTGAAGCTGGTGACATTATACCGATGGATGGTGAAATTACTAAAGGCATCGCTACCATTGATGAATCAGCTATTACGGGTGAGTCTGCACCTGTAATAAGAGAAGCAGGTGGTGATAAGTCTTCGGTAACCGGTGGAACAAAAGTATTGTCAGATAAAATAATTGTAAAAGTTACTACAGAGCCGGGGCAAACTTTTCTTGATAAAATGATAGCACTGGTAGAAGGTGCCAACAGGCAAAAAACACCCAATGAGATTGCACTTACTATTTTGCTTGCATCATTTACTTTAATGTTTTTGATTGTATGCGTAACCTTAAAACCCTTTGCCGATTACGCACAAACGCCTATCACTATTGCCGCTTTTATTTCACTATTTGTATGCCTCATTCCTACAACTATTGGCGGGTTATTGTCTGCAATAGGTATTGCAGGTATGGACAGAGCGCTGCGGGCAAACATCATTGCTAAAAGCGGCAAGGCTGTTGAAACCGCGGGTGACGTTGATGTGTTATTATTAGACAAAACCGGAACCATCACTATTGGAAATCGTAAGGCTACAAAATTTCACAGCAACGCAGAGATAGATCATAATCATTTTGTAAAATGTGCGGTATTGAGTTCTATTGCTGATGAAACCCCTGAAGGAAAATCTATTATTGAGCTGGCGGGTGGAACCGCAAAATCTGACCCGGTTCCGGAGCATGCTGCATTTATTCCTTTTGCAGCTGCTACCCGTACCAGCGGCATTGATATCGGAACATTACGGATACGCAAAGGAGCATTTGATGCCATAAAACAACTGGTTCAAAAAGCGGGAAATCCAATATCAGAACAGGTGGAGGCAACAGTAAAAGAAATAGCCACTAACGGAGGTACGCCTCTTGTGGTAAGTGAAAATGAAAAAGTGTTAGGTGTTATAGAATTGCAGGATATCATCAAACCTGGTATACAGGAACGTTTTGAAAGACTACGCAGGATGGGTGTTAAAACTGTAATGGTTACGGGAGATAATCCATTAACTGCAAAATATATAGCGGGCGTAGCAGGTGTGGATGATTTTATTGCGGAAGCAAAACCCGAAGACAAAATGAACTACATTAAAAAAGAACAGCAAGCAGGTAAACTGGTTGCTATGATGGGAGATGGCACAAACGACGCGCCTGCGCTTGCACAGGCAGATGTTGGCGTTGCAATGAATAGCGGCACACAGGCCGCTAAAGAAGCGGGCAATATGGTTGACCTGGATAATGATCCAACCAAACTGATTGAAGTAGTAGAGATTGGTAAACAGTTATTAATTACAAGAGGAACACTCACTACATTTTCTATTGCCAATGATGTAGCAAAATATTTCGCCATTGTTCCCGCGCTATTTATTGCTTCAATTCCAGCATTGCAGGCTTTAAATATCATGCATCTCAAGAGTCCTGAATCGGCGATTCTCTCAGCAGTAATATTTAACGCTATCATTATACCATTACTTATACCGTTAGCATTGCGTGGCGTACAATATAAACCAATCGGTGCAAGCGCATTACTCAGGCGAAATGTATTGATTTATGGCATAGGTGGGATTATTGTACCATTTATCGGGATAAAAATTATTGACATGATATTGGGATTGTGGATGTAAAATTTAAATACTTTTTTATGAAAAAGAATCTGATTATTTCTTTCAAATTAACGTTAACGTGTATAATTCTTTTATCAATCATCTATCCACTTCTTATAGCAGGCATTGGAAAGATGACGCCCGGTGCCGGCAATGGAGAAAAAATATTGGTAAATGGAAAAGTAGTTGGGTATGCCAATATAGGGCAACAATTCACCAACGATAAGTATTTCCAGGGAAGACCTTCTGCTGTAGCATATAACGCAGCAGGTAGCGCCGGTAGTAATAAAGGTCCGTCCAATCCCGATTATTTGGCCACCGTGCAGCAACGCATAGATACACTGCTGGTTCATAATCCTGGCATTACAAAAG
>JBGALP010000057.1:0-23547 GCA_044223805.1 Agriterribacter sp.
TCCGATACCAATTGCTTTACCTCTGATATCTGCCCCAGCGCTTTATCATAACTGCCGGTATATGGCTCCAGAAACATGTTGTCGCCGGTAATGATATAGCCACGTTGACCAGTTTCAGCGTCTTTTAATGTACTCAGCACTTCTACCAACCCCGTAATAACTTTATTGGAGTGATTAACGAGTTGTGTGTTGTTAAGCAGGTTGCTGATGCTTACATAAGAGGCTATTGAACTCAAGAGTAGTATTAATAAAGAAAATCCAAAGCCAATAAGCAGACTACGGTTTAAAGATTGCTTCATGTATTAAATAACTTATTAGTTTTTATTTGAACTACAAAGAGGAAGGGTGAAATAAAAACACGAGCCCTTGCCGGGTTCACTTTTCACCCAGAAATTGCCATTATGCCGCCTTATAATTTCGGCGCTGATGTATAATCCTATACCCAGCCCCTGGAACGACAACGAAACATTTTCAGCACGATAAAATTTTTCAAATACTTCCTGCTGGTTTTCCAGGGGAATACCAATTCCAAAATCCTGCACGCAAAATTCAAGGTGAGCGTCTTTGTTGATTTCTGAAGTAATGATTACTTCTTTAACATCAGGTGAGTATTTTATGGCGTTGGTAATATAATTGATAATAACCTGTTCAATGCGCATTTCATCCGCATATACCTGAACGGATGGTGTGTTTTTTATGGTGATAGTATATGCTGGATAAGTTTCCCTGATTATCTCCACCGTTTCATTTAATAAAACATCAAAACTAAAAGCTGTTTTATTGAATTTAAGTTTGCCATTTTCTACCTTCGACACATCTAATAACTCGCTTACTAATCTGTTCAATTTATTTACCTGCACCAATGTTTTTTCAGCCAATGGTTTTATTTTGTCAGATTCAGACAATTGGAGTTCCAGCAATTGTATATACCCTTTAATGCTTGTAAGCGGTGTTTTAAGCTCGTGACTAGCTATACTGATAAACTCATCTTTTTTACGGGCAACTTGTTTTTGTGTTTCTATGTCAGTAAAAGTGCCAACCCATTTAATAATTTCATTCGTCTCTTTTACTGGCAATACCCTCAGCAGGTGATACGTATAATAATCTTTACCTAATTGTTTTACCCGCACTTCCATTTCCAGGGAAATTCGTTTTTCAACCGCTTTCTTAAATGCATCTTCAATAACTTCATCATCCGCGTGTACTGCGGGAAAAACATGAGATGAATCACTGTACAGATACCATTGCCTGTTTACATATTCAATGTTGCCATCACGGTCGGCAGTAAACGCAATCTGGGGAATAGATTCCAATATGGAATGCAGTTGCATTACTTTTTCCTGTATCTCATATTGGGCTTTTTTTCTGAACTCTACTTCCTGCAATAAATTTTCCTGCATTTTATTTAATGCATGTGTTTGTTCGTAGAGACGATAAAAGGTTTTTACTTTAAGCAATAATATATCGGGGTCAAATGGCTTGGTGATGTAATCAATTCCTCCCGACGCATAACCTTTAGCAATGTATTTTTTTTCTGTATTTAATGCAGAAAGAAAAAGTATGGGAGTATCCTTGGCATTTTGATAACCTGCAATTATTTCTGCAACTTCAAATCCATCCATGCCGGGCATTTGAACATCCAGTATAATTAACGCGTATGATTTTTTGAGTATTTTTTTTAAGGCCTCTTCTCCGCTTAAAGCTGTATCAGTGGGGAATGCATGTTGGGCGAGGATAGCCTGTAAGGAAAAAATATTTTCGGGAGTATCGTCAACGATAAGAATCATCTTCTTCTTCTACTATTTAGGAATTAATTAGGTAAAAGGTGCAAAATCAACGGCAGCAAAAAAAAGTTTTAAATATAATTTTCTTAAACGGATGTGGGTAAAATTTTCCTCACAACCTTGTGGAATGAATTACGCACTCATTCATAAACTCATCTGATAAAAGTGTCGATTACATTTTTCTACTTATAAGCTTCATAAAAAAAGTTTTAGCGTTAACTAAAACTTTTATTTCCTTTCGCAGATTTCATTCGCTGTAATTACATCGGGTGCAACTATGGGTGTATTTTAAGATTCTTCCGAATCACCCCGAAAGGCTGTTATTATTAGCCAAAAAACATGCCACAACAATTTGACAAAAAACCATAATGAACATAGGCACAAAAATTTCTAAATAAAAAATAAAAAATTATGAAAGCTATTTGGACAGGAGCTCTTGGTTTTGGCCTGGTGAATATTCCCATCAAACTATTTAGTGCTGTTCAGGAAAGCACATTAGATCTTGATATGCTTGATAAAAAAGATCACTCGAACATTAAGTTTAAAAGAGTAAATGCTAATACCGGAAAGGAAGTGGCATGGGAAAATATTATAAGGGGTTATAAGATTAATGACAAGTATGTTATATTAACCGACGATGATTTTAGTAAAGCAAGTCCGGAGAAAACAAAAATGATTGAGATTAATAATTTTGTAGATGCCACAGAAATTGACGGCATGTATTACGAGGCGCCTTATTTTATTCAACCTGAAAAGGCGGGCGTACGGGCTTATAACCTTTTATGTGAAGCATTACAAAAAACAGGTAAGGCAGGCTTGGGAAGTTTTGTGTTGCGTAACAGGGAAAGCCTCGTAATTATAAAAGCGGTTGACGGTATTTTGATGTTGAATAAAATCCGTTTTCAGCAGGAGCTGCGTGAACCTGATGAAATAAAAGTACCCGCAGCCAAAAGCAAACCGGCAGAAATAAAAATAGCTGTGCAACTGATTAACCAGTTAACCACTGACTTTGACATCAGCAAATACCGTGATACATATTCGGATAAATTAATGAAGCTCATTAAAGCCAAAGCAAAAGGAAAAACAGTAAAACCTGCGCCATTAAGAATCGCGCATTCGCGCAGCAGAGATTTAATGGCTCAATTAAAAGAAAGTCTCGGTTCAACTTCTAAAAGAAAAGCGTCTTGATATGTAATAGCGGAGCCCGAATAAAATATGCCCAAAAAATTAATATTGTTATACTGGTTTGATATATATTTCCGGAAAAAACATGAAATCTCTATCTACTATAGGTCTGCTTTTTTTATCTAATGCTTTTATGACGTTTGCCTGGTATGGTCACTTAAAATTTTTTGGCAAAGAAAGCAATCATGGCAACACTTCTATGTGGGTAATTATACTTGTTAGTTGGGGCATCGCTTTTTTTGAATATTGTTTCCAGGTACCGGCCAACAGAATCGGTTCCGCGGAACTGGGAGGTCCTTTCTCCTTAATGCAACTGAAAGTTTTGCAGGAAGTAATTACGCTGATTGTGTTTGTTATTTTTTCAGCAGTAGTATTTAAAAATCTTCAGTTAACGCTTAACCATCTTATTGGCTTTGCCTTGCTTATAGGCGCTGTATATTTCATTTTCAAAAAATAAACTAATACCAGGTAAACGGGCTTTTAGATGGAATGTGCGTGATTTTTGCACCAGGCAATTTTGGCTGCAGCCATTGCACCAACCAGCTCATACCTGGTTCCTCGCTTACCGCATGTCCTAAAACCATTAATGAAATTTTACTTCCTTTAGCACGCGCATCGCGTATGTATTCACTGGTTTCCCACTCCTGCAGCTCACCACAAATAAGTAAATCGGGTTTTATTGATTCAATGCCATTTATTTGGGCTGCACCTCCAGCCGCTCCCGGCATTATTAATATGCGATCGCATTTATCCATAGGCTTTCCAATTGCTTTTATAGAAGGAATTTCAAGCTTTTGTTTTATTTCTTTGGCAAGGTTACCAAAAGTGGCGCCCGGTATACGTAAAATATGTTGCGATTGTTGATCAACAAATTTATTCCAGCCCAATGTATTCAACACGCCAGCCAATACGCCATCAGGTTTATCAGAATGCCAGTAATCGTGAAACCGCCATATTACGATACCATGTTTATCTATCAGCGCTTGCTTGTATTGATACACATCATCCTGCTCCAGCCAGTCTGTTTTATCAAGATGATTATAGAAAGTAGGTTCATGCGCGATAATAAAATTAGCTCCGGTTAAAGCCGTTTTTTCTATCACTTCTATAGTAGCAAAACTTGTTGTTACTATTCCTTTCAGTATCTGCTTAGCATTGCCCGCTTTTACAGTATCAACGGTTTCAGCAAAGGGTGACACAGGAATGTTTTTGATAATGAGATCAATCACCTCTTGTATGGTGATATCTTTTTTTTGAGCCAGGATGTCTTTTGGAAACAGTGGTAATAGCGCTGAACCCACAGCAGCGGTGGTGGTAGCGGTAATAAAGTTTCTTCTTCCTGCATTATATTTTAGAGGCGATGACATATGGAACTGATTTTAAGTAAAGCAAAATTGGTAATGATGCGGTTTTATACTGCTTCAAATATATGAAAAGCGTAAGGCGGTATAACAAGATATTCATTATCTCTACCAATGGTAATATATTCATCTGTCCAGTGATCACGTAACGTTTGAGTGTAAGCGCCATGCTCCTTAAAAGCAAACCACGTTAAAAAAGCAGGTTTATTGCTGAAGTTAAAAATACAATACAGCTTGTGTTCATCAAGCGTGCGCAGGTAACCTGCTATATGAATATTATGGGGTGTTAGCCAGGTAAGATTCTTGTAGTCACTTACCATGCTTAACTTTTTCCTGATGCTGATGAGTTTTTGTGTGCCAGAAAATATGCGGTTTGGAATAGTGCCTGGCACATGAATCTGTTCGTTTCTTTTCCAATCAATTACAGGTCTGTGCATCCACCTGTTGTCATAACTTTTGCCAATATCGTTTTGGTAAGAATAATCATTGGTATAACCACTTTCATCTCCATAAAACAACATCGGTACGCCACCAATAAAAAAACTATGCGCCTGCATCATCAGTATTTTTCTTACGGATAGTTCAATAGCCATATCATCATTTTCGTCTAATGCTTTTTCAAGTCCGCAAAGAGAGGCGAGTGAACCGCTTATTCGCGCATCCTGCGTTTTGGGATTTACCGAAAACAATGCGCCTCTGGCAGGTGAACCATATTCTACGCCTGAATAATAATTTTTAAGAAACCGGCGATGCGAAAATGCTTCATACCCGGCTCTGTTGATCATGTAATCATCATAACCCAATCCAATATCGTCGTGACAGCGTGTATAATTGATCCAGGATGTGCCAAATGGTTTTTGAAGTATTTCATGTTGCGCCGCAAGCATCACACGAGTATCTCCTGTAGCCAATGCGTCCCATTGCAGCGCCATATGCGTAGCATTATAAGCAAAATCACATTCGCGTGCCGTATATAAACCGGTTCCAAAATATTTCATAATTTCTTTAGGAGATACGATGGCTTCACCCAGTAAAGCCATACCGGGAGTGGCTACCTGCACACATTGTTTTATTAAACGCAAAATGGTGTGCGCTTCAGGAAGATTCTGACAGGTTGTTCCTTTTTTCTTCCATATAAATGCTGGCGCATCTATCCGTAAAATATCCACCCCAATATTGGCATAGAAAAAAATGTTCCGGATCATTTCAACAAACACAACAGGGTTGCTATAATTCAGATCCCATTGATATTGATGAAAAACGGTCATCACCCATTTATTGCACTCGTTTATATATGTAAAATTTCCGGGCGAACTTTCCGGGAATATCTCAGGCATAGCTCTATCAAATTCATCTGGCTCCGTTCTTTCGTTGTACATGTAAAAATAATCCTGGTACCTGCTGTTTCCCTGCTTTGCTTTAACAGCCCATTCGTGGTGGTGAGAGGTGTGATTGAGTACAATATCCAGCATCAGGTATATTTGCTGCTCCTGCATTTTCCCTTGAAGCTTTTCCAGGTCATCAAGTGTACCGAAACGTTCATCTACCTTTCTGAAATCCGATACGGCATATCCGCCGTCACTTTCTCCCTCAGGACTCTGCATTACCGGCATAAAATGCAAAAGATTTACTCCTAGTTGTTTAATGTAATCGAGCTTCTCCTCCACATCTGCTAATTTTCCACAAAACCTGTCTACATAAAGACTCATTCCTGTAATGTCATTGCTTAAATACCAATTCAGCTTTTCTTCCTTTTCTTCATCTTTCTGCTTTAATTCTCCTCTCCTGTTGATATGCGCATCAATGATAGATTGAATAAGATAATGATAACAAATTTCTTTATCTGGATGCGATGCGTAGAGTTCTTCATACAAAAAATGAATGGCTGCAGCGTTGGCAATAAAACGCGTGTAAAATCCATTGTCCTTACCTGCAATATCAACGTTATTTTTTTGCAGTAAATTATTAATAAGCTGATGCAATGATGCTTTGTACACGATAATAGGTTTAAGTATAAAATTTAATGTGCACCGGGTGCAGGTAAAATAACATCCTCATTCCGTCCGGTTCTGTTTTTAATTAACATAGTTGCCAGGCAGGCAACCAATAAAAATATTCCTGCAAAACTGATGGCTTTTCCAGAGTCGTTGTTTAAAAAATGTTTCAATATAAATCCAAAAGTGATGTTCTGCAAAATCATTGGTATAACAATCATCATGTTGATAATGCCCATATACACACCATATTTTTCTTTTGGTATATCACCTACTACCATTAAGTAAGGAACTCCCATCATGCTGGCCCAGGCAATGCCAAATCCAGTCATAGGCACAAATAATAAATATTTATTTTCTATGTGAGGAAAAATCAACAGCCCAACACCGGCTAATAGCAAACAGGATACATGAACAAATTTTGGGCTGTATTTTTTTGCCATCCAGACCAAGCCAAATGCGGAAAGAAAAGTCACCACATTATACCATCCGTTTACCAACCCTGTCCACCCAACGGCTTCTTCGTACAATATTTTGTTTGATGCAGGTGTAGTTTTCCATACGGACTGCGCAATGCTTTTTGATGCATTCTGCCAGTAACAGAACAATGCATACCATTGAAAAAGGTATACTAATCCTAACTGCCACATTACTTTTGGCATACTTGTTATTGCATCAGCAATTTCTTCAAATGGCTTTAGTATACTCACCTTTTCTGCCTTCAGCGCAGCTAATTCTTCTGCATCTGGTGGTATTTCTGGTGTTTTACGGATTGACCATAGCACGGAGGTAATAGAACAAACCGAGCCAAGAAAAAAAGAACCGAAAACCCAGTAAGGAATACTTCCGAATTTGCCGTGAATATTTTTTTGAAAAATGAATAACGAAACATTAGCTAAAGTGATGCCCAGACCGGTAAAAAAACTCTGGGTCAAAAAGCCAGTTGCCATTTGGTTTGCAGGTAGTTTATCTGCAATAAAAGCCCGGTAAGGCTCCATAGCGGTATTATTGGCAGCATCTAGTATCCATAGCAATCCTACTGCCATCCACAATGTTTTACTGAAAGGATATAAGAAAAGGCAGATGCTGCAACATAATGCGCCAATAAAGAAATAAGGTTTTCTTCTTCCCCACCGCGGATGCCAGGTTTTATCGCTCAATACGCCGATCAGGGGTTGTATAAGTAACCCGGTTACCGGCCCTGCAAGATTTAATAGTGGAATCTGATCGGGGCTGGCCCCTAAAAAATCATATATAGGATTTACTGCGCTTTGCTGTAACCCAAAGCTGTATTGTATGCCAAAAAAGCCCACATTCATATTAATAATCTGCTGAAAACTCATGTGAGGTTTGGCTACCGGCATATGCAATCAATTTGGAGTAGTTCAAATGTAATCAAAAGCATGTTTGCCAATTACTGCAAACGTTTGAGGTGTATAAGTAAAATATATAATGAACCGTTGTTGATTTCCTTACTGGCGTAACCGTAATGATCTATTATAAAAAAGCATTTGTAATATTGCAGCTATCAATATAAAATGTAAGCTTGAATATGAAAAGATGTCTGACGGGAATTGTTATCCTGATAATTGTTGCTACAGCGTGCACATACATTTTTATACCTAACAGCATTACACTTCAATCAAACATTACTATTAACGTAACAAGACAGGCGCTATACAGAACCTTGCTTGATAAAGAGCATGGATACAAATGGTGGCCTACAAACGAAGACACTTCACGTCAGTGGCTTTTGAACGGATATACTTATGATGTAAAGGATAACAATATTTCATTATTGCCGGTAGTTGTTTCAAAAGATAAACAACAACTCAGCACTTCTTTATACCTTATTGCAGTACAGCCAGAAATTGTTCAGTTGCAATGGCTGGGCGAACTGCCTACTTCATACAATCCGCTAAAAAGATATGCAGCATTCAGATCTGCCAAAAAAATACAGGCAGGAATGAACACCATTTTACGACAATTGAACAGTTTTCTTTCAAAGCCTGTTAACATTTATGGTTATGAAATTCATCACCTGCTTATAACAGATTCCACTTTTATTTCTACTATTGATACGTTGAAGGAATATCCGTCTACCGCGTTTATATATAGCCGTATTGATGAATTAAAAAAATATGCTGCGGCACATTCTTTACAGGCATCTGGCTACCCCATGCTTAATGTAGATAATGAAAACAACGCGCAATATGTGGTAAGAACCGCTATTCCACTGCCCCAGGCATTACCATCAAAGGGAAATATCCTAGAAAAAAGAATGCCTGTAAACGTAAATATTCTTATGATAGAAGTAAAAGGAGGCAATGGCGCTGTAGCTAACGGATATCGTCAATTGCTATATTATATAGATGACCGGCACAAAACTTTACCTGGCATCCCGTTTTTCTCCCTTGTTACTGATCGTTTGCAGGAACCTGATTCCAATAAATGGGTAACCAGAATTTATTGTCCTGTAAGATGATAAACGCCTGAACTTATAACACCAAACTAATCTTTCACCAATTCCTGAATTTTTTTTCTGTCACCTACTATCCACACCACATCATTCCATTCAAAAGTAGTGTGTGAATTGGGGTTCAAAATCCGTTTCCCTTCCCGCTCAATACCCACTACCAGCCCACTGGTTTTTTCCCGTATGCCAGATTCCCGAATGGTTAATCCTTTGAGCAAGGTGTGTTCGTCTACCACAATTTTTTGTAACGCGATATTGTCTATGTCTTCCGCCTGGTTTGTGGCAGGCTCTTCAATAGTTTCTATTACTGGTTTAAATAGTTGTAGTTGTTCATCTGTTCCTATAACGCCCAGGTTATCCAGTGGAAATAATCTTTCCTGCGCACTTGGCGCATAAATGATTTTTTCGCCACGTTTAATAAAGGCGATATTAATGCCATACTTTTCGCGCCACATTAACTGATCGAGCGGCAAACCAATAAAAGGCGCATTTTGATTGATTGTAAAATCTGCTAAATGTGCATCCCACGGAGATAGGGCGGAGTCAGGATCGCCGTTTACCGCGGCGGCAACTATTTCTCTTTCATTAAGATTATCTATAAACCTGCTATGAATGCGGTTGTAAAATCTTTGGATTTTTTGAGAGAATACAAATAATACTATAATAGATACCGGAATAACGAAGATAAAAGCAATGGTTCCTGAATAAATTTTATCAACAATAAAGCCTACCAGCACCACCGCGAAAAGAACACGGCATATTTCAAGCAATAGCAGTGGACCATGATTGTATTTTCTATCCAGCCAAAGTGTAGTGTATGCAGAGTTGTTAGGCTTGCGCGCCATCAGCGCCCATAAAAATGGTAAGCATGCCGCTAATGTAACTACCAGGAAAATGGCTTTACTAATGGCAAGGCTGTCAAATTTTTCGCTAAGAAAAGGAAATAGGTAAGTATAAAATAATAACGTAAGCGCTACAATAATAATAGCATTTGTAATGGCAATAATAATATAAGATTTCAGCACGATCTTCCATTCGCTTTCTGCCTGTATATTTTGCGCTCCTGTTGAATAACGGTTCAGCGTTTTTACCAGGCGGGAAGGAAGCAGCTTGATGACAAAGTTGTAAAACGGTTCAGAGAATTTAATAAAATAAGGCGTTGTAAAAGTAGTTATAGCAGAAACACCCACTGCCACCGGAAACAAAAAGTCGCTGGTAACCTTCAGCGTTATACCAAGCGTAGCTACTATAAAAGCGAACTCTCCAATCTGCGCCATACTCATCCCCACCTGCATTGCCTGCTTCAGTGGCTGCCCCGATAATAATGCGCCAATGGTGGTGCTGATCATTTTTCCAAAAATGGTTAGTAATGTAACCCACAGTATAGCCCACCTGTGTTCAAACATAGCTGCGGGATCTATCAACATTCCAACTGACACGAAGAATACCGCACCAAAAAGATCTTTAACCGGTTTGAAGATATGTTCAATTTTTTCGGCAGAAGTAGTTTCAGCTAAAATAGATCCCATTACAAATGCCCCCAACTCAGCAGAAAAGCCAATCTGCGTAGCAAGTACTACCATGCCAAGACAAAGCCCTATAGAAAGTATCAACAAGGTTTCTTCATCAATTAATTTTTTTGCCTGACGCAAAAAAGTTGGCAACAAAAAAATGCCGGCAATAAACCACACCGTTAAAAAAAACAACAGTTTCAAAACCGAGTTTATCATCTCCGTTCCGTCAAACTGTTTAGTTACCGCTACAGTTGACAACAATACCATCAGCAATATCACCACAATATCTTCTACTATCAATACACCAAATACAATCGTAGCAAACTGTTTTCTTTTTACACCCAGTTCAGAAAATGCCCTTATAATAATGGTGGTGGAAGAACTTGCCAATAGTCCTCCCAAAAATAAACTATCCATAAAAGACCATCCCATCCATCTTCCTGTAAAATATCCCAAAACCAGTATGGCTACAATTTCAACAATAGCGGTAATAGAGGCCGCGCCTCCAACTCTTAATAGTTTTTTGAAGCTGAATTCCAAACCCAGGCTGAACAATAAAAAAATAACTCCTATCTCAGCTAATATTTTAATGTTTTCTTCGTCAATAACAGTGGGGAAAACAGATATATGAGGACCAACCAAAAAACCGGCTATAATATAACCTAATACCAATGGCTGCTTCAAACGCTTAAACAATAGAGTAGTAATAGCGCCAGCCCCCAGTATCAATGCTAAATCTTCAATTAATTTTGGTAAATGCCCCATAGTAACGCTTAATGTTTATAACCTGCAGCAAATGCTTGTTATATAAAAACAGTGATTATTTTGTAACGGATAAATTGTGTTCTCAAAAAATAGCAAGAACCGTTTTGAAAGGTTGCAACCTTTACGCAGACTGAATTGTACAAATTTAGCTATTTCGTGTCTAAAAGCCGCTCTAAAACGAAAAAAACTGCGGGGCAGAATGTGGAGTTCTTTAATGTAATCTTCGCACGGTTTATCAGCACATCTTCATCTGTGTAGGGAAAACGTGCACAATCCGAAGGACGTTGGTCGTAAATGCTGCAACGATTATCATCACCTAAAAAAGGGCAAGGAGTATTTTTGGTTACATAGTCACCATCTTCATCTAAACGCAGATAGGTATCAATAAAAATACCCTCTTTCATTTTAAGATGTTTGCTGATGCGTTTGATATCTGGTGTTTTAAAACGCGGCGAATAATTTTTGCAGCATGCTGCGCAATTCAAACAATCTATATGAGAGAATGCTTCTTCGTGTAATTGAGGAAGCTTACGAAGAATTTTATTTTTATCAGGCTTGTGCAATAGTTTAACATAAGTTTTGTATTGTGCCTCCGATTTTTTTTGCCACTGCTTATCTTTCCACTCACCTGAAACGAAGGCTGACACATTATTTTTTTTATCATCCATATACGTTAAGCCATTTAAAACAACAATGCAATTTACACAACATTTGAGCTATTATATTTAATTTGCATCCTCAATGGAATCACTAAGAGAGCAAATATTAATTCTTGTAAGCACTCCTGTTTATATCCTTATCATCGGCATAGAAATATTATTAAGCAATTACAGGCATAAAAAATTATACAACTGGAAAGATACTACCGTTAACCTTTACCTGATGATTGTGAACAGCGCCATTGATCTTTTGTTTCGTGGTGTTTACCTGGTTATACTGGATTATTTTTACCAGCACAATCTCATATCATTCAACAATGTATTTGAATACTGGCTCATATTATTATTGGTAGAAGATTTTCTGTACTACTGGCTACACCGTTTTGACCATGATATCCGTTTATTCTGGGCAGTGCATGTAACCCACCATTCCTCTGATGAGCTTAATTTCACCGTTGGTTTTCGCTCATCGGTTTTTCAGCCTTTATATCGTTTCTTTTACTTTATACCCCTTGCGCTTATGGGCTTTAAACCTGTAGATATAGCCTTTATTTATTCGGCTACGCAGATCTGGGGCATTTTTGTGCATACCAAACTCATTAATAAAATGGGCTGGATGGAATACATATTTGTAACGCCATCTCATCATCGGGTTCACCATGCCTCAAACCCCAAATATCTTGATAAGAATATGGGTATGTTTCTTATTATCTGGGATAAGCTGTTTGGCACTTTCCAGGCAGAACTGCCGGCTGAAAACTATCAACCTATCAAATATGGATTAACCAAGCCGCTGGGAAAAACTGGTTTTGGCAACATTATTTTTCACGAATGGACCAGTATGGTGAAAGACGTTAACCGCATTGATATTTCGTGGAAAGAGAAGTTGGGCTATATTTTTGGCCCACCCGGCTGGAGTCACGATGGAAGCCGGCTTACCAGCGAAGAAATGCGTAAAGAAGAAGCGGGGAATTCAAAAAACGATATAAAAGAACAACCAGCATTTGTATTATCAACACAGTCTAAAGGCGAAAAATCCACCTGATTATCTTTAGCTTAAGACATAATTTCTAATTTTATCGTCCTCATTATCCACATAGTTGTGCAAGCTGCGCACAGTGTTATTTTATCTGCGGCTTTAGTCCTAAATTTGCACTTCTTTTTTTAGCTCAATTATACTGCATTTATGAACGTATTTGAATTACAGGCTGGTGATTTCCTTTCCCGTCATATAGGTCCTAATGAGTCAGAAACAAGGGAAATGCTCGAAACTCTGGGGCTTTCTTCATTGGAAGAATTAGTGCAAAAAACTATTCCGTCGTCTATACGGTTCAATCATGCGCTTAACCTCCCTGCTGCTCAAAATGAGTATGAATATTTACAGGAGCTTAAAAAGATAGGGCAAAAAAACAAAGTTTTTAAAACATATATCGGTCAGGGATATTATGGAACCATTACTCCCTCCGTAATATTGAGAAATATATTTGAAAATCCAGGCTGGTATACCCAGTATACACCTTACCAGGCAGAAATTTCGCAGGGCAGATTAGAAAGTCTGTTGAATTTTCAAACACTTGTTGCTGATTTGACAGGGCTTCCTTTTGCCAACGCTTCATTGCTTGATGAAGCAACTGCCGCAGCCGAAGCTATGGCAATGCTGTTTCATCACATTAATAAAACAGATAAGCCCGGCAAACCTAAATTTTTTGTTGATAATGCCATTTTCCCTCAAACTATTGATGTATTAATCACACGCGGGGAACCGATTGGCGTTGAACTGGTATTTGGTGATTACAAAGAAACGATTATTGATAATAGTTATTTCGGCGCTATTGTGCAATATCCTAATAACAATGGCAGCATTGAGGACTATAGAAGTTTTATCGGTGCTGTTCATCAGGCTGGTGCATATGTGGTGATGGCTGCTGATCTGCTGGCACTTACCCTTTTAACATCACCAGGTGAACTGGGCGCCGACGTAGCCGTAGGGTCATCACAACGTTTTGGCGTACCTGTTGGTTTTGGTGGGCCGCATGCTGCTTTCTTTACTACAAAAGAAGATTTTAAGAGAGGAATGCCAGGCCGGATTATAGGAGTAAGCATAGACGCGCAAGGCAACCGTGCGCTGCGTATGGCTTTGCAAACACGCGAGCAGCATATTAAAAGAGAAAAAGCAACCTCCAATATATGTACAGCTCAGGCACTGCTGGCGAATATGGCGGCTATGTATGCTGTTTATCATGGACCGGAAGGATTAAAAAGAATAGCTACCCGTGTTGCTTTGTTAGCCAAAACATTAGCAGATGCATTGAACGAAGCAGGATATGATTTAAGTAACGAGTATTATTTTGATACATTAAAGGTGAGGGTAAATAATATTGCTGACATAAAAAGAATAGCGGAAGACAACAGTATTAATTTCAGGTATTTTGATGACAACCATATAGGAATAGCTGTTGATGAAACCACTTCACAAAAAGACATTGTTGACATTCTGTTTGTACTTACAAAAGCATCGGGACAAAGCGGCGCGTCTGTTGCTTTCAGCGATGAATACTACCTGGATAATATTCCTGCATTCGCTGAAAGACAATCAGATTATCTAACACACCAGGTTTTCAACACACATCATAGCGAAAGTGAAATGATGCGTTACATCAGGTTCCTTGAAAATAAAGACCTGTCGCTGATTACTTCCATGATATCATTAGGAAGCTGCACCATGAAGTTAAATGCGGCTACAGAAATGATACCGGTAAGCTGGCCTGAATTTTCGGCTATACATCCATTTGTACCTGCTGATCAAAGCCGCGGATACCAACATATTATTGATGAATTGAGCAACTATTTGTGTGCCATAACAGGGTTTGATGCCTGCAGCCTGCAACCTAACAGTGGTGCACAAGGCGAATATGCAGGACTACTTACTATAAAAAATTATCATAAAGCCAATGGAAGTGAAAAAAGAGATGTGGTATTGATTCCTATTTCAGCGCATGGTACCAACCCCGCGTCTGCAATATTAGCCGGTTTAAAAGTGGTGGTTGTAAAAAGCGATAGCGAAGGTCATATTGATGTGGCTGACTTAAAGGCCAAAGCGGAACAATATAAAGATTCACTTTCCGCGCTTATGGTTACATATCCCTCTACACACGGTGTGTTTGAAGAAAGTATAAAAGAAATATGCAGTATAATACATACTAATGGTGGTCAGGTGTATATGGATGGCGCAAATATGAATGCGCAATGCGGTCTTACATCTCCCGGAACTATCGGCGCAGATGTATGTCATCTCAACCTCCACAAAACTTTTGCTATACCACACGGTGGTGGCGGCCCGGGCATGGGTCCCATCTGCGTAAAACAGCATCTGGCGGCTCACCTGCCTTCACATGTAAACAACAGCAAAGACAATACCTCCGGAACCGTCACTAAACATCATGCGGTAAGTGCTGCACCTTATGGTTCGGCATCTATTTTACTCATCAGCTACGGTTATATAAGACTGTTAGGTGCAGCCGGTGTAAAGTCAGCTACTGAATATGCTATACTCAATGCCAACTATATGCGGGCAAGGCTTGAAAAATATTTTGACATTCTTTACTTAGGCAATAATGGAACCTGTGCGCATGAGTTTATTGTAGACGTACGACCATTTAAGAGTACCACCGGTGTTGAAGCCGAAGATGTTGCCAAACGTCTGATGGACTTCGGCTTTCATGCGCCTACACTAAGCTTTCCCGTACCAGGCACAATTATGATAGAACCTACAGAAAGTGAAGACAAGGCAGAACTGGATCGTTTTTGTGAAGCGATGATTTCCATATATCATGAAATAAAAGCGATTGAAGAAGGTAAAAATGATAAAGTAGATAATCCTTTGCAGAACGCGCCACATACAATGCAGGTAATATGTGCCAATGAATGGACACATGCCTATACACGCCAGGAAGCCGCATTTCCATTGCCATATATTATGCAAAACAAATTTTGGCCAAGCGTTTCAAGAGTGAACAATACTTACGGTGACAGAAACCTGGTATGCACCTGTGAGCCTACGGAAAGTTATATGGAAGTAGAGAAATAATTTGAGCGCTGCCTGCCGGTAGGTTGGTTTGAAATTTGAAATTACGGTTGTGGATTCATCAAATTGACTGTATCCCAATTGTGTTTGCTTATAAAATCTCCGAATCTGCAGAAAAAAAATCACTATACTAGTCCGTTCTTTTGCTGTGTGAGGCGTCCCTGACTGCCGTCAGGCTGGTTGGCCTCGCACCATTCTGTCACCGCCTCCCGCGATGTATTTAACGGTACACTTTTTCCATCTCAGCAATTTAATTAGGCAATCACTGAGACCGATAAAAGGCTTCAAATTTCCAATCTCAAATTCCAGATCTTTCCTCCCAAATCATAGCCAGGTGAACAATGGTCTCCACACTTTTTTGCATATCCTGTATGCTTACATATTCATGCTTGCCGTGAAAAGCCATTTCGCCGGTAAAAATATTAGGACAAGGTAATCCCATAAAGCTTAGCCTTGATCCATCTGTTCCTCCTCTTGCGCTGCTGGGCATAGGTTCTACGCCTGCCCTTTTAATGGCTTCAAGCGCATATGCGCTTACGTGAGGATGCTGATCCAATACCTCTTTCATATTGCGGTATTGCTCTTTCACTTCTACCGTAGCGGTCGCACCGGGAAATCTTTTCATTACGTCTGCCAGGGTTTGTTCTATCAATCCCTCATATTCGCTCAGCTTTCTGGTGTTAAAATCGCGGATAATAAATTGAAGCGTAACTTTTTCAGCAATACCATTTATATGAACAGGATGAACAAAACCTTCTCTTCCTTCTGTAGTTTCAGGTGAGAGCGCGTTTGGCGGTAAAGCTTCTAAAAAAGCACCTGCTGCTTTTATCGCATTAACTAATTTATTTTTAGCATATCCCGGATGCGCACTCACACCTGTAAATGTTATAGTGAGTCCATCGGCGGAAAATGTTTCATCTTCAAAAGAACCACGCTCTCCTGCATCTAATGTATAACCGAAATCGGCTCCCAGTTTTTTAAGATCAGCCTTATCAACACCCCGGCCTATTTCTTCATCTGGTGTAAATAATATTTTAATAGTGCCGTGTTTTATTTGAGGGTGTGTAACCAGGTAATGCACCATATCCATTATTACGGCTACTCCCGCTTTGTCATCAGCTCCTAATAATGTAGTTCCTGAAGCCGTTATGATGTCTTCTCCCCTTTTTTTAAGTAAGTAAGGATGATCTGCGGGACTGATAACCTGCGTAGTATCATCTGGTAAAACAATATCACCACCATTATAGTTTTTATGGATAATAGGTTTTACGCCAAAACCACTGCAATCAGGTGAGGTATCTACATGCGAACAAAAACAAATCACCGGCACTGCCTTATGCGTATTGGAAGGAATGGTAGCGTATACATAACCGTGATCATCCAACTCAGCATCAGTTATACCTATATTTCGTAGTTCCTGTACAAGTATAAGAGAAAGGTCTTTTTGTTTTTCGGTAGAAGGATAAGTTGTGGAATGGGGATCAGATTGTGTATCTACCTGAACGTATTGAAGAAACCTTTCGGCAACTGTAAATGTGTAATTCCTAAACATGATACTGGTTTTATAGCAAAGCTGTATTATATAATTCTATATGCTCTACATGCGAACAAAAACAAATTACGGGAACAGCTTTAGTTGTATTGGAAGGAATGGTAGCGTACACATAACCGTGATCATCCAACTCGGCATCAGTTATACCTATATTTCGTAGTTCCTGTACAAGTACACGGGAAAGGTCTTTTTGTTTTTCAGTAGAAGGATAAGTGGTGGAATGAGGGTCAGATTGTGTATCTACCTGAACGTATTGAAGAAATCTTTCAGCAACTGTAAATGTGTAATCTTTAAACATGATATTATTTTTAGAGCCATGCCATATTATATAATTCTGTACGCGCTCACATATTCCCAGAAAATGAATATGGGAACAACCGTAAAAATAATCCATATAGCAATCACAAATGCTTTTGCAGTTTTACTCATATCTGCTTCTGCTTTATCGGAAAGCAGTTTTTGCATGTGTGATACTACAAATTCTTCATCATCTGAAATGATATTTGGGTCATAATCTTTTAAAGCGGGAATATTTTGTATAAGACGAGCTCTGATAGCCATATATTCATCATCACTTAACTCGGCATAGATTTTATCATAAGAAATTCCGTCTTTATCCAGTGCCGAACGTACCCTGTTCATTCTCGTTATTGTTCTGAAGCGCACCACAATCAGCCATACAATAAGCAGAATAAAATAATTACGCGTTATCAATGCCATATAAAACAATGCAATGGCAGATAGTATAAGAAAAACAGGTTGTAACAATCTGCCCGAACGTAAAAAAAGATTTTCCAGCAATTGACCACCATCAAGCGGAGAAACCGGTAATAAATTAAATACGTTGAGCATAATCAATATCAACGACAGGCGATAATAAAACACCTGTTGCGTATAAGCGAAAACAACCAACAAAATCAAACCTAAAAAAATACCCGGTATCGGTCCCGCTAATAAAGTAATCACACGTTGTTTTTGTGATACTCTCTCGGGCTCACCCGAAACAAATGCACCCAAAAAAGGAACAAAAAACATTTTTACGTCTTTGTATCCAAAGCTTTTCATAGCAATAAAATGCCCGGCTTCATGAAACAGCATTACAGCTACCAGCAAGAATATCCATTGCAGGTTCTGGTGAAAAAAAATGTAGTACACGCCAATATATAATCCCAGGCTTAAAAGCGTTTTCAACAGCACACTCCTGCTTGCCGCCGACTCATTAACTACGGGTTTCCTTGTACCGGAAATAGGGTCATTATCTGTTGTTTCGTTATGCATTACGGTGGTGTGCTTTTATAATGATAATAGACAATTCAACTTGAAAAATAAGTTATTATTTTAGGTAATAAATTTATATATTTCAAGTTCGTTTAAGGGTAACTTATCTCTATGAATGGAATTTTTCGCTCCACCGAAAAAATAATTATTGTTTTTTTAATTCTCTCTGCAATTTGGCTGATAAGCTCAGACTACCTGTTATTGCATGCCGTTGGTTCTGATACATACCTGTATAGTTATTTGCAGATATTTAAGGATCTCGCTTTTATAGGGCTGGTCGCTTTTTTGATTTATTATATTTTCAAAAAAAGTAAACATGCGTCTACCGCTTTAATTCCTGATGAGAATATGGAGACGATTCTTTCAGGTATTAATACAGGCATTAGTTGTTTTAGTCCTGATGGCTTACACACACAAATAAAGCTTTTTGTAGTATTACCGGTTACACTGCAGAAGAATTGACAGGCAAACATTATAACACCATTATTAGGGTGAAAATAATACGGAGCTTGAATATTGGGAATCGTTGCTGAAGCAGGGCAAGCTAACCAATATGAATAACCTTGTGGGCATAACTTCAAAAAATAAAGGAGTAATAATCTGTAATGCTTTCGTTAGCCGTCTTCAAAAAAGGATAATTCTTTCATCTATTCATTCAGCATTGAAGATATATCGCAAAAAATAGCGGGTGATAAAGCTTTAGAGGAGAATCTTACCCGCTATACTATACTTGGCAAATCTGCCGTTGATGGATTATGGGATTGGAATATGCTTACAGGGCAATTGTATTACAATGCGAATATGAAAATGATGTTCGGCTATGCAGATAGTGATCTGCAAAATGGCCTTGAATGGTGGAAATCGAATATTCATCCCGATGACAAAGAAAAGATTCTGGATAAAATTGAAGCGGCATTTAAACTTAGAAATATAACCAATCTGAATAATGAGTACCGCTTTTTGCATGTAAGGATGGCAGTTATAAAGTTATTGTTGATTCTTTTTCCATTATGCGTAATGCGGAGGGAATCCCCTTCAGGTTAATTGTATCTATGCAGGATTTTACCGAACAGCGCAACCTGCAAAAGCAATTAGTGGAAAAAAGAAGTAGTATACCGCAGGCAACTGGCGCGAACGGTGATGGATACACAGGAAAGCGAAAGGAGAAAATTAGCTGAAGAATTACATGATAATGTCAATCAATTATTAGGTGTTGTTAAATTATATATTGAACACTCCATAACAAATGAAAATGTGCGGGATGGATTGTTGCGGAAAAGCAGCGAATATATTGACAAGGTAATTGAGGAACTGAGAAACCTTTCCAAAAATCTGTCACCACCTTTATTAGCTGAGTTGGGATTGGAACATTCTGTAAACAGCCTGGCTGAAGTTATTTCGAGCGTGCAGCACATTACTGTAACTATTGACATGATGGATTTTAATGAAGAAGGGTTAACTGAAAGTCACAAGCTGATGCTGTACCGTATTATACAGGAACAGCTCAATAATATTATTAAGCATGCCCAGGCGCAAAATGTGCAGGTAGGCATTAGAAAAATAGATAAAACCGTACAGTTAACCATTTCGGATGATGGAAAAGGCACAGATCTTTCCACTGAAACAGGAATGGGGTTAGGCCTGCGAAATATCCGCAATAGAATTGAATTGTATCACGGCAATATTGACATGGTAACCTCCCCCGGCAACGGCTTTGTTTTAAAAGTGGAGTTTGAAGTGTAGTATTTTTATAAACGTGAAACAACAAGCATAACATAAAACCGTAGACAATAAACACAAACGGTGAATTACGCTTACCCCTCCATCCATTCACTCAATTCAAGCCAGCGCATTTCTTTTTCGTTGATCAGGTTGGTTATTTCACCTATACGATTTGATAATGTTTGCAATTCGGTGTAAGGCAGTGTGCCTTCACCTAATTTCACATGAATATCCTTTTTCTCTTTTTCCAGTGTTTCAATATCACTTTGCAAGGTTTCATATTCCCGCTTTTCTTTGTAAGTGGCTTTGCGTTTTTCTGTGCCGGCTGGTTTGGTTTTTTCTTCAGGTGCTACATTATTACTTCCGGAAATACTGTTGCCCGCAATCATAGGACCTTTGGTTTCTTCCTGTTCCTTTCTCCACAAACGATATTGGGTGTAATTACCGGGAAAATCTCTTATTTCGCCACCGCCTTCAAAAACGAACAAATGATCTGAAAGCCTGTCCATAAAATACCGATCGTGCGAAACGATCAAAAGACAACCCTTGTATTCGCTTAAAAAATTCTCCAGTACGCCTAAGGTAGGTAAATCAAGATCGTTAGTAGGCTCATCAAGAATTAAGAAGTTAGGATTACGAAATAGAATGGACAGCAAAAGTAATCGCTTTTTTTCACCACCACTTAGTTTTGAAATATAAGTATACTGTTGATCAGGATTGAATAAAAACAATTGAAGAAATTGTGCTGCACTAAGTGATCCGCCATTTGCCAATGGAAAATTTTCAGCAATATCTTTTACATATTCAATCACCCGCATATCTTCTTTCACTTCCAGCCCTTGTTGAGAATAATAACCAAACACAACTGTCTCTCCTATGTTAACCTTACCGCTATCCGCTTTTTCCAGACCTTGCAATACACTTAAAAAAGTAGATTTTCCTGCACCGTTTTTTCCAACAATACCGATGCGTTCTCCTCTTGAAAAAGTATAATCGAAGCCTTTTAAAATAGTAAGCTCACCAAATGATTTGTATACTTTTTTAAGCTCAGCAACCTTCCCTCCCAGCCTGCTCATCTTTACCTGGAGTTGTACCTGGTTGTCTTCAATTTTTTGTTTGGCTTTAAATTCAACATCATTAAAAGCGTCAATCCGGCTTTTTGATTTGGTAGTACGCGCCTTGGGTTGTTTGCGCATCCACTCCAATTCTTTCCTGTACAGGTTCTTCGCTTTATCTATACTTGAACCAAACTGCTCTATACGGGCGGCTTTTTTTTCAATGTAATTCGCATAGTCGCCTTTATGCACAAATAAATCACTGCCTTCCAGTTCCCAAATTTCTTCACAAACAGCGTCCAGGAAGTAACGGTCATGCGTAACCAGTAAGAGAGTTACTTTTTCCTGGTTAAGATAATTTTCGAGCCACTCTACGGTTTCCACATCCAGATGATTGGTAGGTTCATCCATAATAAGCAATACATGCTTATGATCAAAACCAATATCTATAAGCGTTCTGGCAAGTGCAACGCGCTTACGTTGTCCGCCTGACAATGTACCGGCTTTTTGTTGCAGGTGGTGAATATTCAATTTGCCAAGTATCTGTTTTACTTTGCTGTCAAAATCCCATGCACCTAATTCATCCATTTTTACAATAGCATCTCCCATCATATCGCCATCTTCCGTTTCACTGGCTTCTTCAAAAGCTTTAATGGCATTAATTACAGGATGTTCGTGATGAAATATATTATCGAGTATGCTCAACTCCTCCAGGAAACTCGGTTCCTGTTCAAACAAGGCCACGGTTACATCTTTGTGTATCCATATTTTACCTTCTTCCGGCACTTCTTTGCCGGCTATAATTTTTAATAAAGTGGATTTACCATATCCGTTCCGGGCTACCAGCGCTATTTTATCTCCTTCTTCAATATGAAAACTAAGATTGTTGAAAAGTGGTTTTATTCCGTATGATTTTCCTAATCCTTCGGCAGAAACATAATGCATGGCGCGAAGATAAGAAGGTATGGGCTGTCAGCAATCAGGTGTCAGCATTTGAAATACATTTGAACCACAAAGACACGGAGACACAAAGGTTCACAAAGAAATTTATGGTTTACTGTTTGGTAAAGTATTGGCATAAATAAACACTGATCTGATAAGCTGGGGCTGTGCTTAGGTCACCTCCCCTTCGGGGAGGCGGGAGGGGCTTCTAGCTGTTCACCACATTCCTCGGCTTGCCGTTGAAAAATGCCTGTATATTTTTTGCAGATTCATTCAATAATCTTTCTCTGGCTTCTTTTGTAGCCCAGGCTATGTGCGGGGTGATGATACAATTTTTAGCTCCAAATAAGGGATTGCTTGCCGGTGGCGGTTCCGCGGATAATACATCTAAAGCTGCTCCTGCAATCTGCCCTTTATTTAATGCATCGGCGAGATCCTGTTCCTGGATTAGAGCGCCTCTTGCCGTATTAATAATAAATGATCCGGCTTTCATCATTTTTAATACATCTGCATTCACCATCTGCCGTGTATCCTCTGTAAGCGGACAATGTAAACTAATAATATCTGCCTGTTGAAAACATTCGTTCCTGCTTACAAAATCAATACCGGCTATATTATATTTCTTAGGATTACGAACCGAAGCGATTACTTTCATTCCAAATGCAAGTCCAATGTTTGCGACTGCCGTTGCAATCTGCCCCAAACCTACGAGTCCCAAAGTTTTACCTTGCAGCTCAAATAAACCCATGTGACCAAAACAAAAGTCTTTACTCTTCGCCCAGGCACCTTTATGTACATCAGCGGAACGTTCTCCGGTTTTATATACTAGTTCAAGTATTAATGACCAGGTGAGTTGTGCTACCGACGCAGTGCTATATCCGGGAACGTTGCAAACAGGAATATTTCTGTTTGCAGCTTCTTTTACATCAATATTATCATAACCTGTAGCCAGTTCGCCTATATATTGGAGTTTAGTAAGCGCCTTTATTGTTTCACTCAACACTTTTGTCTTGTTGGTCAATACTATTTCAGCATCCTTTGACCTTTCCAATACTTCTTCCACAGGTGTTCGCTCGTACACAGTTAAATTACCTAATGCTTCAAAAGGAGCCCAACTTAAATCACCGGGATTCAGCGTATACCCATCCAGTATTACAATATTCATACTTTTATTTA
>JBGALP010000058.1:0-23433 GCA_044223805.1 Agriterribacter sp.
TCTTGGAGATGAATTTTATTGTATAGTGCGCTCCGGTTCAAAAATAATTTCATATGGACCCTTTAGTTCTGTAAATCCGTCTAAAGGTGATCGCATTGGGCGTGGAGACTTTATAGGAAAAATGATTAATGATGGAGATAGCAAGTACTCGTTTTATCTTTTAGTATACAAGAAAAAAGAGTATCTCAATTTCAAAAAGTATGTTTCTTTTATAAATGACCGTCGTCATAACTAATGCATGCAATATTAACCCTATCCAATCTAAGAAGTCTTTTCTTAACCTCCATTTAACCTGCTCAGCTTACTTTTGAATAGTAATTCATTCCTTACAATGAAATAAACGTATTTACATGAAAAGAATATACGCAGGCATATGCTTTATTACGGCATTGCTATTATTTGCTCAAACCAGTTTTGCATGGGGTGTTACAGGACATCGAGTAGTTGCAGAAATAGCACAAAGACATTTAAGCAAAACCGCAAAAAAGGAATTGAAAATATTGATAGGCAATCAGTCGCTGGCGTTTTGGGCCAATTGGTCTGATTTTATAAAATCGGATACCACATGGAAGTACGCTTCAAAATGGCATTATGTTGATCTGCCGGGAAATATAAGCAGACAGGTATTTGTTGATAGTTTAAAAGCATTGCCGGGCGAAAACCTGTATACCCAAATCATAGCGATGAAAGCACGGGTAAAAGATAAAACGCTTTCTTTGGAAGAACGACAGGTGGCTTTGCGTTTTCTTATTCATCTTGTAGGTGATGTGCATCAGCCTTTGCATGTGGGGCGTGATGAAGACCAGGGTGGAAATAAGATTATGGTAACCTGGTTCGACAAATCAACCAACCTGCATGCGCTTTGGGACGAAGCCTTAATTGATTTTCAACAATGGAGCTATACGGAATATGCCACTGCAATAAATGTGGCTGATAAAACGCAGATTGCGCAATGGCAAAACACCGCATTGGAAGACTGGTTTTACGAATCGCATGTATTGTCTGATAAAATTTACGATCTCACGCCCGCCAATAGCAAATTGAGTTATAAATACAATTATCTTTTCGCGCAAACACTCAACAATCAATTACTCAAAGGCGGATTAAGGCTGGCGAAAATATTGAATGATTTGTTTGGATAAAAGACTGATAATAATAAAAAAAGATCACTCCCTTGCGAAGCAATCTTCAATAATTTACATATGCAAAAACTAAACTACAGGTAAGGTATAAAAAAGCAATGGATGTTTATCTTTTGCTCTTTACAGTTTCATCTCATGGCTCATAGCTGATAGCTTTATAATGCTGATACCGCTGCAATACCTGGCAAGGTTTTGCCTTCAAAATATTCAAGCATCGCACCGCCACCGGTTGATACATAACTTACTTTATCTGCAAAACCAAATTGATTAACCGCTGCCACAGAATCGCCGCCGCCTACTAATGAGAACGCTCCATTCTGCGTAGCTTCGGCAACCGCTTCGGCTATGGCTTTGGTACCTTTCTGAAATTTTTCCATTTCAAAAACGCCCATAGGACCGTTCCACAAAATGGTTTTTGATTTCTTAATTACATTAGCGAATTGCGCTCTTGCATTCTCACCGATATCAAGCCCCATCCAACCATCAGGAATATCGTTGCTGGGTGCAGAAGAAACCGCAGCATTAGCATCGAATTTATCAGCTATTATTGAATCGGACGGAAGATGAATGCAAACACCTTGCTCTTCCGCTTTTTTAAGCAGATCAAGTGCAAGATCAAGGCGATCTTCTTCGCAAAGCGATTTGCCGATTTTACCACCCTGCGCTTTCATGAACGTATATGCCATGCCACCACCAATAATAACGTCAGTAGCTTTTTTCAGTAAATTTTCTATGATTAATATCTTGTCCGACACTTTTGCACCACCGATAATTGCGGTAAAAGGTCTTTCTGAATGATGTAATACTTTTTCCGCGCTGTTTACCTCGCCTTCCATCAACAAACCAAACATCCTGTTTTCAACGGAAAAGAATTTAGCTATAACCGCCGTAGAAGCATGAGCGCGGTGAGCAGTTCCAAACGCGTCGTTTACATATACATCAGCCAACTTTGCTAATTTTTTTGCGAAATCTTCGTCTCCTTTTTCTTCTTCTTTATAAAAGCGAAGGTTTTCCAACAATAATACTTCACCCGGGCGCATCATTCCTGCAGTCATATATGCCTGTTCGCCTACGCAATCGTTAGCAAACAAAACAGTAACACCACCTAGTAAGTCGCTTAAATGTTTGATTAACGGCTTTAAAGAATATTTTTCTTCCGGCCCACCTTTAGGACGACCGAGATGGCTCATTAAAATTACCATGCCGCCATCGCCCAGTATTTTTTTAATAGTAGGCACAGCGGCACGCATGCGTGTATCGTCTGTTATTTCAAATTTATCGTTAAGAGGAACATTGAAATCAACACGAACCAAAACCTTCTGACCTTTAAAATTGGAGGAAGAGAATTTAGACATAGTAATTTGATTTAGATCTATAAACAGTAAGAGGGGCTGTTACCTGGAAATTTTCTCAAGGATATACGCTTTATAAATCTGTAACACTACGTTTAAGCAGCTATATTGTCGGTTGCAGGGTATATAAAGTCGAAAAAAGAACAAGGCGTACAAGAGTGCGACGCAACAAAGCAGCCACAGATCCTATACGCCGGGTTCAATATTATTTGCTGATTAACTTAGCGAAATAATCTACGCTGCGCACCAACTGGCTTACATAGCTCATTTCATTATCATACCAGCTTACAGTTTTAACCAGTTGTGTATCGCCTACTGATAATACTTTGGTTTGTGTAGCATCAAACAAAGAACCATAAGTAGTACCGATGATGTCACTGCTCACTATTTCATCTTCTGTATAACCAAAAGACTCATTAGATGCAGCTTTCATAGCGGCGTTTATTTCTTCAACAGTAACTTTTTTAGAAAGGATGGAAACCAGTTCGGTAAGAGAACCGGTGAGGGTTGGCACACGCTGTGCGCTACCATCGAGTTTGCCTTTTAAACCGGGCAATACCAAGCCGATTGCTTTTGCGGCGCCGGTGCTGTTAGGCACAATGTTTTGTGCTGCTGCTCTTGCACGGCGAAGATCACCTTTTGGATGCGGAGCATCCTGTGTATTCTGGTCGTTAGTGTATGCGTGAATGGTAGTCATGATACCGGAAACGATGCCAAATTTCTTATCCAGTGTGTCTGCCATGGGCGCGAGGCAGTTGGTAGTACATGAAGCGCAACTGATTACGGTTTCAGTACCATCAAGAATATTGTGGTTTACATTGAATACGATTGTTTTAAGATCGCCGGTTGCAGGTGCGGAGATTACCACCTTTTTAGCGCCAGCCGTAATATGCAATGCTGCTTTATCTTTATCGGTAAAAAAGCCGGTACATTCCAGCACTACGTCTACCTGGTGTGTGCCCCATGGAATTTGCGCAGGATCTTTCTGAGCGTATATTTTTACTTCATCGCCGTTTACAACAATTGAATTTTCGGTAGCTTTTACATCTGCATTAAAGCGGCCCTGCGCCGTATCGTATTTTAATAAATGAGCCAGCACTTTCGGGCTGGTTAGATCATTGATCGCCACTACATCAATTCCTTCCATATTATAGATCTGGCGGTATACTAACCGTCCTATTCTTCCGAAACCATTGATTGCAACTTTTACTGTGCTCATTGTTATTTATGTTTTAGGCTTTTAAAAATCAGGATGCAAATTTACGATATAGTATCCAATAAACGTGTAAAGAAGACATGTAAAACCCGTAATAACCAGCCTGAACGGGAGAAGAAGAAACATTTAGAAAAAGTTTTGGAAGGATATGTTCACAACTATATCTTTGCACTCCCAAAAACAAAATGGCCCGTTGGTCAAGGGGTTAAGACGCGTCCCTTTCACGGACGAATCACGAGTTCGATTCTCGTACGGGCTACAAACCGGAAATGCATAATTTGATTGCTTTCCGGTTTTTTATTTCATGTAAGCCTTCCTGCTACAGCAGGTATTGATCATCTGGTAAACGTATTCTGCATTTCTGCTGAACTTGAGATAACGATCCATTCCATCGCAAACGGTTAAATGTTTAGCAGAACGATCTTCGGAGTGACGATAATGATTTCAATACCACAACGGGTGATTTTGTAATGCGGACATGCATACCGTTTCATAGTAGCGCCATGCTTCCGGTGTAATAATCAATTTTTATTGTTGCTGTTATAATATCAAAGGCATTCGGTAAGATGCTTTGAAATGCAGAAAAAAAATAAAAAAGCAACACAATGGTGAATCCAGCAATAGATGCCCAAAATGTATTTTTTTTGATGTAGTAAGTTTTGATTCAAATCCCGTAACCCCAGTAACGAGAATCAATAACCCAATGGGAGATTTTTGGAAAGCAAATGGTGAATAGTGAAAAGATTTTTTATTTCACAATTCACCATTGCCCGTTCACTATATGAGCCCCTGCTGCACTGCTTTCATTACAGCTTCGCTTCGGCTGGCTACGTGTAGTTTTTTGTAGATGTGTTTTACGTGTGTGCGTACTGTTTCATAACTGATGAAGATTTTATCAGCGATCTTTTTATAATCATCTCCATCTACCATATACTTCAATAATTCTTTTTCACGATCGCTGAGTTGATAGTCGTGACTGGATGGCGTTACGAGAATAACATTTTTATTAGCGAAGAAACCAAGCATTTTTTTTGCAACCGTGCTGTTCATCGGAGCGCCACCATTGTATACTTCGGTTATGGCTTCCAGGTATTTATTGGGGGGATCGTTTTTAAGTATATAGCCGGATGCACCTGCACACAATGCCTGGAAGATGCGTTCACTATCATTAAATACTGTTTGTATTAATACTTTTACCTCAGGAAATTTTTCGGTGATCAGCCCGGTTATTTCAATGCCATTCAGCCCCGGCATTTCTATGTCCATCAATACTACATCTGGTTTGCTTCGTTGGATAGCTTGCTCCCACTGGTTACCATCTGCAAAAGCTCCCGTGCAATCATAACCAGGCGTACCATCAAGAATCGCCTGCATGGCATCTCTTACTAGTTTATTGTCCTCGAATATTGCTACTTTTATTTCCATAAGTGCCATGGTTGATTGTTATGAGCTGCCTGATTATTTTTTTACCTGAAAATCCGGATGCCCGCATTGCCACAATGCAAAAACAAACTGATCGGCAAAATTGGAATAAGTTACGGCTTTGTCTTCTGTAAAATGTCCATTATCATAATTTACTTTCATTAATACAGGTTTTCCTGATACAGATGCATTTTGTAATGCAGCGGCAAATTTACCCGGCTCCCAAGCAATCACTCTCGGATCATTCCATCCTGCCACGCACATTACAGCAGGATACTTTGTATTAGCCACCACATGCTGAACGCCATCCATTTCATACAATGCCCTGCATTCCACACTATCCTTCACTGTTCCAAATTCCGGAATGCCGGGAGGACCGTTAGGTGAAGTTTCCATGCGCATGGCATTGGCGCAACCCACATTACAAACAGCAGAAGCATACAGGTCAGGTCGTTCAGTAATAGCCCTGCTTATCAAAATACCACCGGCACTGGTACCTCTGCCACTCATTTTGCCTGCCGATGTATATCCTTTGGCTATCAAATATTCGGTGCAACTATTAAAGTCTTTCCAGGTATTGGGTTTATTCACTTTCATTCCTGCCTTATACCAGGCATCTCCTTTTTCGCCACCTCCTCTTATATGTGCCATAGCTATCACTACATTTTTGGTAGCCAGGCTGTTGAGCATTATATCAAAAAAAGGAGTGAGGCTATATCCATAAGATCCGTATCCTTCCATGATGCATACGTTGGCACCATCCAGCTTTAATCCCTTTTTATAAATAATAGATAAGGGTATCATGGCACCATCATGCCCTTTTACTTCCACCTCTTCTACTACTACATTTTTATAAACCGCCGGAAAGTTTGCCGTCTTGTTAAACACCGTTTCGCTAAACTCGTTTTTATCCGCATTATACATAAATTCTGTATAAGGTTTATTCCAGGAACTGATGCCTATAATACAATCGTTGGTTGTGCCATCTACGCAACTAACGCTTGCCATACCCGCAAACGGCAGTTTTATTTCATCGGTTTTTTCCGTTGTCAAATGATATCTGAAAATGCGGCTGGTAATACCATTATTGTATAGCGCATATAGATAATCTTTGCTATGCGCTATGCCTTCCAACACCTCGGTTTTTTCTGCAAAAATTGTTTTGGCATTTTTCCAATCGGGATTATCAAGACCGGTGGAAACCAGTTTATAATTTTTAGCTCCTATATATGTAATGCCATATACATTGTTGCCTATTACATGCATAAAAACATCCTCAAATCCCCTACTCGAAATAATACCATCTTCAGGTTTGCACAGTATTTTCCATTCGAGCTTTTGGGTAAAAGTTGTTGGAACAGGCGCATAGTAGCAATTAAACTCCGGCTTATCAGTATATAGATGTCCGATAATATAGTTGCTGCCTTCGGTAAGTTTTGCCAGCGGTATATCCACGGGCTGTATGTTTAGTGTAGGATAGCTTTCATTACTATACAAATCAATATCTTTTTTTACATCAGTACCTATAGTATGAAACTTGGTTTTATTATTCTGTTGAATTTCAAAACTGGTAATATCGTCTGTTGGTAACCACGAATAGGTGAATGATTTATTATCGTTGGTCCAGCTTAAAGGTCCCATCCAGCTTGGGTAAATGGTTTCTGGCAAAAATGTTTTGGCATCCACATCCAATACTTTAATAGTGGAGATTTCACCACCACCTTCTGCATAAGATAACAATAGCTTTTTACCATCGTAACTGGGTATTATTTTTTGAACGGACAATGTTTTGCCTGCTATATAATTTATTGGATCAAACAATAGTTGCTCTTTGCCATTAACACCTTGCCGGTAATATACTTTTCCTACAGTTTCTCCTGGTATTGTTTTTACATAAAAGATCCGCCCTTTCTGTGTGACGATGTATTTATATCGTGCGGGTTTTATTTTATCCAGGGTTTGCCATTCGGCTATCAGCTCATTTCTTCCCGATATTTTACTAAGGGTGGTATTAGTAAGATCAGCCTGTTGTTTAAACCAGTTTTCTGTTTCAGGGCTTTTTATATTTTCGAGCCAGCGGTAAGGGTCTTTGTAAGTAACTCCAAAATAAGTGTCGCTGCTGTCAACGGTTTTAGTAACAGGGTATTGCAACTGTGCATTACTAACCAGGGCAATGCACAGCGTAATGATTAAGCTCAGTAAATTTTTCATCGTATAATTTTATTTGAACGAAGATTGTGATTAGAAAAATGTTATACAATACCCCATCAGGTGATTTTTATCTGCATCGAAATAGTTGTGCCTTCGTTCTTTTTCGATTGCACAGCTAACGTCGCATTAATTTCCGCTGCCCGCTGTTGCATATTATTTAAACCGTTTCCTCTGCGCACCGCTAACTCATCAAATCCTTTACCATTATCGCATACCGTAAATGTGAGATTGTCTCCCTTTTCCCTGATGCTCAGCTCCAGATTTGTTCCATTGCTGTATTTTACCGCGTTGTTAATCGCCTCTTTACAAAACAGGTAAATATTACGGCGTTTTTCAATCGGTAATGTATATTCACTCAAATGAGGCAGCACATCAACCGTTACCTGCATATTTTTTACAGAAGCCATATTGCGTGCATATTCTTCCAGCCGCTGAATCAATTTTTGTAAAGAGTCTTGTTCTGGATTCATCAGCCAAACAATATCATTCAGTTTATTTACCATTTGCGCGGATGATTCCTGCATAATATTTAAAGAGTTTTCTACTCCCACCAGGTTAGAAGATTGCAACTGCGTTTTGGTAAGATGGCTGTACATGGCAACGCCGCTAAGAGTGGCGCCTACTTCGTCATGCAATTCGCGGCTGATGCGAAGGCGTTCGTTTAATAAAGACTGTTGATTTTGAAGCCGCTTCTTTTTACGGAACCAATAAAAGCCATAACCACCACCAAGTAAGATAATAGCGATGCCTGCAAATGCAAAATTTTTGCGCTGGCTCTCCTTTTGTGCCAGTGCCGTATTCAATTTGTTTTCTGTTGAAAGTAATTTGATCTGATCTTCTCTCTTTTCTGTTTCATACTTCATTTTAGTTGCCGCAGATTTGCGTATGCTTTCTTCACTAACAAGGCTATCGTTGTAAAGTTTGTATTGCGAAAGATTGTAAAATGCAGCCTGGTAATTGCCTTCAAGCTTGTCTAATCCTGACAGTCCGAGATACGCATCACGCATCAAAAATCGCCCATTGATGGCTTGTGCGGCCACAAGGCTTTGCATATAGTGATTGCGCGAAAGATGTAATTTTTTTTGTCTCATATAAAAATTTCCAAGAAGGTAACTTACCTGAGAAATACCCTGGTCGAGGTTGAGCTTTTTATACTTAATAAGCGCGTCTAAATATTTTTGTTCAGTTGTATCGTTTAAATACCTGGCGGCAGTTGTATCTCCTTTTACAAAAGCTTGCTGCGCCAACACTTCATACAGCGTCGCTATTTTAGTTTCAGCATCTATAACTCCTCTTTCCGACTGGTCTTTGTGATAGTAGTACAAGGACTTTTCATAATATTCCTTTGCACTTCTATAATATCCACGTATAAAATTTATTTCCCCTAAATAAAGACAGGTATTGGCATAGCCAGTTTCAGAGCCTCCATGTTTTTTGAATATTTGCTCGCTTTTATTGAACCCGATCAACGCGGCTGCAGTATCCTGCAAACAAAGTTGTGCGAGTCCCACCATTGAATACACTTCCGACGAAGAAGCTTCATTTCCCAGTAACTCATAATACCTGATCGAGCTATACATTTTTTCCAATGCGTCTCCATAATTATCATCTATCATATAGGTATGGCCCATCAGAAAAAATGTTCGGGCGATATGTGCCGTATCTTTTATTGTTGTATATATTTTTAAGGCGGTTGAAAACTCCTTCCTGGCGTTTTCAGTTTGATTAATAGACCAGTAAGCGTTGCCTACGCTAAAATGAGCCATAGCTATCCCTTTTTGAAAACCTATCTTTTCACTTAATGCTAATGCTTGTTTTGCATAGTCCATCGCCTGCTCTTCTTCAAACTGATAAAGAAACTCGGTACTGATTGTATTAAGCATGTTTATTCTCGCTGTGTCTGAAATTGGTTTATTAAGTACAGCTAACATGCTGTCTGTTTTGTGGGTTTGGCATGAAACCCTTAGTCCAACAAGCAGGAGCATTTCCAGGATAAAAAATCTTAACCATCTCATACAACAGCAATTTGAAGTGATAATACGGATCCTTCATCCTTCTTTGACTTCAGCATTAATGTACCTCCTATTTCATCGGCTCTTTTTTGCATATTGCCTAATCCATTACCTCTCCGTACTATTACTGCGTCAAATCCTTTACCATTGTCACTTATCGCAAATTCGAGGTTGCCCCCGGATTCTTTTATGCGAAGTTCCAGCGTTGTTCCTTCACTGTATTTTACGGCATTATTGATCGCTTCCTTACAAAACAAATAAATGTTGCGGCACTTTTCTATGGGCAGTAAATGTTCATGCAAATGCGAGGGCATATCAATTTTTACCTGTATATTTTTTACAGAAGCCATGTGGCGGGCATATTCGTCCAACCGTTGAATAAGTTTTTGCAATGAGTCCTGGTCGGGATTCATGAGCCACACAATATCATTGAGCTTATTCACCATTTGAACAGATGATTCCTGCATTACATTTAAAGAATTTTCTACTCCGGCAAGATTGGAAGATTGTAATTGTGTTTTGGTAAGATGACTGTACATAGCAACGCCACTAAGCGTAGCGCCAACTTCGTCATGCAATTCGCGACTGATGCGAAGGCGCTCGTTTAATAATGCCTGTTGTGTTTCCGCGCTCTTTTTTAGCCTGTAGCGATTAAATAACAGGAATGCAATAATGGCCGCAGATACAAAAGATATCATCAATATATATCTCGTACGTTCAGACTCTGCATCCTTTTTTCCCTGTTCAGCTTTTGCTATCGCTACTTTTTTATCAAATTCGTATTGCATTTGCAATTCTATCGACTTCCTCATTTCTTTTGCGTTAATGGCACTATCTTTTTAAAAAAATATAGTTTTTATATGCTTCAAAGGCCTGTTTGAAATCTCCTTTAGCACTATCAACTTTTGCCTCGGCGAGGTAGGCAAACCTTAGATTGTCAGTGAATTTCACCTTTTTTGCAAAAAGCATTGCACTGTCGGCATAGGATTGCGCTTGTGCTAATTGGTGAAGTTTCGTATTGATTTCCGACAGGCGGGCATAACAATCTCCCGCACCGCCAGGATCGTTTGCGAGCTTAAAATTTTCAAGAGATTTATGATAGAACTCCTCGGCTTGCTGCGACACTGCGGAAACGGCTTGCGCAGTTGCAATATCCCCCATGCTATAATATGCATTGGCAGCGGCCTGCGGATTGTTTTTCAACAAAGCCATTTGTAACCCTATAGAATCATACCATAAAGCTTTCGGATATTTTTTCCAAACCTTATAAACGTTTCCAAGGTAGATATAGCATTCACCTGCGTGTCCCTTGTGGTTTAATGAATCAAATAACCTGATCGCTTTAGTTGATGCATCAAAGGACTGCTGATAATCTTCATTCCAGTAATATACAAAACCAAGCCAGGCATAGCCCGCCGCTATTTCCTTTAAGTTTCCGGATGCTTCAAATAGCTTTATGGCCTCATAGGTGTTCATGGTAGCTTCAGCCCAATTGCCCATATAATGCTTCATAATCCCCATATATTTATAGGCCTCGGCTATTCCTGGTTTGAAGTTGATTTGCCTGAAAATGTCTAAAGCTATACTGGCATCTTTAGTAGCCTGTTTAATGTTATCATACAGATAAAATTCGACAAACATTTTGTTGAGATAACAATAGCCCTCCCCTTTTTTAAAAGAGATCTTTTGTGAAAGTGGCAACGCCAGGTTTATAAAACCCAATGCATTTTCGTAATCAAACAGACTAGTATACTGATCGGTTATTTTTATAAGGATGTTTACTTTATTGCTGTCTTCCTGCTGGTTCGGCAAAAGCGCTTTCAACGAATCTATGGTATATTGCTGTGCTGTCGCAAACAAAGCGATGGATGAAAAAATCCAGGCTATAAGAATCTCTTTTATATGCATTTTTGATACCGCCGATTTACGCTCAAATATTGAAAAAAAATGCCAGATGCAATGCTTCTATTTTTTTAGCCGCTTATTTCGGCCACTCGTTTTTATGCTCTGCATTACCCACTTTAATTACCTGGGCACTCACCGTAAAGCCTATAGAAATTGGATTGCCCGAAGTGGTATCACGAGCCGATTTTGCCAATGGAGTTGGGACCGCTGCAAGATTTACAATATTGCAGATATTCCTGGTACTCTTATCATAAATAGAAGGTGCTTGCATCTCGTCTTTGCTGCATGAAGTAAACATATACATCATCACAATAGCTGAGAATAAAATAGAACTTTTCATAACTGATTAATTGTTGAACGAGTAATTTTTACATTGACCAATAAATTGGGTGATCATCGAATAAAAGTAGTATGCCGCTACAAGGAAGGGAATACCCCAACGGGTAAAAATGCTTCAGGCAACATCATTACAGTGTAAGCCAAAACAATTCACATTAATATACCATCGCATATACCAGCCCTGCTGTATTCACCAACATTGCCCGTCCTGGAATGGCAGCTATCCGCATCGCATCGCTTCCGGCTAATTCTTTCCAGGATGTACTGCCCGACTGTAAACAGTAAATTTCACCGTCTGAATTGGTAAGCCATGAATTGTTGTCGCTGCCAATAGCAATATCCCGTCCGCTACTTCCGGGTAATTGCCGGAATAAGCCGTTCACAATTTGATAAATCAGTCCATTTGCAGCAATGATCTGCACCTGACCATTGGCTGCAGCAATTCTGGATGCAGTAGCGCCGTAAACTCTTCTCCATGCATTATTTAATAAATAAAAGGTTTGTCCCAAATCATTGATCATCCATACTGTACCATCTGATTGAATCGCAACATCCCTGGCATCTCCACCGGGAAGTTGCTGCCAGCCGCCATTTAATAAGCCACGCAGGTATATATCGCCCGATGTAGTTGTGATGCATAATTTATTGGCATTGCAGGCAATATTATTGGCGTTTAGCGATAAATAATTCTGCAAAACTGTCCAACTGGTGCCTCCGTTGGGCAGCATCAATACACGACCATAGGTGTCTGTCATGTAAGCAGTTCCGTCAGTTGCCATCGCAATGTCTCTTCCAAGGCTACCTGCAACTTTCACCCAGGGCTTAAAATATGAGGAAACATTGAGTTGATTGATCCGGGAAGTTGAATACCCCCCTCTCAAATTGCTGATATAGCTACCAATTGTGGCTACATAAGAAAATGTGCCCTGGTTACTTGTTCCGGCGCTGAAGGTGGCCCGATTGGTACGAATGGTAAGAGAATTTAGTGCACCACCACTACTGCCGGATATTGATTTGATGTATTCGCCAGCGGTAAAAGTGCGCGACACCAATTGACCACCCGATCCACCTGCTGCATAGGTATAAAGTGTGCCATCGGCTTTGCGGTACCAAACGGCCAGGTAGCTTACATAAGTTCCGCCATGACCAATGCCGATCTTATCTATAACCGTTCCTGAAGGTGGAAGCGGAATGGTAAATGCTGAGCCGGTAATATTGGCAAAGCCGTTAAACGTTTGATCAAGTTCATTATTGGAACGCGCGGATACATAATCCCCTGACTCCTGATCAATAGCGATCCGGGGTGCATTCCTGTACTCCTCCGGTAGCTGGTCCCAATTAATAAGTTCGCCCTCTACATTCACAATACCATCCGTTTTTGTTTCAGCAGTTATAATCATATCCTGTTTTTTGCAGGAACCCGTAAAAAGTATTGAGGCAATTGCGATGACAGAAAAAAAAATTTTCATACATTATATTTTATGCTTTAAATAAATTGTTGACGCAGTAAAAATGCAAAGGATGGGTGAGCACGGCAATCACCCATTGGGTGATTTTAGTTATAAACGTCACAGTTTTGTCGCATCTTATCCTACATTAAGTGTGGTTGAATTGCCGGTACTTAATTTTGCACTCATTAAAATAAAGTATATGGAATTAGGTATAGGCATGTTTGGAGATCTCGCTTTTGATAAATCAACAGGTAAAGCCGCAGATGCGGGAGTTAAATTGCGGGAGATACTTGAAGAAATAAAACTGGCGGATGAAATAGGGCTGGATGTTTTTGGACTGGGCGAACATCATCGTCCTGACTATGCAATATCATCACCCGAAATAGTATTGGCCGCTGCTGCCAGCATTACCAAAAACATCAAACTAACCAGCACGGTTACCGTATTGAGCTCCGCCGAACCGGTTAAAGTATATCAAGACTTTTCAACAATTGATCTCATTTCAAATGGCAGAGCTGAAATTGGAGTAGGACGCGGCAGCTTTATTGAATCTTTTCCTCTGTTTGGTTACAATTTGAAAGATTATGACCAGTTGTTTGAGGAGAAACTTGATCTGCTGCTGAACATTAATAATAATGAAGTAGTAAACTGGAAAGGAAAACTGCGGGCACCCGTTATTAATCAAACCGTATATCCCCGAGCAAACAGAAATGGAAAATTGCCAGTTTGGATTGCCGTAGGGGGAACACCTGCTTCTGTTTTAAGAGCGGCAAAATTAGGTTTGCCATTGATGGTAGCGATTATAGGCGGAATGCCCAGGCAGTTTCAGCCATTGGTAGACTATTATAAACAGGAATATAAAAATGCAGGACACGATGTAACCAAAATGGAATTAGGTATCCATTCCCACACTTTTGTGAGCGAAGAAGATGAAACCATTGATGGATATTATTTCAACTATGCTGCACAGATGGATCGGATTGGTAAAGAAAGAGGATGGGGACCCTATTCCAAATCGCAGTACGATAGTGGCAGGTCAAAAGACGGCGCACTTTTTATTGGCGATGCAGCGCAGGTTACGGATAAGATATTATATATGCACGAGTTGTTTGGTATTACCCGTTTCATAGCTCACATGGATGTAGGCGCACCTGATCACGCTAATATGATGAAATCAATAGAACTATTTGGAACCAAAGTAGCACCAGCGGTGAGGAAAGCGTTAAGTGTTTAGGGTTTGTAGTTTATTGTTGAACGCCTGTGATACCTGAAGGCTGATAACTGATTGCTGAAGACTTCTCTCCACAAAAAAATCCTCCCGTGAGAGAGGATTGAGGTGTTTCATAACAAGATTACAGCATGAGTTATACAAAGCTATTATGTTTCGGTGACGCATAACCGAGCACAAATACTGAATTAAATAGTAAAATCCGCTGTTGCAGGTATTTATTGTAAGGTTGCCAATACTTTTTTAAATGCCGCGGCGGCATTATGAACCTGTACCGTCCAGTCATCTGCAGCCATACCATCGGCGCCATCAGAAATATATTTCAGGCATAAAAAGGGAATTTGTTCCTTCATGGCAATGAAGGCCAAGGCGTATGCCTCCATATCTACTACATCATAATCATCGTTGGCGTGCGCCATTTCAAAACTATCGCCCGTTCCGCAAATGGCTTCCTGAAGCCATTGCAGTCTTAAGCCATATTGCAACAATGGCTCCTGTCCCGAAAGGGGCGTTTCATATTGTTGAAATCCTAAACCCCGCACATCCATATCGCGCTGTATAAACCCGGCACAACATACTACTTCGCCACGTGTAAACCGTTTACTTCCGGCGGAGCCGAGGTTCACAATAACTGAAGGTTTGTTTTGAGAAATGTGCTTTGCAAGATGAAATGCAGCGTTCACTTTTCCAATACCGGTTATGAGTACACTATGATTGTCGAATTCGTTAGCCGCCTCCGAAGGCAATGCAAAAACAAAAAGCGGGTTGCTGTTCAAAAGTGAAAAAACATTTATCTCTTCAGTCATTTGAAGCAAAAATAACAGATAAGCAGAATTAGTGAAAAAGAATCGCATAAACAAAAAGGGCGCATAGACATGCGCCCTGATGATAATTCTATCGTCCTATGAAAAACCAAAAAGGTTACGACAGATCGTAATAAATTGGGTAGCTTCTTCCAGGAATAAACCATGGATTAAGGCTGGTAAAGGGATTTCAAATTATAGCTATGGTTGCGGCGCCAGTATCTTTCCAAGGTAAAGGGAATCAGGGATCAAGGGTATCTTATTGGGTAATTGTTGCACAAAGATAGTATGCCCCAATGCAGTAAAAAATAGTACCACTTGTGATTGTTATGTCGTGCTTTTACTACATGCTTCTATCCTGGTGTTTTGAAACGGTTTTTTTGTTTAACAAGCCTCGATCAAATAAAAAGCCAGCCTGAAATTTAACGGAGTACATCACACCAAGTATTAGCGCCATTCTTTAATTCAATAATTTTACATTATGCATGATGTTCAGATTATTGACTATACTTCCTCATACCAGCCGGCATTCAGCAGCCTGAATGAAGAATGGATCAGCACATATTTTACTATGGAGCCCGAAGATTATTTGTTGTTGAATGACCCGGATAAATACATCATACAAAAGGATGGATTTATATTACTGGCTTTATTAGATAATGTGGCGGTTGGCACCTGTGCTATGAAAAAAATGGATGGATCAACTTATGAGCTGTGTAAGATGTGCGTTTCTCCCGAAGCCCAGGGCAAAAAGATAGGCTACCGTTTATGCATAGCGGCAATTGAAAAAGGCTGGTTGCTGAACGCAAAGAAAATTTATCTTGAAACCAACAGCAAGCTTAATGCGGCCATACAACTTTACCATAAACTGGGCTTTAAACAGGTTGATCCCTTATCATCCAAATACCAAAGAGTGGATATAACCATGGAGCTTGTTATCTGACTATCATAAATAAAAAGAGCAGCATTTCTGCTGCTCTATAGCAATGTCTTTTTGGACGGTTTCAGGACAATTGCTTTTCGTGGGTATGGATCAGGTTAGGCCTTTTTCACGGCTATTGGATGTTTTAAAACGGTTTTCAACGGCTATTATCAGAATGTTAATCAAAGAAACAACATCTGCCTGTTAATAAAAATAGAATGGTTTGTGATTGTTTTGTAATGGCTGGAACGACAGGTTTTGAAAATACCATTATAAAAAAGGGGTAGAAAAAAACCATAAGCAATTCTATTTAATAAAATGTAAATAAAAGCCCGGACTTGACAACCCAGGCTCATGTTGAATCTGCTTTCCAGCGTTTCAGGAATTATATAGCGCTGCCCACGGTGCGCATGAGCTTGCATCAATCATAGGATTTAAGGATAAGTAATAATTTTTACATTCAAAAAAATGAATGAAACGGAAATTCAGCGTTCTTTATGTTGGAGCCAGGATCGTAATTATTTTTTGCGGGGCATTTGTTCTGTATATACTAAACCGATAGAAGAAAGTTACGCTGAATTTTATATTCAAAATTTTTTATCGCATTATTTTTTAAAAATTATAGGTAAGTATTTATATCGCATTAGTGAGATACTTCTAACGGTTAGGTATGCTGTAAATTAATATCAGCTCCGGGTAAAGCGTAAGCGATAATTTTCTCCTCCATTTTTTTGAGATAAAATTATGAACGGGCGTTTTGTAAGGATTGATTAACCGTGTGTCATATACTTTTATTATCTATGCAGCGTAAACCAAAACTCACTATTATTAAAACAGCTCACAACATTATATGGTTACTTTTTAACGTGGTTGTTTTTTACATGCTGTATGCTGCTGTTTTTAATAAATTGATTACAGGCTCTGGATTGATTTCGTTTTATTCATTGCAGAAGGCGTTATTCTGCTGATGTTTACACTTTCGTGCCCACTTACAGTGTTGCCCAGAAAGTATTCAAATTAGCAAGCCATAATTTTGATATATACCTGCCACAAAGGCTGGCAAAATATAATAAACTAATTTACAGTTCAAATTTTAATGGTGATTGTTGTAATTACACTTTATTAAATGCTGAAATAAATTGGTATATGAAAATCGCTACTTATAATGTAAACGGCATAAACGGGCGGTTACCTGTTTTACTGCGCTGGTTGAAGGAAGAAAAGCCTGATATTGTTTGCCTGCAGGAATTGAAAGCCCCACAGGAAAAATTTCCTGAGCAAGCCATTACAGATGCAGGCTATCACGCCATATGGCATGGACAAAAAAGTTGGAATGGTGTAGCTATCCTGTCGCGCCATGGAAAACCGGAAGAAATAAGAAGAGCCTTACCGGGAGATCCCGAAGATATGCATAGCCGTTATATAGAAGCCATCAGTGGTGGTATTATTATAGGCTGTCTTTATTTGCCAAACGGAAATCCTGCACCCGGCCCTAAGTTAGATTACAAATTGGCCTGGTTTAAGCGGCTTACCCAGCATGCGCAAACTTTGCTCAACGGAGATATTCCCGTAATTCTTACAGGCGATTTTAATGTAATTCCTACGGAGCAGGATGTGTATAAACCTGAACGCTGGGTAGACGATGCGCTGTTCAGACCCGAAGTGCGTGAAGCATTTCATGCGCTGGTAAACCAGGGATGGACAGACGCTATAAGAAAAATGTATCCAAAAGAAAAAATATACACTTTCTGGGATTATTTCCGTGACGCTTATGGACGGGACGCAGGTTTACGCATTGATCATTTTTTATTGAGCGCCGATGTGGCAAAACGTTTACAGGCTTGCGGCGTAAACCGTAATGTACGCGGTTGGGAAAAAACCAGTGATCATGCACCTGTATGGATTGAATTGAATGACAACTAAATTATTCACTTATACTTTTTCACTTATCATTTCCTGTAGTTTTTCATGCTCATAAGGCAATAATATGGAAAGCACATTATTGTTTTCGTTTGATATAGATAATACTATTGATCCCCCCAAAGCATGCACCTGGTCACATAAGATATTACGTAGAATTTCATTTTCCCGATGCTCCAGGGTTGCGCTGATATCGTTGTCGAATACACGAAAACATAATATATCACTTATGTTCATCTCTATTTCCACGGAAGTAACCTGTTCTTTATATCCAAGCAACTTTAACCATTGTTCTACTACACGTATACCTGCAAGCGTAATATCAGGGTGAGCGGAAATATCCGTTTCTTCTCCGGTAATAGTTATCTCAAAGGGATATGTAACCGCAACGGCTTTAAAATACTCTGTTACCATTTCTCTTGAGGTGACCCAGTTTTCAGTTGGTGGTGTAACCATATAACTCAGGTCGCGCATATTGGATAGCGTCTCGGTTAATTGTTTACGAACATCCTGTATTATAGAAGGCGCTTTCTCCGCATTTTGCTCAGCCATTTTTAAAAACATAATACCGGATGCCAGGCTTTGCGCAAAATCTTCGTGGAGATCAGTAGCGATTTTCTTTTTTATTTCTTCCGTTTGCTGCATGAAGTTATTGATGGCTTCACTTTTTAAAGCTATAATCTCTTCAGCTCTTTGCCTTATCAGCATGTTCTTTTTTCTTATTTCCAACAGTTTGGTAACCTGGTTCGACAGTAACTTCAATGCTCTTTGTTCTTCTTCCGAACATTTTCTCGGCTCACTGTCTATAATGCATACTGTTCCTAATTTATGCCCTGCAGGCGATACAATAGGCGCACCCGCATAAAACCGTATATTCGGATCTTCAGTTACCAATGGATTATCATGAAACCGCTCATCTTCCAGCGCGTTTTCCACCACCATTACGTCATCCTGTAAAATAGCATGCGAGCAAAAAGCCACGTCACGTGGCGTTTGTGTTTTCTCAATTCCTTTTTTTGATTTGAGCCACTGTATATCCTTATCAATTAATGTAATAAGCGAAATGGGGCATTTGCATATCTGGCTGGCCAGTTCCACCAATTCATCAAAATCTGTCTCCGCGGGCGTGTCTAAAATGTCGTACGAATATAAATCGCGTAAACGGTTGTTTTCATTGGTTGGCAATTGTGCAATTAACATAGTATCGGATTTAATGGTGTTGCAAATGAAACGCTGATTTTTCAGGCAAAGTATCAGAAAAAAAACCATCTACCTCTAATTAAGCACTGCTCGTCGAAGCAACGCCATTTTTATAAATATTATATCTATAACTACTCAAAAACTACTTATCCTATTTATTTTTTTGCCGGCGTATAATAATTAAAAAGGCTAATAAATAATACTCAAAACTTATTCTACAAAATGAAAATAATAATTCATTAAAAACGAAATGATGAAGGTTACATAAATTACATCGGCGAAAACCATTAAGAATCTGGGTAAAGAAGCTTGTGCTTTGTTACCTTCATAATTAATAAAAATAACCTATTGATTGTGCCGCCATGGCACAGGCGATATTATCTGAATTAAAACATCACAATTAAACCCTACAATTATGGACTTCTCTGGATTTTTTTTGCATTACTGGTGGATACTGATTATCCTTCTGTCCCTTATTCTTTACAAAGTTATTTTGCGTTTTTTGTTTGGTATGGTAATAGTGCCCGAAAACCGGTTAGGATTGGTAACTAAAAAATTTGTGCTGCTCGGGGCTAACCGTGAGTTGCCAGATGGCAGAATCATCGCCACAAAAGGTGAAGCCGGCTTTCAGGCTCAAACACTCGCTCCGGGATTATACTGGGGTATGTGGCCCTGGCAATATGGTGTAGATATGCAACCCTTTACCGTAATTCCCGAAGGGAAAATAGGTTTACTACTTAGCAACGATGGAGCAGCCATTCCTACAGGCGCAATATTGGGCAGAAAAGTAGACTGCGACAACTACCAGGATACGGAAAAATTTTTAACTAACGGAGGACAAAAAGGCCGGCAAACTTCTTACATCACAGCAGGAACATATCGCATCAACACTTTTGCATTTACCATTACTATTGCCGACATGGTAATTATTCACGAAAATATGGTTGGCATTGTAACCTGTTTGGACGGGTTGCCAATTGAGAGCGGACAGATAGCAGGTAAATATGTTGATGGTCATAATAACTACCAGGATTTTGATCACTTTCTCGAACTTAAGGGCAACCGCGGGTTACAGCCTTCCATTATACTGGCAGGTAGTTACAATATTAATCCATGGGCGGTGCAAATAGAAGAAGTACCCATGACTGATGTACCCATTGGATATGTGGGTGTGGTTATTTCTTATATAGGACAAGATGGGCAGGACTTAACCGGAGAAAGTTTTAAGCATGGAAATATAGTGAGTAAAGGGAGCAGAGGTGTTTGGATGGAACCATACGGACCGGGAAAATATCCGTTTAATAAATACACCATGAAAGTAGAGTTGGTACCTACCACCAATCTTGTACTCAACTGGGCTAATACCAGAAGTGAAGCACATCAACTGGATAAGAATTTAAGTACGATCACGGTTCGCTCGCAAGATGGTTTTCCTTTTAATCTTGATGTATCGCAGATCATTCACATTCCTGCAAACGAAGCGCCCAAAGTTATTGCACGGTTTGGAAGCATGAATAATCTTGTAAGCCAGGTGTTGGAACCTACTATTGGCAACTACTTTAGAAATTCCGCGCAGGATAGTGATGTGATTGCCTTTTTAAGCACCAGGAAAGAAAGGCAGCAGGCCGCTAAAGACAATATGAAGCAGGTACTGGATGAATCGCTGTAGACACATTAATTGGAGACATTGTTCCACCGGAATCGTTGATGAAAACGTTAACCGACAGAAAGATTGCGCAGGAAGAAGAGAAGACGTACAGTACACAACGTATGGCGCAGGAAAAACGCCAGGGCATGGAAAAAGAAACTGCCATTGCCGACATGCAAAAAGAAATTGTAAAGGCACAGCAGAGTGTTGAAATTGCGCAACGCACTGCTGATGCTGCGGTAAAGAAAGCCGAAGGAGATGCGAACAGCTTACGGCTACAGGTAGACGCAGAAGCCGCGGCAACAAAAATGCGCGCTAATGCGGAAGCTGAGGCAACCAAGGCGAGGGCGGGAGCGCAGGCAGAAGCCACAAAATTAAATGCCAGCGCCGATGCCGAAAAAATCAGCAAAACAGGTTTGGCTGAAGCAGAAAAAATTATGGCTATTGGTAAAAGCACAGCCGAAGCCTACGAACTGCAGGTTAAAGCGATGGGTGGTGATAATTTCACACGGTACAAAATCACAGAAGAAATAGGAAGAGGGCAGATAAAAGTAATACCCGATATTTTAATAGGAAGCGGAAACGGAACCGATGGAGGTATTAATGGTTTACTGGGCATGAAACTAATGGAAATGATGGATGCTAAAGAAGCGGCAGCTCAGATTCAAATTAAACTAGATAAGATAAACAGATTTTAGAGCATGGCATTTTATGCCATGCTGTAAGACATGTTCTAGACACCCTGTATCTGTTTGAGTAATTATTTACGCAATCAACAGTCTTGCACTAACTGTAAAAAAGATATCTACAGTAAGGCACACTATTTGACCACTTTCATAAAAGAGTGCTATGGCAACAGTAAAGAAGAAATCAGCAAAAAAGAGTTCGAAAATAAATAAACTGGAAGCGTAAAAATACGTAAATTAATATAAACGTCAGGAAAGAAAAAGGAGTTTCAAGGAGTAAAGAGAAAACAACGATATCTAAAAAAGCGTACAAAAAAATGGAAAGCTGGGGTAACGCAAGTAGCCCCCCTTGTCGCACACATATTATTATTACCTCACTCCTCTCCTATATTTTCTTAACAAAAATGTACCCCCTTTTATAACGCCGGTACGTGTATTTTTGTGGTACCTTTAAGCTACACCCGTATCCTGCCCGTGTTGCATAGCATGCTATTAACTGCCTTTGAGAATGTAAAAGAATAAGTCAAAAAACATTTTATATATGAAAAAGAAAACTGCCGTAACTAAAAACTTCATATTGGAAAGTTATGCGGATTACATTTTAAAACATGATAAACAACCTGCGCATGTGTTTGCTTTTTGCGAATACATTAAAATAAAGGAGGAGGAATTTTACCAGTTTTACAGTGGATTTGAAGCCATTGAAAAAGACTTTTTTGTAACACAGTTTGAAAATACAATGGCACTCCTGAACAAGGATGAAGAATTTTTGCAGGCAAATGCGCAACATAAATTACTCAGCTTTTATTATACCTTCTTTGAGCAATTAATGCTTAACAGAAGCCTGGCGTTATGTTTTGTTGACGGCGACAAAAACAAGCTGGAGAATCTTAAGAAACTCATTCCGCTTAAGCAACATTTTCAGCAATTCATCCATACGCTTGAATTGAATTTAATGCAGGTACCTGAAAGGTTGAATAAACTCAGGCAAAAAAGCATTACCGAAATGTCGTGGATCCAATTTTTGGTAACACTTAAGTTCTGGATCAATGATGATTCACCCGCTTTTGAAAAAACAGATATTTTTATTGAGAAATCTGTAATGGCCAGTTTTGAACTGGCAGAGCTTACGCCGCTAAAAAAAGTGATTGACTTTGGAAAATTTCTATGGAAAGAAAAAAGTGTTTTTTAGAACGGCTTATTTAAAATATCGAGATGAAAACGTTGAATTCCATTCCCACTTCTAAAATACGAAGGGCCTCAAAATTAATTCAAACCGGCGCCAAGGTTGGATTAAATTACCTGAAATACTACGGAGACAAGATGATGACTGACGAAGCGCAGGCTACTGAAAAGTTGAACCAGTCGAATGCGGAAGATATATATGACAGTTTAAAAGAATTAAAGGGAAGTGCTTTGAAGGTGGCACAGATGCTGAGTATGGAAAAGAATATCCTGCCCAGGGCTTATGTTGAAAAATTCTCCTTATCACAATTCTCGGTTCCTCCACTTTCGGGACCATTGGTAGTAAAAACTTTTAAAAAATATTTTGGCAAACATCCTAACCAGATCTTTGATTATTTTAATCCGCAATCTACCAATGCGGCAAGTATAGGTCAGGTACACCAGGCGGAACTGAATGGCAAAAAGTTAGCGGTGAAAATTCAGTATCCTGGTGTGGCAGAAAGTATTTCTTCCGACCTGGCAATGGTTAAACCGATAGCCATTAAAATGTTTAACATTAAAGGCAAAGACTCTGATAAATATTTTAAAGAAGTTGAAACCAAACTGCTTGAGGAAACGGATTATATTAATGAGTTAAGGCAAAGCGAGGAAATAGCACAGGCCTGCAGGCATTTACCCGGCATTGTTTTCCCCAGGTACTATAAAGAACTTTCTTCAGAGCGCATTATTACTATGGATTGGATGGAAGGGCTTCATCTTTCTGAATTTACAGCACAAAAAAATGATGTAGC
>JBGALP010000059.1:0-22637 GCA_044223805.1 Agriterribacter sp.
CCGGCACTATCGAAGATCCCGCTACTGATGCTTTTGCCGGAACCAATGTGATGTCGCTTGTGGTAGAGGTTCCTAAAACATTATTAGGCTCAGCTTCTACCATTAATGTTTGGGCAGAATCAAAATCTAAATAATTCTTTTATTTTTAAACACAATTGTATGATCCGTTTTAATAAATCATTTTTTACCATATTAGTAGCTGCAGCAGCGCTTACTGCAATTAGCTGTAAAAAAGATAAGAACAATAATCCGCCTGCGGATACATTTGATACAGCAGGTACCTACACACAGGCAGATCAAATGGCGCGTCCTGCAATCAATACTGTTTTTGTGGGTGCAGACCGCAAGAACGAATTCAACACAACAACACCTTCTGCAATGAGTGCAGCTTTTAAATCAGATTTTGTAGCGAAGCTTAACGCCTTTGGTTACACAACCAATATTTTAGGGCTTAATGCAGATGCATTTGCAGGAGTATTGGTTACTGATGTACTTAATGCTAAACTTTCAGGCCCCACTACTTTTTACGATGGTACCAATGTGTTAACCGGAAGAGCATTAGCAGATGACGTAATTGATGTTAGGCCATTCTTTTTGGCGGCTCATCAGGATCATCAAACCCAGGTTTAACCAGTGACCATATCAATGGAAACGACAAACCTTTTTCTTACCACATTTCCATACCTGGCCAGTCCTTTTTAGTATCAAACATATGCCCGGCAAAATGACTCTTTATTATTATAGATGATGGTAAAGAGTCATTTGCTTTTTGCGTATTGAAATTATATGGTATGAAAATCCTCCTGGTATTGCTATTAATGTTTGCGCTGCCCTACAGCGTTCTTGCGCACGATGTAATTATTGATCTTGAAAAAATGTCGAAGGGCGACGCGGCTGTTCTTTATCTCAAACTTGGGTACGAGCATATTCTTCCACTTGGGATGGATCATATTTTATTTGTACCTAAGTTTCTTGTTAAGCCCAAAGTTGAAACCAGTATTGTTACAATCGCTTGCTTTTACAATAGCGCACTCCGTTACATTGGGTCTCGCTATATATAACGTAGTCACGCCCTCTTCAAAAATTGTTGAACCGCTCATCGCGCTTTCAATTATGTATGTGGCGGTAGAAAATATTTTTTCAGCCCGGTTAAAACCTGCCCGCATAGGTGTTGTATTTTGTTTTGGATTGATACATGGTTTGGGCTTTGCAGGTGCATTATCCGGTATGGGTCTTCCTCAAAACGCATTTCTTTCCTCTCTGGTAATGTTTAATATCGGCGTTGAATTAGGGCAATTGACCGTGATACTAACCGCATGGTTTTTACTGGCAAAATGGTTCTCTCAAAAACCTTATTACAGAAAATACATTGTTATTCCACTTTCGGCCATAATAGCCATTATTGCCGGTTTCTGGACCATACAAAGAATATTTTTTGTTTAGATGCCGGCTTTCAGTGATCAGCTTTTTACGCAGCGAACGCAAAGGAGCAGCGAGGCCGAGAGAAACTTCAAACCACCAATTTCTTTGTGCTCCTCTGTGTCACGGTGTCTCCGTGGTTCAACTTATCGAAGCGAAATGCCCGAAAATCGAAGCATCTCTCCTTCTTATCGAATTAAGTTTCAAAGCCCGTGTTTGCGGTGCATCTTTGTACTGTCAACAACGATAAATATCCAGATCCACTGAAAAACCGGCACCCTTTAGAAAAACCCAAATCCCTGAGAAAGTCCAGATCCAACGAAAACCAACAAGTCCTTAGAAAAACCGTTCATTAGCTACAATCCAGATCCACCGAAACCGAATCCAGCAAATCCATTGAATTACCAAAGATCAATCCAATACCTGAAAAACAATCCAAACCAATTATCCTGAAAAAGCTGAAACCAATCCTTGAAAAATGCACAACCATTCATCCAAACCTTGAAACAACCAAACCTTAAGAACCGAAATCGTCAGTATCTTATAAACCGTAAGACAAAATAACCTCTGACATGATTTCCTGATTTTCAGCAGTGGCTTTTTTGTTGCAAATATGTGTAAAGCTATGACCTGATTTTCAGCTTTGTGTCTTTTTGTCTTCGTGATTCAAACTCTTTGAAAATAAAAAGAGGTTGTCAAAAAATGACAACCTCTACAACATAAAGCTATATTATACTACTTTACCGACAGCGCTTTATCAATAAGGAAATTAAGATTGGTGCGGTGAGCACGTGTTTGTTCGTTGGTTGATACTGCGGTTGCCAGCATTGCTTTTATTTTTTTAAGGGATGACAACGCAGCAGATCTTGATGCATTGTCGTAGGCAGATGGCGAAGTGCTGGTTGCAATACTCGCCAACCCTTTTACATATTCAGTCTGTAAGTTTAAGCGGTACAGGTTCACATTAGTTCTCAAATCTTCAGTAAAGAAATAATTGTTCAGATCTGATGTAAGGTCTGCGGTTGTATATGTGTTGCCGTAAAGCCCGCTGTTGTTAATCCTTTGCAAGGTAACCGGGTGCAGTAACTGCGCCAGTATTGACAGTTGAATAGTTTGTACTATTGCCTGTGGCTTATAATCTTCGGTTGAACCAAAGAAATTAAATCCGCGGCGTTGCATTTGCAGGTAAGGAAACAGCGTAGCGTCTGTATTGGTGTCCGGAGAGAAAATATATTTATTTAACAGCGCCAATGATTTCTTCTGAACATCTGCAGGAACAGGAGTAAATGGTTTTACCGCAGCATTTTGCCCTGTAAAGCTGCGGTCTACATACACGCCTCCAATATACCTGCTTAACCCGCTTGCCATTTGCAAACGTTGTGTCTGCAACATCATGTAACGCTGGCGCAACAATTGAAAGCTCTGTCCAGGCTGACTGTAACGTTCTTTCAACTTTGGTAATAGAATATTAACGAGTTTAAACCTGTCTTCGGCGTAGGCCACCATATCATTACTCATATCACTTATCATTACCCTGGGATCAATACCGCTACCAGGAGAACGCATATCATCCGCATCATTACCAAATACCAACTGAGGGTCTGTACTTCTGCTTAAAATTTTATTTAATCCGGTCTGTTCTTCAGAAGCAGTAAAAGGTTTGTAACCATATTCAATAGCCCATAAATCGTAAGGCCCGGCTTTGGTGGTAAAATAGTTACCTTGTTTGCTTCTGTCGAGGCTTACGTTAATAGCAGGATAATCCATCACAGAACCAATTAAACCGATTTTTTCGGTAATGGCTTTATTGTTTACTTCAGCAGGGCTCAACATCTGGCTGGCTTTCATATTATGATTAAGTCCCAGCGTGTGCCCCATTTCATGCATAATAAGGTAAATCAAAAATTCCTTGTGCATTTGTCTTACTTCTTCAGGCTTATTATCCAATGCTTCTATAGCGGTTAAGCCTGTCATGTATTGAGCCTGCATTTCACGGGCTACATTGCAGTATTGCAAATGCGCCTTATCAAAACCAATATGATCAATGCTGCTGTTGCCTGCCGCTTGCCATGGCAATTGTACAGCGGGAACACCCGAAGCTGCAGTACCATTAAACAGGTCGTCAAAGTTATTTGTACCGGCACCGCTTCTCCATTCTACAGTAATATCAGCTCCCAGAATTTGGCCGGTGCGTGGGTTAAAAAAGCTTGGTCCTATAGCGCCATAACTTAGGTAGGCGCTGCTAACCCAGCGTATAACATTATAACGGATATCAGCAGGGTCCCATGTAGCTGTATCCGGCATTATCTTCATTACAATAGCATTTTTAAACCCAGCCTTTTCAAAAGCTTCATTCCATTTTTCACCGGCTTCTTTTATAATTTCCCTGTATTCAACCGGGGTTGTGTTTTCTATCCAGTATACTACGGGTTCAACAGGTTCACTAAGTGCAGCCGACGGATCTTTTTTTAACAGGTTCCACCTGCTGATGAAATCTTTGTAAGGAGTGGCAGAGATAGAAGTAAGATCCTGAACCTCTGCTCCAAAATATCCAATACGAGGATCATCGTGACGGGGACGATAATCATTGTGAGGCACAGCCAAAAAAGAATGTTGCATGCGTATACGGTTATAGCGTGCATCTGTAATATCTGCGCCACCACCATTAAATGGCATGGGGTTATCATAAGCGAGGTCTACAATAATATCCGTATTATCCGGGTATGATCTGATCTGCTTGTATTTTGATTTAGCCGGGTTGAGCATACCCAAATTAAAAAACATCGTTGGCGGTATGCCAGGAGGTGGCGTTGGCTTAATCGGATCTAACTTTTCGCTTAAAAACAATCCATCTGCGGCAATAAGATAACCGGTAGAATCCTCGGCTATTACTTTTTCTGCATAAAACGTGGCAGGTGCCGCATCAACATTGGCAGCCTTACTTACCGCGTTGGTAGAGTCGTAATAAAAGTTGGTATTCTGTTGTAAAAACTCTAGTTTATCATAGCTTTTAACTATAGAAAAAATCATGGTAGCTCTTATCATATTCTGATTAAGAAACAAAGAAGTTGGTCCACCCATAGAAAAACTCTGGTAGATAAATTCTTTCCCTAACTGATCTTTCTTAATAAATAATTGTGTGCTTCCGGTTGCGGTATCCTGGTAAACAACAAACAATCCTTCATTCTTTTTACTTGATTTTACCTTGTCGGCTACAGAAGGCTTGGGGGGAACAGGAGGTGCCACTTTTTTAGCCGTGTCGGCGGCAGGGGCACTCTTTTTTTGAGCGAAGGTTATACTGCTGATTATACAGCAAGCTATAACCAGTGAAATATTCTTTGCATACATAAGCGATAATTTTTAACCAAGATAAACAGATTGGTTGTGACCACCAGCGGATTTTTTTGAGAGGCGAATGGGCGGGTTAACAGAATAAAAAAAATTACAAAAGGCAAGAATCCGGGTTGATCTGGCAAGTTAGAGCTTGGGCTTGTTTTATAGAATAGTATTATATTGAGCATATGATTGTTGAAGAACCTGCACCGAAGTATTATACCTTAATGACGCCTGCTGAGTATCTTTCGTGGGAACGAAGAGAAGAAGTTAAACACGAATATGTTTCAGGAACGATAATGTCTATGGCCGGGGCCTCTCCTAAGCACAATCTTATTCTTTCCAATATAATAGCTGCGACCGGGTCTTTTTTTAAGGAAAATCCTGTAACATTTATCCAAGTGATTTACGTATTTATGTCAAATCAAAAGAATCTTATTTTTATCCGGATGCCAGCATAGTTTGCGGAGAATTGGAATTAAGCGATGAGGCAAAGACAGTAAAAAATCATAGTAACTTTGAAATTTCATCTCCTTCAACGGGAAGACTACGATATGGGTAAAAAGTTTTTTTACTATATACAGATTGCGTCTCTGAAAGAATATGTAATGATAGATTCAACCAAGCCATTTATTCGCATAGGTAGAAAGCAAGCCGACAATGCATGGAAATTTGAAGAATATAAGGACAAACCGGAAGCGTTGCACCTCAACAGTATTGATTTTACATTAAGCCTGTATAGATATTTGAAAGCGTTTTGTAACGCTTGTTTGTACTTAAACGTTCACAGATTGATCTGAAGTATCTTCAATTTTAAGCGGGGCAAACTCATCTTTGTATTCGTATTTCCAACGATTATGGCTCCATAAATAAACTTCGGGCTGTTTGCGGATTACTTCTTCCCAGATAGCGCACATAATCAATATTGATACCCATCTTTCACGGAAGACGATTTTTCAATGTAATGCATTTTCTATAAGATAGTAGCCTCGTTTAGGTTTGGAGAAGCGGGCAAAAACAACCGGAATATTATTAAGCCTTGCATTTTTTTCAGGACCGGTAACAAAGAGGTGTCCATTTATCAAAATTTTACCCAATAGGTACGTTGTGGTGATCCAGGAGTTTTGATCATTACCAGTGCCAACAGATACGTTTGTTTCATAAGGCAGCATCGCGTTTTTCATATGTCGGTAGTTGGTGGCATGGTTGCACAGTTTCTGTCTGAAATATTTAAAAATTTGTCCAGCACTTTGCTGCCTATTGGAATGTAAACAGCAAGGCAGGATATTCTTTAGCCACTCTCACATTCACCCATTCCCAATTAAAGTTATGACCCGCATGTACCTGGCAGCTTTTACCTGTAGCATAAAGTTCATTAAAATAGAAGGGGTCAAACTGAATGCGTTTGCATGTTTTTTCAGAAAACAGCAGCTTGATCGCTTCTAAAAAAGTATCGGTGAAATTTCTGTAAAATTTTTTTATGATAACAATTTTTTCGGCATGCGTTTTTTCAGGAAAAGCGATCGTAAGATTTTTAAGCAGCACATTTCTGCGGTACTTTAATACATAATGCAGCAAAAAGATATAGCATCCGAAATGCGGTAAATGATCCACAAAGGCAAAAAGGAAAAGAAAGGTAAAGTAACCCTAATACAATATAATACATGCGGCAAAGATAAAATGATATTGCCGGTTTATGAATGTTGAATTTCCTGTAACGTTAATAGATCTCTGCTGTAATAACTTCAGACAATACTATAATACAATATTCTGCAATCCGCTCTTGTAGGGGTAATCAGTATTATAATGCAACCCCCTGCTTTCGTGTCTGAAAGTAGCTGATTTTACAATCAGGTAACCGGCTGTAATCATATTACGCAATTGGCACAACTGAGGAGACACTTCGGTGGTTTTATACAACTCTTCGGTTTCTTCATGCAGCAGATCAAGCCTTCGCATAGCTCGCTCCAAACGGGTATTGGTTCTTACTATACCCACATAATCCGTCATTAGCAGTTGCAGTTCCTTAAGGCTTTGTGTGATTAAGATCATTTCTTTGGGGGCAGTAGTACCCTCAGTACGCCAACCAGGTATTGCATCCCTGTTCCAGTTGCCCCATTCTTCTGGTTTATTATTTTGCATTTTGCTAACACCGTCTATGTATGCGCGGTGTGCAAATACCATTGCTTCCAGTAAAGAATTACTTGCCAACCGGTTGGCGCCATGTAAACCGGTAGAAGCGCATTCTCCCGCAGCATATAAATGCCTGATGGATGTTCTGCCCCATTCGTCTGTTTTAATACCGCCGCAACTATAGTGGGCTGCCGGTGCAACAGGTATCATATTTTGGGCAACATCAATGCCCATCGACAGGCATTTTTCATAGATGTTAGGAAAATGATGCACAAATTTTTCTTTATCCATATGGCGGCAATCCAACCATACATGCTCAGTACCTGTGCGTTTCATTTCATTATCTATGGCACGGGCTACAATATCACGCGGCGCGAGATCTTTTCTCTCATCATATCTTTCCATAAAAGCTTCACCATCGCTGTTGCGCAAAATGCCACCATCGCCGCGCACAGCTTCCGTAATTAAGAAAGCCTGCCCTCTTAAACCAGCTTCGTATAATGCTGTAGGATGAAATTGTATAAACTCCATATTCTCGATTCTGCCCTTGGCGCGATAGGCCATGGCAACGCCATCGCCCGTAGCAATAGCGGGATTAGTAGTAGTACGATATACCTGACCATTACCTCCGGTTGCCAATAAAGTAATGGCAGCGTGTATAGTTTCAATTTTTTTTGTGCGCAGGTTTAACGCGTAAACTCCAAAGCATTCAATATCAGGTGTTGATTTGGTAACCAAAAAACCCAGGTGATGCTGGGTAATAATGTCAACCACAAAACAATGCGTGATCATTTCAATATTGGGCTGTTGCTTTATGGCATCCAGCAAAGCTCTTTCCATTTCTCTGCCTGTAACATCTTTATGATGCAGTATTCTGAACTCGCTATGCCCACCTTCCTTGCCTAGCGCGTAATCTCCATCGGGTTCTTTATCAAACTTAGCTCCCCATTCAATAATTTCTCTTATCCTGTCAACGCCCTCTTTCACAACTATCTCCACTGCCTTTTCGTTGCACAATCCATCACCGGCTATAAGGGTATCTTCAATATGCTTTTCAAAACTGTCATTCTCATTGTCCCATACACCGGCAATACCGCCCTGCGCGTATTTTGTATTTGTTTCGTCTGATGTTGTTTTGGTAAAAATGAGCACTTTTTTATCTGGACAATCACGTGCTACTTTTAATGCATAAGTAAGCCCAGCAATGCCCGAGCCAATGACAAGAAAATCTGTTTGCATAACCGTACAATCAATGTTTGCTGCAAGATAACTAAATGTATAGCAAACGTTTCTATTTGATTGCGATACAGCTTTAACCTTTTTTATTGTTGCGGCTAAGTTTTTTTTCAGAAATTTGGCTTTGGCAGTTACATTCTGGTTACCTGCAATGTCTAAATTATAATGCAAATTGAAATGACAGGGTTTTTACGAAATGTTGGACTGGTGTGCTGCATCATCACATTGTTTTCCTGCAAAAAAGGAGATGATACCACCATTAATCCGGGCGACGATACTACTCTTGTGCCGGCATTTAATTACCCTGATTCTGTGTACTATCTTAATGCTAATCAGCAAGATTACAGCGTTTCACCTGTTCAATCGCGCCGGGGCACCTATTTTGGTTTTCCGGAAGGAATAGATATTGATAAAAATACCGGCGAGATCAGGGTCTCAAAAAGTGAAACAGGTTTGAAATACCTGATATCTTATATACCAGACGACCATTCCGATACACTTACAACTTTTGTAACTATTTCAGGCATTAACTATCTTGATGGATTTTACAAACTAGGAACAGCCGATTCCATTATACATCCCGTATACAATGGAACCCAAGGAGTTGCCATTCCGGGGTTGAATAATGGAACAACATTCGACATTGGCGCAGGTTGTAACGACCTTGGCTGTAACGTAATTCCAGAAAGCGCAGTTATTAATCTCGCACAAACCGTTCGGAATGGCGTTTTTGGCAAAACGCCTTCTAATAATGATAGACACGAATTTGAACTGGTTTACCGGATTAATGATAAAAGCGGACAGGCAACCAATAAACTCAAAGTGAAACTCTACTATTTTGAAACGATGGCTGATGTAACACACGAAGCTGATAGCATCATTGCCTCAAGACAAGGAACAATATTATCCCAATCAACTCCCCCGCCTGCACTTAGCATTCAACAAAGAATTGCTAAACCAAGACCACCATGCATTTTTATAGTAGGTCGTTAATATTTTAATGGCATTGGCATTGAATGTTGTAATTTGAGTTACATCGAAAGGTTAACCAAACTTACAGGCATGTTCAAGCGCTATTTATTGCTTTTCTTGTGCTGCGCAATGGCTATTATACCGTTTGGCCAGTTAAAAAATAGCTCTACTGATTATCGTTCCTTGTATGTTACCGCAGAGCATCTTTACAACAATGATAATGCTAATGCAACAACTGACAGCCTTGCGTTAGTTAATTATACAGAAGTCATTAACCTCTTACAACAAAATCATTTCAGCGATTCTGTTTTATTTGACAGCTATTATAAAAAAGGCCTTTTATTAATTAGCTATCAAAAAGACAATGATGCCATCAACAATTTTTTGAGCGCCATTAAAGTCAATAAGGCTTCCACTGGTGTTCCTGATTCAATTTCATTTTTACCATGGGTTTTTGCGGGAAGCTGCTACTATAGCAAGTATATGCCCGATTCCGCCTTGCTGTGTTATCAACAGGCTGAAGCCTTACTTATTGTTTATCCTCACCTCCAGGAATCTGAACGGCTTTTTAATAAACTGGGAGTTTTGTATTACGAAGCTGGCGACTATAAAAAAAGTATCGCTCATTTTAGTAAAGCGCTTTCTTTGCTAGATACCACTAATAACGACAATGCCTATTTACTGGTAAATTATAAAAATAATATTGCTTCTGCGTATAGAAAGCTGGGATTGTATGATAAGGCACTTGACATATATAAAAGTCTTCTTTCAACAGATATTTATAAAGACAGGTTGCTGCACAATATTGGCGTGACCTATGCAGATGCCGGAAATTTTGAACAGGCCATTTTTTATCTAAAAAAAGTTCCATACAAAAATATCGGTCTTTACAACGATCTGGCAAGGGCTTATATCGGTATTGGAGATGTGAATATGGCAGAGCAGCAATTGGTCCATGCAACAGCATTATCACCAGATCGGGCTATGCAAAAAAGTTTTGATGATGCAAATATTTTGCGGTTAAGTGGCAATATAATGATGGCGAAAAACAACCCACTTAGTGCTTTAGCATTTTATCAACAAGCTTTGGTTGCTGTTTATCCGCCCTTCAAAGACACCTCTATATTCAATAATCCACAGAATTTTAAAGGACTATATCCTTTTACATTTTTGTTTGATGTACTTAAAAAAAAGGCCAGCGCATTCGATGCCTTGCATAAACAATCAAAATTCGGTAATGACTATTTAAAACTTGCTTTCGCAACTTACGCCTCTCTTTTTGAATTAGCGCATTATATGGAGCGGATATATGGATCAGACGAATCAAGACTGTTTCTAAAAAAAAGTGTAGATGCTGTATATAAAGCCGCAGTGGAAAGCGGGATTGAGTTATTTGAGAAAACAAAGGATAGTGGCTTTCTTAAAAAAACATTTGAATATGCAGAAAATAACAAGGCTTCCGTTTTGCAGGCTGATGTATATGGGTTAGCGCTGGAAACGGTAAAAGGCATTCCGCTTGATTTATTGCGTGAAGAAAAAAGATTAAAAGCTCGCCTTACGGCATTAAATCTTAGTGATACAAATGGTGACTCCATTCAACAGCAACAAAAAGAACTTGAGATAGCCCTTTCGCGTATTCAGCAACAGTTAGATCAAGACCCTGTATACTATAAATTAAAATTCGGGTATACATTTCGTCCGCTGCAAGAGCTACAACATACCATATTAAATGATCAGCAGGCCATTCTTTCTTTTTATGAAACCGATAGCAGCCTCATCCGCTTTTTTGTTACCAACCAGCGATTGGGTTACGTAAAAACAACTTTGACATCTGATCTTAAAAAAGAAGTGTTTAGTATAAGGCAACAAATGGATAATGTCACGGATGCTGATAAAACCAATGCACTTTCTACATCGCTTTATCAAAAACTTATTAGGGGATTACCTGCTCCGGTATTTGAAAAGCAAAGATGGATTATAGTTCCATATGGAGATCTCAGTTATCTTCCAATCGAAATACTAATCAACCCCGAAAGCAAACGGAGTTTATTAGAAGATCATGCCATAAGCTATCAATATTCGGCTAACTTTTTAAATCCTGCTGCTGCACCCGAAAGTAACTATAGTGTGTTGGCAATGGCACCATTTGCGAATGCAAATAAAAACAGCGTATCATTACCTGTATTATCCGCTTCTTTATATGAGATCAGCAATTTGCCTGGCACATCATTGATTGACTCTGCGGCAAATAAAAAAACATTTATAAACCTGGCTTCACGGTTTAATGTATTGCATCTGGCAACACATGCTATTGCAGATGATAGTTTACCCGAACGTTCACAAATCATTTTCTATCCTCACGATCAGGATGCAGATACGAGCTTTCGTTTATACGAACAGGAAATTTACCATCTTGACCTTTCAGCTACAAAACTTGCTATACTAAGCGCTTGCGAAACCGGTAGCGGCCGGTTAACAGGCAGTGAAGGAATCATTAGTTTATCAAGAGCATTTGCATATGCAGGTTGTAAGGGCACTATTACTTCATTGTGGAAAGCAGAAGATAAGTCAACCGCTTTTATTATGAAGCAATTACATACCTATTTAAAAAAAGGATATGCTATTGACGAAGCGCTTCAAAAAGCTAAACTCGATTTTTTGCAATCTGCAGATATATCTCCGGGCCTTAAAAAGCCGGCTTTTTGGGCTAATCTTATTTTAATTGGAGACACACACCAGTTGATAAAACAAAACAAATACTGGATATTAATTGCGGCAATCGTTGGAGTTTTTGGACTACTTTATCTTTTTATAAAAGCAAAAAGCCGCGTAAAATAATTATTTACGCGGCGCAATTGCTCTTCTTATTTGCATTAAAGTTGTATGGTTCCTACATGTGCATCTTCTCCGGTAGACACAACAACCGGGGAAATTGTTTTATCGCTGTATCCACCGGTAGTAGGTTTTACTAACAGTTGATAAGACCCGGCTTTCAATCCCATAATCTTAAATTCACCTTCTCTGCCGGGCAATGCACTGGTAGTATCTGTGCCGTTAATGGCATACACAACCGCTTTTGCTGCAACCGGTAATATTTTTCCTTCAATTGCACCTGCACGGCTTTTAGTAAATGCCTTTATATTAGAACGCAGTTCAAATATGTTGTCTTTTAATTCAATAGAACGTGATGCATCAAAATCTAACCAAAGGTTTAATTGACTTCCATTAGAACTTACCATATCATCGCTCAGTTTTATGATTACCTGGTTGTCTTTATCTTTTACCTGCAAGGCGCGTTTTTCGCCGTTCCATACAACACTGTTATTTCCGCCAAGTGTAACTCGTATTTTTTGAATTGCATTTGAAGTAATATTGCCAGAAGCGACAAGCGTATCTATTCCATTACGCAGGCTCAGCAAATCGTATACACCAGGGTTGATGTTCAACGTTATCCATCCGCCGCTACCATGGTCATCGCTGCTTTCATCTTCACTGCCATCACCATGGCGCCCGCTGCTATTATCATCACCGGCTTCATGTTCACTTTCATTATGTGTGCTGTCGTCTTCAATTTTTATTTCCATCTTCACAATCTCTACAAACACCGCATCAAAAACAAAAGAAGGTGCATCTGTGAGATAAATGTGCAGATCTGTCTTTCCGGAATAACTGTTATCGCCATTTTTTTGGCAGGATACGGCGATAAACAAAAAAGCGAAAGCGATGAAAATTTTGCCCAATACATTAAAACGTTTCATGTAATTATTTTTAGTTGATTTTGAATAAGCGTGTTAACCATTCACCGGCACACTAACATATATTGGTCATAGCAGGTAATCAGGATGTAACCGTTTTTCAAAAAAATATTTTTCAATTTTTTTGAATGAAAATAGAGCGTGAATAAAATAGAAACCCTGAGTGATGTGATATACAGATGAGACACTATTGCTTAAAAGAAAGCATTTTTAATTTGATGAGTAACCATCTGCTAACCTTATTGTAGTAGCTGTGATTTTCATCGTTGCGTATTTTTTTAAAAATAGTATACGCGCGGGATGGATCGTTATTGCGCAGATACGCTAATGCCAGATAGTAATCAGCGTCCTGCTGCTGAAACACGGATTGGTCTGCACTTTGCAAACGCTGTAATGCTTCAATGGTTTTTTGAGGTTGCCCCAGTTCAAGGTAAGACGTACCTGCCATGAATTCCTCGTCTGCAGAGGGGTTAACTATTTTTTTAAATTCATTAATATACAGATCGTATTTTTTTTGCCGGTAATAATCAATGCTGGTGCGTTCAACAGTATCTCCCCTTAAATTTGGCACCTCGAACGGTATATACTGGCTGGAGAAAACACTTTGTGAAGACAGAGACACATATTCGAAAATAACCGCGGCAAAAATGATGACAACTACTGCAGCCGCAATTTTTAAGGGAGAAGACAGCATGCGTACTATGTACGATTTACCTGCCTCATGCGTAACAGGTTGTTTAAGCTCTTCCATCATTTCCTTATGCAGCTTTGAAACATTGGTTGTTATACCATAATGCCTTACTGCCTTTTGGGAAGCACGAACAACATTAAGTTCGGTTTGCAGTTCACTGTTTTCCGCCAATTCGCTTTCGAGACTGTTTCGTTCTTCTTCACTCATCTCGTTATCAAGATAACGAACCAACCTTTCGATTTTTGTAAAATTTTCACTCATGCCAGTAAGCAGATTTGAATGTGTTTAATATGTTCGGATCGGCCCTAACGCTTTCTTCCAGATCTTTTAAGCATTTATATTTTTTATTTCTAACCACCTGCTCATTCTGATAATTCAGCGTTTGTAAAATTGCTTTAATAGGGAGGTTGTGATAATAAAATGCCAGAAGAATTTTCTGGCATGTTTCTCCCAGTTGCTTTATCAACCCAGACAAAGTTTTCCTTGCTTCACGCCCTTCCAATAACCGCCCGAAATCAAAATCAACCATTTCCTTAGCCGTTTCAAATTTCTCTTCTCTTATTTTAGAACGGTCTCTTTTCCCCAATTCATTTATCCACATATTTCGCGTAAGCGTATATAAAAAAGTTCCTATACTGCATTCGCCCCTGAACCTGCCATCACGCACCAATTCAATAAAAGCTATCAAAACCTCCTGAAAAATATCCTCCGCATCGCTTTCTCCACCACCATTCTGCAATACATAATGCGCCGAAAGCCTGTAATATTCCCTGTACAATTTTCTGATGGCATCATCCTGCTTTTCATTGGTTTGTAGATTTTCAAGCAATTCAATATCTGAAACAGTTTTTAGGTTTGCCATACCTTCTTATATATTAGTCATTGAGAGAACAATTTTGTAACCGTAGCGGTAAAATAAAATTTCAAGGCGATTATTTCATGCCAACCCTTTTTTTTTATGGTAAGCCACACTGGTTTTACATCCGGCGAAAGAGTAAAACCAAGCACTGCTGCTCCGTATAATATTATAAAAATTGCCGATCTTATTATCAGTCCACCAAAGCCGTGCACATTTCTGAAAATAATATAACATATGCTATAACATAAACCAGCAACAACAACCGTATACAAACTATTTTGGGTGAAAGGCTGCAGTTTGAATTTTTGCCACAAAAAAACGATGCGTATGGTATTATAAATGGTTGTTGAAATACAATAAGCGATGGCCGGACCAAGTATGCCAAATTGCTTTACCAATACATAAGTAAGTGGCAGCGTTATTCCGAGTAACACCATGCCGCTTATCAATTCAAATTTCCAGTAGTTTGAGGTGCCGATGATCTGTGCATTCAGTCCCGTTCCAAGATCAATAACTTTTGCGATGCCAAGCACAATAAATGCACTGAAGCCAAGTGCATAAGTATCTTTTAGCTTAAATGTTAATACCGCTTCTTTGTAATTCAACGCTATTAATGCAAAAATACCAAGAGCAAAAAGCAACAGGTTAAGAGAAGATCGTTGATATATTTTTTGTATTAAGGCTATATTCTTGTCTTTCCATGCCTGCGATAAATGAGCGATTGAAGCCGCTATTATTCCTCTCTGGGGCGCCTGTATAATACTTGTCATAGTTTGAGCTAAACTAAATATAGCGGCTTTTGCCAATCCGTCATCTAAAACAGAAGCAATAATAAATGTGTCGAATACCTGGGAGATGGTGAACACCAACATGCCGGAATATACGAACACATTAAAGGAAATGATCTTTTTAAAATAACGCCTGGTAACCTTGCTGACAGAAAAGGTAAAATGGATTTTTTTGGTAACTATAAGATAAATAAACAAAATGATAGCAATAGACGGGTAACCAAATACATACCATTTAATGAAAACCGAAAAATCGCCTATAAAATGAAAAATAAACAATACAATCAATACAGTTGTAAATAATCTCCATTGTACTTCTCTTAAAAAATTAGTGAGTACAGATTTATGCAATGTTTGGGCATAAGCTTCAAGTATAGCGTATATGGTTAATCCAAACCCCATAGGAAAGATCCAGTAATAATAACGCACCAGGTCGGCGGCATTGGTTTTATATTTTTTTATCACCAGGTCCTTACAAAGCCAGCCGCCAATCATAACAATACAAAAGCCAATAATTCCTGTTAACAGCGCCCACGCCATCATATCATTTTTTTGAGCCGGCAAATGATGATTGTAATAAGGAAAGAATTTAAAAATATAAGAAGGCGCTCCAAAACAGGCGAATGCCTGCATAGTAGCAGCAATAGCAATAAAAATCTGCGTTAATCCATATTGTGATTCTGTAAAAAGCCCTTGTTTGGCAAAAAAATAGGTATTGAGCATACCAACAGCAAAGCCAATATAGATTACAATTGAAGAAATAATGCTTTGCCTCCTGATATTGCTCATGCGGTAAAGATAACCTTACACTATAATATACCAAAGCAGCCTAATTGTAAAACTTTCTAAAAGAAAATATAAGAGGGTAACAATTTTTGCTGCGCCCGGTTTACTTACTACCTCTTGTTGTTCTGTATTAACCTGCATAATATACTGTACTGCCGGTTGTGTTTCTGTCACCCGGCGTATATCCCATCAAGTTCTTTTCTTTTATCTGATTTAATCATTAAACTTTTTCTTATGTCTATTAAAATGCAGGGCATGTGGCTGATCAGCGTTAAATCAAAATCAGCAGCTTTTCCACAACAGTTTAAAATTGAAGGAGCCGATACCGGAAACGGTACATACGTTGGGAGTACGGGCTCACCGGAAATTTTTGTAAATGGACCTGATTGGTCTGTCACAATTGCTAATAATCCCGGTACGGGATTTATTCCATCACAAATGCAGATCACCTTCCCGGTATCATCAGGCGGTTTTTATCATTTCGATATACAATCGAACGACTCAGGAGGTGACGCAGATTTTGATGATCTTATTTTAACATGCAGAACGCCTGTTTCCGCCAATGATTATATTGTTTACGGCAATGTAAGTTACTACCAGGGTTCGTGCATTTTTAACCCGTGCAACAGGCGGTATATTATTATTGATACTGTTTTGGCGTTAAAAGAAGCCATAATAAATCCGGCCATAAAGGAGCTCATAAAAAGCTATTATCCATCAAGAGTAAAAGCTGTTGACCTGGTGGCATTAAATCCTCAACCGCTTCCACCAGCTCCTGGTGATCCGTTTATTCCCATGATTATTCCCTTAACATCAGCAGACGCTATCCCTGCTAAAGAAAACTATACCATTAAAACGGTGGAGGATGCTATTGATATGGGAGGCGAAAACAAAGCAGCATCTTATGCTTTTAACCGCCTGGTTGCCACACGTACCAATGTTTCACCAGCTATGGCCTTACCAGCCAGTAAACTGCAACGCGAAGCCATCAGCATTATTGACCGGTATCGTTTCTTTTGCGAAAGTGGCGCATTGCCGAATGCTATTCTGAATTTCCAGGAATACGACCGCAGCACAGGCGAACTGGCTGGCGACCCTTATTCAGGAAATGGTGAAAGAACTTTTTTAGGCGATGCCTTCGCCGATCGTAATGGCAATTATATATTCCGTTTTACTGTTGATACTGAAGCTGTAGTTAATGAAATAGAAAATGATACCGCTACCGGTGAAAACACTTCTGTTCAGGCTGCGCCAGATGTAATGGTGCAACTACTTTGTCCTGGCAGCACATTGCCCGTTTTTGAAACCGCCCCTTATTGGAACATTGGTCATTTAAGAAGAATCAACATTTGCGTACCAAAAACAAAATCTTGCCTTATTCCTATGGCCTGCAATGGACAGCATATACTTCAGGGTATTGGTAATATTGTTCTGGGTCCTCCATCAGGTTCCGGTACACGCATTGGTTCCGGCAACTTTCTCCATGAACAAGGTATTATTACAGCATACGGCAGTGGCGCTCCGGCTGTACGTTGCGCAGCGTGGAACGGTATATTACAACTGAGAGGTTGCCTCAGTAACCCCCAGGTGAAGTATTATAAGTTATGGTCGAGGAAAAATACTTTTCTTTCCTTTTTCTCTCCCTATACCAGGCCGTTTTCCTTGCCAAGATTCCAGGGAACTAATGTTATAGATTCACCGGTATTCGACATTGTTAAAAATGCTTATCTTAATGTAGAAACTGATGCTTCACAAAATTGGTTGATAGCTTACCGTAATATAAAAGCGAGAATCGCGACTGGTGATTTCGCAAACGGTAGTTATATTTTTAAAATCCAGGGGTTCGATAATAATATGGTAGCTGTACCTAACACAGAAGAAACGGTTACGTTGTATTTCCAGGATCAGCAAACGGCTGCTGCCATTGACCCTGATATTACTATGGACGGAGTGGGTATTTTAGGCGAATGTGCTTTGTTTACCTTGCCTGCTGTAAATGGAGTTGTAACAGAAGGTGCTGGACTTACTGTGAAGTTCAAGGCTATCCATAATCCTGTTGCATCAACCACCGGCTTTATGAGCAATTATGGATTAAGCATGGCTAAAGGCGCAGGTGGATTTGCATTTACACCTCCTGCGGCACAGGCAAATTTTGCGAGCTTTGGTATACTGGATAATGTAGTGAACAGCGGAAGAAACTATGTTCATGGAAATGATTTGAACTGCATTACCAATTTTAAAGGCACCATTAATGAACCAACGGCAGATGGCGATGGAAACTACTCTGTAACATTACACCCGGCCAGCGGTCATTGGCTGGAACCAGGTCAACCTTTCTGTGCCTTTGGTATTTCGCTTAGCGGTAATCTGAGGTTAACGGATGGAGAAGGTGGTTATCCTTATTTCTATGGAGGACAGGTATTAATCGGCATTCAAAGACCATAACAATGTTGCATAACGAATGGCTTCTGTTTGTAATTGGTGTTTTAGTAACGTGGAGAGTAACCCATCTTTTTACTAAGGAAGATGGTCCATTCAATATTATGTACATTATAAGAAAAAAAGCAGGAGCGGGCTTTTTCGGAAGCCTGCTCGATTGCTTTTATTGCACGAGTTTGTGGATTGCTTTTATTGCAGGGTTTTTTATTGGACAAGGATGGAAAGAAATCATCCTGCTTTGGCTGGCATTTTCAGGAGCTGCCTGTTTGCTTGAGAAAGCAACTAAAGTAAAAGATTCAAACAATATTCACTCATTTTATAAAGAAGACTAAAAATTATGTCCTGCAGCGGAAAAAAAAGAGCTGATTTTTTGCACCAGCACACAGCTCAGATATTTAATAATATTACGTACAACCACAACGAGCGTACTGCCAGTCAAGATGTACAATTTGAGTATACAGGATCAACCGGGTTAACGGCTACAGGACCTGTTACAGGAAGGCGATATCGTTTTGCATATAAGGGAGATAAGCAGGCGGTTGATTACAGGGATGCTCCTTCAATGATGGCTATATCTGTGTTGAAGAAAGTGGCGTAAAATATTTTGATACAATTTGATACAAAATGATACAGAAAGATACAATCTGATACAAAGTTTCTATGAAGGAAATAATCCAAACTTTGATCTTAAATGAATTATAAACGAGGCTATTATGGCTCCACCCATGCATCACTCTCTTTTAGTAGATTGATGAGCTCTTCTACCGCTATATCGCTGTTTACTGAACGTTTAACTACTTCCTTGCCTTTGTATAAAGTAATTTTTCCGGGACCGCTTCCCACATAACCGAAGTCAGCGTCAGCCATTTCACCGGGGCCATTTACAATACAACCCATGATGGCAATTTTTACACCCTTCAGGTGATTGGTTACTGAACGGATTTTTGCTGTAGTTTCCTGAAGATCAAAAAGGGTTCTGCCGCAGGATGGGCAGGAAATATATTCGGTTTTTGAAATACGGGTGCGTGTTGCCTGCAAAATAGAAAAGGCAGTATTGTTGATGAACTGCTCTACACTTTTATTGGTAATGTAGTTTCTTCCGCTCGCATTTGATTGTGCGGCTCTACCGGCATAGCTTTTACTACTCATGCCAAGACAGATACCATCTCCCATTCCATCTAACAATAAAGCGCCGGTTTCGGTAGCGTAATGAATAAGATGTTCGTCGGGTGTTTCCCAGCTACTATCTGTAACTAATATAACTGGGTTACGAATGCCTTTTTCTTCTATTACACTAAACATGCGGCGCACCGATTGCATAGCATTTTTGTTAGTACTGCTCAAGCATAATACAACGGTATGGTCGCCAGCGATGCTGTTGAGCAGATCTGTATCCGCATCTCCATCATTAAAACAATCAACCATTACAAAATTAACTGTGCGGCTTTTTTGCTCACTTGTTGCTGTTGCATATTCCGGCAATGAGAATATGGGGAAATACTTTTCTTTATTGCTAACGCTTGCCCACGATAGTGCAGGCACTATTACTTTTAATGTACCGGGTAATGCAAAAGGCAGTTCGTTTCCATCATAGTATATATAGTCTGCCGCCATATCGCCTATATTCCATTTATCCAACCCTTCATTGTAAGTATAGCCTATGCTTTGCAAAATGGATGGCGTAATGGTTCCGGCTTTGCTCATATCTGCCACCACCACCGGCACATGATGACCGCCAATATTATCAATCACAAATGTTTGACGACGTTTATATTCGAAGGGGGAATAGTGAATGGTCAATGGTGAATGGTCAATAGTGAGAGGTGAGGCGTCAGACGTGAGAGACGATAATTTTTTTACTGCTGATTGCTGATTACTAACTGCTAACTGCTCATTCCTGCCTTCCCCCTTATACCTCTTCACAATATCCTTACACACTGGTATTTCAAATTCAGGATCTTCGGTTAATGATACCCGTATGGTATCGCCTATGCCATCTTCCAGCAATGTGCCTATGCCGATGGCAGATTTTATTCTTCCGTCTTCTCCGTCTCCTGCTTCGGTTACACCAAGATGTAATGGGTAATTTTCCTGGAATTCATCCGTCATTTGCCGAACCAATAACCTGTACGCCTGTACCATTACCTGCGGGTTACTGGACTTCATACTCAGGATAATATTGTGATAATTTTCAGCACGGGCTATTCTTAAAAACTCCATGGCGCTTTCCACCATGCCCATCGGTGTGTCGCCGTAGCGGCTCATAATACGGTCGCTGAGCGAACCGTGATTAGTACCTATCCGCATAGCCGTACCGTACTCCTTACAAATTTTTACCAGCGGCGTAAAGCGATCCCTTATCCTGTCTATTTCCGCATTATATTCGGTATCTGTATATTCAATGAATTCAAATTTCTTCTTATCAATATAATTGCCGGGATTTACTCTCACCTTCTCTATTATTCTTGCGGCAATTTCAGCGGCATTCGGTGTAAAATGGATATCAGCAATTAACGGTGTTTTATACCCTCTTTTGTGGAGCTCATTTTTAATATTCAGCAGGTTTTCAGCTTCCCTTTTGCTGGGAGCCGTAATACGCACCAGTTCAGCACCGGCCTCTATACACCGGATGGATTGTTCTACTGTAGCAATGGTATCCATTGTATCAGTAGTGGTCATGGTTTGTATACGTATAGGATTATAGTTGCCTATAAGCAAATCGCCTACTTTTACTTCCCTGGTTTTTAACCGCTTGTATTCCGTTAAAGATTCACAATACCATTGCATACAAAAAGTATAAGAAAATTGAGCCGCAAAGGTAAACAACAAAAGCTACACCTAATATTGGGGTGCATTTGAAATTTCCGCAGGCGGGTGAGACACCCGCCTGTAGCGTCCGCTACCGGTCGGTGTCTCACCGACCGGAAAATTGTCATGAAGCGAAAATTTCAAATGCACTCTAATATTCTACCGAATACCCGGCTTTTTCGGGTTTGTTCAGCATATCTGTAAATGTGTTAAGAAAAGTAATTGTCTTTTTGTCGTTAGACAGAATGCTTTGATTGCCTGTATATTTTTTTACCGCGCTGGGTAGTACAATAACCGTTTTATAATTCATATCACCCATCATTAAGCTCATCTGCTGCATCATCTGCATGGTAGAGTCATTAGAAACTTTATCGGTTATCAATTGCTTGTTCGTTAAGGTGTTGGCTATTTTACCGGGAGTGGCAGTAAAAGAATAAGCCTGCTGTACAGGGTTTAACATGTCTTTGTTTTTTGAAAGATCAGGTTCCGCATCGCTCATTCCATTATCGCCATCTGATTTATTATTCAATTTATTTGAAATGTTCAGCTTGTCAATTACTGTCATGTAAGAAGAACGTATTTCTGGTAATTGAGCTATACTTTTAAATGGAAGGTGAATAACCACTTTCATTTGTTTAGCGTCTTCATCTACCTGCATCCGCAAACTTCCGTCACGATACATTTCTTTTTCTTTAGCAGTAAGCGCGGTTGATGTATCTACATAAGCCTTAAAATAAAGCGTTGAATCTTTTTTCTCTGGTAATTTAGCTGAATCCTTTGCGCCACCCATCTGATCCATTAATGTGAGCAATTTGCTCATGTCGATACTTAATGTGTAGTCGCCACTATTATTTTTATTGATCACAATTTTTTCTTCGGTATCCAGGCATGAGGTCAGAAACACGGTGCATGCTGTAACAAGTGAACAAATACGCTTGATCATAAATAAAAAATTATAACTGCAAAAGTAAGCCAATATCAGCCGGCAGCTATGGCACAATTCTTATATCTTTTTACGGCTTAATATACTCCAGTCGCTATCTTCTTTTACAATAGTATTCCTGAGTATTCCCAAACCTTTTATTTCCATTTCTATTGTATCGCCTTCTTTCAACCATTGTTCTGTATAACCGGCATCATTCAACTTTCCTGTTCCGTTCAGTTCAAGAAAACATCCTGTTCCTACCGTTCCGCTGCCAATCACATCACCTGGATACAGATCAACACCATAAGATGCTCTTTCAATAATCTCTGCGAAAGTCCAGTCCATACTTCCCAGGTTGCCCTTGCTTACCCGCGTTCCGTTCACGCGGCAAATCATATCCATATTCCAGCTTTTACCTTCGTGGTTCAAATTGGCAGGAATTTCATACTGCTCTAATTCATCCAGCGTTACCAATGCAGGCCCCATAGCTGTA
>JBGALP010000368.1:0-3403 GCA_044223805.1 Agriterribacter sp.
TTCGTGCGCGGGAACCGTGCAATGGCAATCACCAACAACAGAAGCGGAGAAGTAAGAAATAAAGATTTAATGAAATAGCTTTATACCTCATCAATAAGCCATGAATAACATTATTACAGAATACCCTCAATTTTTTACGCCGTTGTTGGTGTTCGTGCGCGGGAACCGTGCAATGGCAATCACCAACAACAGAAGCGGAGAAGTAAGAAATAAAGATTTAATGAAATAGCTTTATACCTCATCAATAAGCCATGAACAACATCATTACAGAATACCCTCAATTTTTTACTGCAACAATTCTCGAATGGAAAAAGCTATTACAACCAGACAAATACAAAGAAATTATTATAGACAGCATGAGATTCATTGTGGAAGACAATCGCGTTGTCATTAATGCATTCGTTATTATGTCGAACCATATGCATCTTATATGGCAAATGAAGGCTGGCAATATGGCCGATGCCGTGCAAAGAGATTTTTTAAAATTCACAGCACAGCAAATGAAAAAGGATTTACAAAAAAATCATCCGCAGGTATTGTCTCATTTTGAAGTTAACGCCAGGGACAGGAAATATCAGTTTTGGGAAAGGAACCCATTAAGCATCGAATTACGATCACAGGAGGTATACGAGCAAAAGCTTGACTATATTCATCAGAATCCGGTTAAAGCTGGTGTATGTTTGCTTCCGGAAGAATACCAATACTCCTCTGCACGTTTTTATGAGCTTAACATAGACGATTTTGGTTTCATCACTCACTACAACTCGTAGGAAGTTGTTGGTGAAGCTATGCGCAAGAGCCGGGTACAACACCAACAACGGCGAAAGATTATCAAACTACAATACAATTTATCAAGCTTTATTTTGCAAGATAAGTAACGCCTAAGAATAGGTATAGCTTGGAGGTAAAGCCAGAACGACAAGACCTGCCAGTAAAGAGACTATACTTCATTTTGATTGACTGGAAGATAGATCCCTACCGGGACGGAATCGGGATGACAATACAAAATACACATCGGGAACATGAGCCTCGCTTCGGTAAAAGCTGCGTAGCGATAAAGGCGTACAAGAGTGTGATCCCGCCTTGGGCGCACATGCTACAACAAAAGCCTGATAGTAGTACCAGCGCATGGCTCAAAAATATTTTTATACCTGTGAATGCCTTTGCAATATAGAGTCAGCGTGACTATACTTGATTTTGATTGACCGGGAGATAGATCCCTGCCTGTATACTTTTGCCATCATCTTCATCATCTGCACCATTATTGTAAACAACAGATAGACGGTGCCCGTTACAGTGAGGTGGGATATAATAAAGATAAGCTGGTATATTATTTTATGACGGGTGAGATACCAAAGAAATATGACTGATCAAAAATCAAAATGGCTAACCCTTAAGTCAGCCATTCCAATATATTTATAGTTGCATCAGCTTTCTGTATACTTTTTAAAGTTATCCAGTATTGCCTGCCAACCTGCTCTCTGCATTTCAACAGGATTGGTACTTTCAGCTTCAAAACTTTCCACCACTTTTGTATTATTACCTTGTGCCGTAAAATACACTTTTACTTTTCTGCTATCGCCCATAGTATACTCAATGTATTCGTTTGGTTTTACCGCATCATATACGCCGCCAAAATCAAAACCCATACTTCCGTCTTTTGCCTGCATGCGGGAAGAAATAATGCCGCCCACTCTTACATCGTTTTTAGCGTTTACCGTTTCCCATTCAGGAGTAGCAGTACACCATTGCTCTATATGCGCAGGTCCGTTCCAATAATCCCATACTTTTTCTACAGGTGCATTTACGGTTGTTTCTATTGTAATAACGGTCTTTTCTACGGCTTCCATGTTGTTATCATTTTAAGATGAAAATAAATATTTGTTTTGTGATACAAATATCCGGTACAAAAACAAAAACCGGGCTGTGCAAACCCGACAATTAAAGGTGTAAATGCGACACATAGTATTTGTATCTTCTGCTCATGCACCGGCTACATCCAAAAATGCTTTTTTAAATGTTGGTTTTATCCTTTTCTTAGATGCCTGTTCATAGGCATGCGCCATACTGATCAATGCGGGTTCACTATAGGCGGGTCCAAAAAAAGAAAGTCCTACCGGTAGACCATATACCATTCCACAGGGAACCGAAATATGCGGATAGCCACTCATAGCCGCAGGACCGGTAAGAAAAACATCTCCCCAGCGATCGCCATAAATGGTATCAATGCTGCAGGCTGGTCCCATGGTGAGTCCACAAAAAGCATCCAGTTTTTGTTCTTTAACCAATGCATCTATTATCTTTCTTGCACCAGCATGGCTTTTTGTGCGTGCGTCTATATATTCTTTGCTATCCAGCCCTGCTTTTTTATTGGAGCTTTCGAGGGTTTCCTGCTTAAAGTAAGGCATCGCCTTATCCTGGTTTTTTTGGTTAAAATCAATTACATCAGCCAATGTTTTCATTGCTGCTCCAGCGGAAGCAAGATATTTATTCAGTCCATCTTTAAATTCATATTGCATAACGGTAAATTCTGCTCCACCTAACTTATTCAATTCATCTATATAATTGATCTCAATTATTTCCGCGCCTTGTTTTTTTAATACTTCTATTGCCTGTTGTTGCAGCGCATGCATAAACTGGTTATCGCCTTGCGGTTTTTTCTCTACCCCTATGCGCTTTCCTTTTAATCCATTCGAATCAAGAAAAACAGTATAATCTGTTTTGAATTTGTCTTCGCTTTCTTTTGTTATTACATCTCCGGCATCAACACCAACCATCCCACCAAGCAATATGGCTACATCTTTTACGGTTCTGCCCATGGGCCCTGCCGTATCCTGCGTGGCAGAAATAGGAATAATGCCCGAACGGCTAACCAACCCTACCGTGGGTTTTAAACCAACAATACCATTAACAGAAGCGGGGCAGGTAACCGATCCATCGGTTTCTGTGCCGACAGCTACAACGCATAAGTTGGCTGCTACAGCCACTCCCGAACCTGAACTGGAGCCACAGGGATTATGGTCCAGCACATAAGGATTTTTTGTTTGTCCACCCAGGCTGCTCCAACCCGAGCAGGAATGCGCAGAACGAAAATTTGCCCACTCGCTCAAATTGGTTTTACCCAATATAACGGCACCGGCTGCCCGAAGCTGCTTAACCAAAAATGCATCCTGTTTGGCAATATGATCCTGCATAGCCAGTGCGCCTGCCGTAGTGTGCATTTTATCACCCGTGTCTATATTGTCTTTTATAAGAACCGGAATTCCATGAAGCGGTCCACGGAGTTTACCTGCTTTTCTTTCCTCATCCATTGCTTTCGCAATAGATAGTGCTTCAGGATTTATTTCAATCACAGCATGCAATGCCGGTCCTTTTTTGTCAATAGCGTTTATACGTTCAAGGT